>DATKCA010000277.1:0-19333 GCA_035544675.1 Thermoanaerobaculia bacterium | reverse complement strand
GACCACCGCCAGCCGCTCCTCCGGGAATCGGACCATCGCGTTGCGGAACCCCATCGTCTCGCCCGTGTGGCCGGCGGTGCGGCGGCCGCGATGCTCGGCGACGCGCCAGCCGAATCCGTAGTGGACCTCTTGATCGCTGGTCGCCACGAGCGGCTCGGCTGCGGCGGCGAAACGGCCGCCGTCGAGTGCCGCCAGCCAGCGCGCCAGCTCGTCGATCGACGCGTAGATGCCGCCGTCGCCGAGGACCGCGCTGGTGAGGCTTTGATCGGTGCGCTTCCAGCGCTCGCCGTCGCGGCTGTAGCCGTATGCGCGGCCGGGGACGGTCGACATCCCATCCTCGTGCGCGAGAGACGAGCGCATGCCCGCGGGCCCGAAGACCTGATCGCGCAGAAAGGCGGCAAACCGCATCCCCGACACTCGCTCCACGATCAGCGCGAGAAACGCGTAGCCGGTATTGCTGTAGCGGTAGCTCGTCCCGGCCGGAAAATACGTCGTCGTCTCGCCTTCCAGCATGCCCAGGACCTCGGCGTCCTTGAGCTGAGCGGTCATCCCTTTCGGGATGACGGACTCGTAGTCGATGACGCCCGAGGTGTGGGTCAGCAGGTGCCGGATCGTCATCGGCTCCGCCCACATGGGCAGCGATGGCAGGTGCTTCCGGACCGGGTCGTCGAACGAGAGACGTCCGTTTTCGGCCAGCGTCATGATCGCCGCGGCGGTGAACTGTTTGGTGATGGATGCGAGGCGATAGTGCGTCGAGGGAGAGGCGCCGATGCCTGCCTCGATGTTCGCCATTCCGTAACTCTTCCGGAAGACGACGTCGCCCCCGCGCGCGACGAGAACGCTCGCGCCCGGATTCGTCCCCCGGTAGTCCCGCATCAGCGCGTCGATCTCGCTGTCGTTCCGGGTTGAAGAAGCGCAGGAAACAGCCATTAGTGCAATAAGAACCGCACAACGCATGTCATGATTCTGACATGTCCCCCCTCGTGAACCTCAGCCGCCGGGTCGGCGGCGCTCCATGCCGCCGGGTCGGCGGCGCTCCGCTCCTCGTCATCCTCGCATTCGCCTCATCTCTGTCCGCAGAGCCCTGGTCCCAGTGGGGAGCCAACGGCCGGCATCAGGGAAACAGCGCGGCCGTGGGCCACCGCCTCCAGCGCATCGAGGCCGAGATGCTCCTCGATCCCTTCGTCAATTTCAAGAAGGGGGCGGGGGGCGGAAGCCTTCTCACTCATTATCCGGTGCCGCTCGTCGACCGCGACGAGATCGTGGTGGTGACCCGCACGGGCGAGTACACCTCCTTCACGACTCCGGAGAGCCAGATCTGGAATGTGACGTCGCTCCGCCGCATGTCCGGCGGACCACTCCAGACACGCTGGTCCTACCCGACGGACTGGAAGCCGGTGCCGATGAATACGCCGGGAGGTCCGTTCTGGGAACCGGTGTATCACGTGGCCATGTCGCGCGATGCCATCTGGGCGCCGGGCGCGGGCGGCACCATCGACAAGCTGAGCCGGACCGACGGCACCCGCATCATGCGCGTGAATCCTTTCGGCGTGACGGAGGATCCGACCACCTACGTGACGGGCCCGCCCACCGTGGCCGACAACGGCGACGTCTACTACAACGCCATCCGGCTGGTTGTCAGCGGACCGTTTATCAACGATCCGGTCAATTCCTGGCTCGTACGCGTGACGCCGGAAGGCCAGTCATCGGTGGCGACGTTCGCGTCGCTGACTCCGAACGCGCCGGCATCGGCCGATCTCTGCACGACCAACTTCAGCACGGCGCAGCTCCCCTGGCCGCCGTCGCGTGACGCGATGGCGCCGGGAGCGCCGTGCGGCGCGCAGCGGCCGGGCATCAACATCTCTCCCGCCGTGGCGCCGGACGGTACGGTCTACACCGTCAGCCGCGCGCACCTGAACGAGCGATGGGGTTTTCTCGTCGCGGCGAACGCGGACCTGACGCCGAAGTGGTCTTCGACGCTGCGCAACCGCTTTCTGGACGGCTGCAACGTCCTTCTTCCGCCGAACGGCGCTCCCGGGGGGTGCCGCATCGACGCGATGACGGGAGTCGATCCGGCCGAGAACCAGCCGGGCTCGGGCCGCGTCACCGATCTCTCCACGTCGTCGCCGGTCGTGGCGCCGGACGGCAACATCATTTACGGCGCGCAGTCGCGCTACAACTACTTGCAGGGGCATCTCATGATGTTCGCGCCGAACGGCGGCTTCCTCCGTTCGTACCCGTTCGGATGGGACATCACTCCGGCCATCTACGAGCACGACGGGACGTACTCGGTCATCCTGAAAGAGAACCGCTACGCGGTCTCGTCCTACTGCAGCAACCCGCAGTTCTGCCCGAGCAACCGCACCGCGGTCACGCCCAACGATCCCGAGCAGTACCTCATCACACAGCTCGACCCGCAGTTCCGCGTGGAGTGGCAGTACCGGAACACCGAGACGCGCACCTGCCGGCGCCTGGCGGACGGGGAGATCCAGTGCGTGACGAACCGTCCGAACAACTTCGAATTCTGCGTGAACGCGGTGGCGGTCGACAGAAACGGGGTCGTCTTCGCGAATGCCGAAGACGGCTACCTGTACGCGATCGGGCAGGACGGCAAGCTCATCGATCGGATCTTCCTCCAGGAGGCCCATGGCGCGGCATACACTCCACTGGCCATCGGCCACGACGGCCGTATCTACACGCAGAATGATGCGCGGCTGTTCATCGTGAGTCAGAATCCGAGACCGAGAGCCGTTCGCGCCACACCATGACTCTGGAACAGCTTCTCGTACAGACACAGCTGCTTTCGCCGATGCAGCTGGCCGTTGCGCAGCGCGACGCTCAGCTCCGCCACCGGCGGCTGGCCCCCACTCTCATCGACCTCGGCATGATCGACGAGAAGCGCTTCGCCGACTGGATGGTGGAGGTCACGCATCTGCCGCTCGTCGACCCGCTTCCGGATGCCGACGTCGTGGCGTTGCAGCGCCGTGTTCCGCGCGCCCTGGCGCGCGAATACGAAGTGGTTCCCCTGCGGCTCACCGGCCAGGAGCTGACCGTGGCCACGATCAATCCGCTCGAGTCGGCCGCGCTCAACGTCCTGCACACGACCACCGGCCTCCAGATCCGCGCCGTCGTGGCGCGGTACGGCGAGCTGATGCGCCTCGTCACCAAGTGCTATCCCGAGGATGAGGTCGAGCCGACGATGCTGCCGCTGCCGCTGTTCACGCGCCCGGTCGGCGACGAGAGTCCGGGGATATCCACTCAGATCGTGCACGCGGTGACACCGGAGACGCAGCTCGACCGCATCGAGAAGCGTCTGGACAGGCTGGAAGAGCGAATCAATGCCATCGACGCGCTGATCGCGCGCGTGATCCAGGATCGATGACCGCCGCCGACATCACCACTCCGCAGTCGTTCGGACCGTACGAGGTCGAGTATCTCCTCGGGCGCGGCGCCATGGGCGCGGTCTACGCGTCGCGCGACCGGCGGATCGGCAGGCGCGTGGCCCTGAAGACGATTCAGCTTCCGCCCGGCCAGTTCGAGGACGCCACGGCCATGAACGAGTACTTCCTCCGTCTCCAGCGTGAGGCCGAGCTGAGCGGGTCGCTGCTGCACCCGAACATCGTGACGCTCTACGAGGTCGGCTACGAGAACGGGCGCATCTCGTACCTGGCCATGGAGCTCGTGGAGACCGAGACGCTTCAGCAGCTGATGAAGCGGCTGCGCCCGGAAGCGGTCCCCGTCGACGTCGCGCTGGCGATCACGGCCGGCGTGCTGCGCGGGCTCGCGCTGGCCCACCAGCGGTCGATCGTGCATCGCGACATCAAGCCGGCCAACATCCTCATCGCCGCGGACGGCGTCGCCAAGATCGCCGACTTCGGCATCGCCCGGCCGCAGAGCTCGTCGATCACCAAGGCCGGCTCCCTCATCGGCACTCCCAACTACATGTCGCCGGAGCAGATCGTCGGCGCGGGCGTGACGGAGCGTGCCGATGTGTTCTCCACCGGCGCGATGCTCTACGAGATGCTGACCGGCGTGAAGCCGTTCGCCGCGAACGACATCGCAGCCATCCTGCACAACGTGCTGCGGCTCGAGCCGCCGCACGTGTCGGACGTGAATCCGCGCGTGCCGCGTCATGCAGGCGACTTCGTGGCCCGGCTGATGGCGAAGAGCGCCGAGGCCCGTCCGAGCGCTGCCGAGGCGCTGGCTTCGCTGAATGGACCGCGGGTGTCCTCACCCGCGCCCTCACCCGCGCCTGCGGCCGTGACACCGGTGAGGACGCCGGCGCTCAGCTCCACGGTTCCAACCCGGCTGTTCGTCGCCACGATCGCCCTCCTCCTCACCGTGACGATCTTCGCCATCGTCGTCATCCGCGCGCGCACCGATCCCACCCCCACGGTGACGATCCCGGCCGAGCGCCTGTCCGAGTTCGAGGAGAAACGCCTGGCCCTGGAAGAGGCCGACGTGCTGCTCAACAGCGGCCGCTTCGAAGAGAGCCTGGTGCGGTACGAGAGCTACCTAGAGAAGTACCCGCACAGCACGGCCGCGGAGGCGGGACGCGATCGCGCGCTGGCGGAGATCGAGAGGAACACGGCGCCGCCATCCGCTCAGCCGGCACGCGCGGTCGCCAAGAAGAAGCCGAAGAGCAAGAAAGATGAGGACATCTCCCCGCGGGAGATGCTGGACCGCATCAGGAAGGTGTTCCGGCCGTAGAGGGCTTCCGCATCACCTGACGGCGGGCTTCCTGGCCCGGACGAACGCGCTCATGAACGCGCCGTCGACCTCGTCGGGAATGCTGTCCACGTCGAAGCCGGCGTCGCGCAGGAACGGTTTCGCGTCTTCCGTCGAATAGATCCGCGTCGGCTCGACGTCGATGCCCTCGAATCCCGCCCCGGCCAGGAGCGAGCGGTACTCAGCCTCGTGCAGTGCGCCGGCCACGCAGCCGACCCATAGCTCGATGTTCCGGCGGATCGCTTCCGGCACCTCGCCGCGCGACACGATGTCGGAGACGGCGAAGCGGCCGCCCGGCTTGAGAACTCGGAATGCTTCCCTCAGAACGCGATCCTTGTCGGAGGAGAGGTTGATCACGCAGTTGGAGATGATGAGGTCGACCGAGTTGTCGGGCAGCGGGATGTTCTCGATCTCGCCCTTGAGAAACTCCACGTTCTTCGCGCCGGCCCGGCGGGCGTTCTCGCGCGCCAGCTCCAGCATCTCGTCGGTCATGTCGAGGCCGTAGGCCTTGCCGGCCGGCCCCACCCGTCGCGCCGAGAGCAGCACGTCGATGCCGCCGCCCGACCCGAGGTCGAGGACCGTCTCACCTTCCCGGATCACGGCCAGGAGCGTCGGGTTCCCGCAGCCGAGCGACGCCAGCACCGCTTCTTCGGGCAGGGAGGCGGTCTGGTCGCCCTCGTAGAGGCTGGAGGTGATGGGGTCGGGGTTCCCGGCCCGCGGCTTCGGCGAGCAGCAGCTCGTTTTCGGGGTGCAACAGCTCGCCTTCGATCCCTCGGTTACCGCTCGCGCCGCGGCGCCGTACTTGTCCTTGATCGATTCCTGCAGATTGGCCATGATCGCCTCCTTCATATTCGTCCAAGCGAATATATTTCCCCACAACGTATCTGTCAAGGCGAATATGTCGGGAGCGGCCGAAAGGCTGCCCGCATCCGGCCCAAGAGTTACCCTGCCCAACCCATCGGACCGCTGATTTCGCTACCATCCCCAGGAAAGTGCAAAAGGAAAGACCTGACCCCATCGGTTTCGCCGCTCTCGGCCTGCGCGAGTCGATCCTCGCCACGCTCTCCACACTCGGCTATGAGGCCCCCACCCCCATTCAGGAGCGCACCATCCCCGTGCTCCTGGCCGGCAAAGACATGATCGGACAGGCCCAGACCGGCACCGGCAAGACCGCCGCGTTCGCGCTGCCCATCCTGGAGAAGCTCGACCTGGGCCGCCGCACCACCCAGGTGCTGGTGCTGACGCCGACGCGCGAGCTGGCCATGCAGGTGGCCGAGGCGTTCCATACGTACGCGCATGGAATGCAGGTCACCGTCCTTCCCGTCTACGGCGGCGCGCCGATCGTTCCCCAGCTCAAGCGGCTCGAGCGCGGCGTGCAGATCGTGGTGGGCACTCCGGGCCGGCTCATCGACCACCTCGACCGGAAGAGCCTGCGACTCGATCAGGTGCGCATGATCGTCCTGGACGAGGCGGACGAAATGCTCAAGATGGGCTTCATCGACGACGTGGAGCGGATCCTGGGCGAAGCTCCGAAGGAGCGCCAGATCGCGCTCTTTTCCGCCACGATGCCGCCGGAGGTGCTGCGGATCGCAGCGAGGCATCTGTCGAAGCCGGTGCGCGTCGAGATCGAGCACAAGAGCATCGCCGCGCCGGACATCGCGCAGCGCTTCCTCAGCACGTCCGAGGGAATGAAGCTCGAGGTGCTGACGCAGATCCTGGAGGTGGAGGAGAACGACGCCACGCTGATCTTCCGGCGCACGAAGAACGGCGCCGCCGAGCTGGCCGAACGTCTGGAAGGCCGCGGCTTCGCAGCCGTGGCCATGCACGGCGACATGAAGCAGAGCGAGCGCGAGAACGTCATACGGCGGCTGCGCGCCGGCAAGATCGAGATCGTCGTGGCCACGGACGTCGCCGCGCGCGGCCTCGACGTGGAGAAGATCACCCACGTCATCAACTACGACATCCCGTACGACGTCGAGGCGTACGTACACCGCATCGGGCGGACCGGGCGGGCGGGCCGCAGCGGCGTGGCCACGCTGTTCATCACGCCGCGCGAGCGGCGGATGATGCGCGAGATCGAGCGCTTCATCGGCACGCAGATCAAGCCCATGCGCGTGCCGACGCGCGCCGACGTCGCTGCCAAGCGCGTGGCCACGATGAAAGAGACGTTGCGCAAGACGATCGTGGAAGGCGACCTCGACATGTACCTCGACCTCGTCGAGCAGCTCATCGAGGAAGGGCAGCACGACACCGCCGAGATCGCCGCCGCGGCCGTGAAGATCGCCAGCATCAAGCCGCTGGCCGTGAAAGAGGTCCGCGCCGTGGAGGACACCGGCGCCCCAACAGGGCGGATCCACGACGAGGCCCGGCCTGTTCGTCTGTCGATGTCCGTCGGAAAGCGCGACGGCATCCGTCCCGCCGACGTCGTGGGGTCGATTGCCAACGAGGCCGACATCCCCGGACGCGACATCGGACCGATCGACATCCGGGACGACGTCACGTACGTCTTCGTTCCGTCCACCTCTGTCGGCCAGGTCCTGGAGCGCGTCGGCCGCGCCAAGTTCAAGGGACGCCCCGTGAACCTGCGCCTGGCCGGACCGCACGAGGGAGAAGGGCCGCTTCGCCCGCGCCGTCCGTCCGGTCCGCCCAAACGGCCATTCAACAAGTTCGTGCCGAAAGGCAAACCGGGCCGCCGATGACGACCGCTTCGAGGATATGATTCCGGGCACTCACGAAGACAAGGGGAATTGATGAAGGTTCTGCTCCTGGCCGGCGGAGTACTCTTTCTCGTACTCGGCATCCTTCTCGTGATCGCCGCGGCGATCGCGTACTTCCTCGGGAAGAAGCGGGCGGCCGCGGGGGCTGCGCCGGTGAGGACACCGGCGCCCCAACGGTCCGCACCGCCGCCTCAACAGTACGCACCGGCGCCCCAACAATCCGCACCGGCGCCTCAGCAATCCGTGCCGCAACCGGCACCGCCGATGGCGACGGTCGTTCTGGACGTGAGGGAGATGCACGCGTTCGGAGCGCTTCACGGCGTCTCCGGCCCCCTGACCGGACGCACGATCAACATCGAGGCGCGCGGCTTCTACATCGGCCGCGACGCCACCGTCTCCCAGGTGCTCATCGACGATGCGCGCGTGTCGAAGCGGCACGTCTGGATCGGCGTGCGCGACGGCGCGGTCATGGCCGTGGACGAAGGCTCGACGAACGGCACGTTTCTCAACGACACCGCCAACCGCATTCGTGAAGCGCGTCTCTCTCCGGGCGACACGCTCATCATCAGCCAGGACGTGGCAAGACTGACCTACCAGCGATGAAGACTTCGAAAACGCCTCTCATCCTCGGCGGCTGTGGATGCCTGAGCATCCTCATCTCGCTCGCCCTCTTCGGCGCGTACTGGTTCACGCGCGACGCGATGCCCTCGTTCATGGAGAGCGCTCGCCAGCGCATCGAACAGACGGCATCGGACGCAATGACCGAGGACCAGACGTCGCGACCGGCGGACGTCGAGCGCTACGTCAACTCTCCCGACGGACGGACCGGCAACCTCTCCAACGCCTACGTCGGCTTCGAGTTCGATTATCCGCGGAGCTGGATCGTCAAGCCGCAGGGCGCCGACAGCATCAACTTCGTCGCCGTGGAGCGGCGTTTCCGGGAACAGACGTGGGAGAGCTTCACGGTCGGCTACTTCAACACCGCCGGCAGCCGCGAGGCCAACGAGCAGCTCTACTCGGAACTGGTGAATCAGCTCGGCGCGCAGTTCGAGCAGCAGTTCGGCAACCTGCAGAGGGTGCGCGAGGGAAGCGTCACCGTCGGCGCGAACGAGGGATACGAAGGGCTGTTCCAGTCAACAGTCGACGCCGCCGGCACACCCGTGCAGGTGTACATACGCTCGATCCTTTTGCCCACACCGGACGGGACGAAAGGCGTGACGCTGCTGATGCTCGGCACCTCGTACCACCCCGAGCTGAGCTCCCCCGAAGACCTCGGCGTCAAAGGCGAGATGCCGTTGGCGCTGGAGTCGTTCCGATTCACGGAGTAGTCACCACCCGGCCACCCGTATTCCTCGCTACGCCGGGGATGACATCGACGCCAGCATGCCGCATGCGGCGTGCTTCGCCGCGCCGCCCGAATAGCGCCGCACGACCGGGATGCCGAGCGTGCGCAGCTTGTCGCGGAACGCGGACAGCTCTTCTCCGGTGGCGCGACGGAACCCGTCCCCGCGCGCGTCGTTCACGTCGATGAGGCTCAGGCGCAGCGGCACTCCGGCGAAGAGGCGTCGCAGCGCCTCCACTTCATCCACACCCGTATTGACGCCGCCGAGGAGGACCCAGGCGATGGTGACGCGAGTGCGGGAGGAGAGCTGGTATTCGCGGACCGCGCCGGCCAGCTCGCTGACGGGCCACGCGGAGGCGGAAGGGAGCAGCGCGCGCCGCTTCTCGTCGAGCGCCGACGTCAGCGACACGATGAGACGGTATGGACGGAGCTCGCGCGCGTAGCGGCGGATGGCCGGCACCAGCCCGACCGTCGAGATGGTGATCGACTTCGCGGAGACCCGTCCCCCGCACGGGTGCGCGAGGATCTCCGCCGCTTTCATCACGGCGGCGTAGTTGTGCAGCGGCTCGCCCTGTCCCTGGAAGAGCGCGCCGGTGACCTGCCCGGGCGCCTCGCCCTTCACCGCCACGAACTGCGCGACGATCTCCCACGGCTCGAGACCACGTGCGAGCCCGAGGCGGCCCGTCGCGCAGAACGTGCATCCCATCGCGCAGCCGGCCTGCGACGAGAGACAGACGGTGAATCGGCCCGGGACTTCGAGCGGGATGCGAACCGCCTCGACGGTCGCGCCGTCGTGCAGCCGGAAGAGATACTTCACGAAGCCGTCGGAGGGATCGGTGGCGCGCTCGACGACCTCGAGGCGCGTCCGTTCCGTCAACGAATCGATCGCTGCCTCGACACGACGGGGGACAGGCCGCGCCACAGGATGTCCCTCCCGCCCGTGCGCGACGGCATGCGCGAGCACGCGACGCGCCTCGGCCTCACGAATGCCGGCGCCGTGCGCGCCGAGGTGGGCAACCAGGTCCGCGGGCAGCATGCCGAAGAGGTGGGTCATGTCATCGGGCTCCGCAGCCCTCTGTCAAAACCGGCCGGCGCGAAAATCCTCGAACGCCTGCCTGATCTGCTCCGGTGTGCTCATCACGAAGGGTCCGTACGCGGCGATCGGCTCCCGCAACGGCTGTCCCGCGTAGAGAATGGCGTGCATCGGCTCGATCGCGGCGATCGTGATCTCGTCGCCCTCCGACAGCCACACCGCCTGCGCCGCGCGCGCAATCGTTTCCGCCTCACCGAAACGCCCCCCTCCTTCGATGATGTAGATGAAGCCGTTGTAGCCGGCCGGCAGATCCTGCGACACCGATGCGCCCGCGTCGAGCCGCATCTCCACCATCGTCACCGGCACGCTGTTGAGCGTCTTCGCTCTCACGTTTCCCGAAGAGCCGGAGTAGACGCGAAGCGTCGCGCCCGGCTCACGTCTCACGGGCATCTCGCTCCCTCGCAGGTCCTGATACCGCGGCTCGATCATCTTCGAGGCGGCCGGGAGGTTGAGCCAGAGTTGCAGGGAGTGCACCACGCCCGCGGACGGCTCTTCGCTGTGAATGATGCCACGGCCGGCGGTCATCCACTGCGCATCGCCGGGGCCGAGGATTCCGGAGTGGCCGCGGTTGTCGCGATGACCGAGCGTTCCGTCGAGAACCAGCGTCACGGTCTCGAAGCCGCGATGGGGATGATCGCCAAACGTTCCCGGCGGGAACCAGTCCTCGTTCAGCAGGAGGAACGGGTCGGCTTCCTCCCACTGGCCGGGATCGAGGATGGTGCGGACGCTGTGGCCGCCTCCCGCCGCGATCTTCTCCGCCGCGGTGACTCTTGCTACATGGCGTCTCATCGGCCGCATCCTACGCGGGCTGATGCGGCACCGCCAGTGCATGCGAGCGATGCATGAAAACAGGGCCACTCAACGCATCGCTGAGCGGTACGCTCACGCTGGGCGGTGACCTTCCCGTCCATCGTCTGGGCTTCGGCGCGATGCGCATCACCGGCAAAGGCGTGTGGGGTCCGCCTGCGGATCACGACGAAGCGATCGCGGTGCTGCGCCGCGCGGTGGACCTGGGCGTCAACCTCATCGACACGGCGGAGTCCTACGGCCCGAACGTCAGCGAAGAGCTCATCGCCGAGGCGCTGCATCCGTACCCGGAGGATCTGGTGATCGCTACGAAGGGCGGCTTCGATCGAACCGGCCCCGATCAGTGGACCGTGAACGGCCGGCCGGAGCGGCTGCGTGAAGGGCTCAGCGGCAGCCTGAAGCGACTGCGCCTGGAGCGCATCGATCTGTGGCAGCTGCACCGCATCGATCCGGACGTTCCCGAAGACGAGCAGTTCGGAGCGGTGCGCGAGTTTCAGCGCGAGGGGAAGATCCGGCACATCGGTTTGTCGGAGGTCACGGTGGACGAGATCGAGCGGGCGCGCAAACACTTCCCCGTAGTCTCGGTGCAGAACCGCTACAACCTCGGGGATCGCGAATGGGAAGCCGTGGTGGACTACTGCGAGCGCCAGGGCATCGGGTTCATCCCGTGGTATCCGCTCGCGACCGGGAAGCTGGCAAAGCGCGGCGGCGCCGTGGCGAAGATCGCCGAAATGCGGCGCGCCACGCCGGCCCAGGTCGCCCTGGCGTGGCTGCTGCGGCGCTCCCCGGTCATGCTGCCGATCCCCGGCACATCGAAGGTGAAGCACCTCGAAGAGAACATGACCGCGGTGACGATCGAGTTGAGCGACGAAGAGCTCGAGATGCTGCAGTCATAGTGGTGTCGTGGCGCGGCGCGGGCAGCCGCGGCGCTCCTGGCAGGCCGGAAATGCCAGAATGACGACCATGCAGCAACGCCGCGTCCTTCTGCTCGGCGCCACCGGCCTGGTCGGTGGCCAGATCCTCCCGCTGTTGCTCGCCGACGAGCCGCTGAACGTGGTCGCCTTCACGCGCCGGCCGTTACCGGCGCATCCGCGGCTGGAGCAGGCCGGGTGGAGCGCCGTCATTCCCGGCGGCGCGGTCACGCAGATTTTCTGCGCGCTCGGCACCACCATCAGGAAGGCCGGCTCCAAGGAGGAGTTCCGGCGCATCGACCACGACATGCCGCTGGAGATGGCGCGGGCCGGCATGAAGAGCGGCGCCACGCACTTTCTGCTGGTCAGCGCGCTCGGCGCGAACGCCCGCTCGCGCGTGTTCTACAACCGCGTCAAAGGCGAGACCGAGGACGACATCCTCCGCCTCGGATACCGCAGCGTAACGATCGCGCGCCCTTCGCTGCTGCTCGGCCCGCGCGGCGAGCACCGTCGCGGCGAAGAGCTGGCCAAGAAGATCGGCTGGCTCATGCCGCCGCGATATCGTCCGGTCGAGGCGCGCGATGTCGCGCGGACGCTGGTGGACGCAGCGCGCGCGGATGCGCCGGGTGTGCGTATCGTGGAATCACGGGAGATGCGGGCCTTAGGCCCTAGTCCTTAGGCCTCAGGGAGCCTCTGCGCAACTTTGTGATCTCTGTGACTCTGTGGTTGACGTCAAACCACAGAGTCACAGAGGACACAGAGCTTACGCAGAGGTTCCTTAGGGGGACGACGGGGGGCGCGGGTGAGGACACCCGCGCCTCCATTCCGTGAACGATCGTGTCCTCCCCCGCGCCTCTGGTCGTCCCTCTCACGGGCCTTGCATGAGCGCCATGATCCGCTCGCCGAGGTCCGCCAGCTTCTTGTCGCCGATGCCGTAGATCTCGCGCAGCTCCACGAGCGTGCGGGGGCGGGAGCGGGCGATCTCGCGCAGCGAGCGGTCGCCGAGGATCACGTAGGGCGGGACGCCGCGCGCGGAGGCGAGCTCGCGGCGGAGAGCGCGCAACGACTCGAACAGCGCGCCATCCACGCCTTCCCACGACTCCGCCTCGCTCCTCGACTTCTTTCGCTTCTCTTTTCGCGCGATCTGAATCAGACGCACGCTCTCCTCGCCCCGCAGCACGCGCCGCGACGCCTCGGTCAGACGCAGAATGGGGTAGCGGTCCCCCTCCTGAACGAGAAACCCGTGTCCGATCAATTGATACATCCAGTCCCGCAGCTCGTGCTGCGGATGCGATGACAAGAGACCGTACGTGCTGAGCCGGTCGTGACCGAGGGAACGGACGCGATCGGTCGTTTCGCCGCGAAGGACGGAGATGACGTGACCGGCGCCGAAGCGCTGCTCGGTCCGGGCCACGCAGGAGAGGATCTTCTGCGCGATGACCGTGGCATCGGCCACCTCCTCGACGTCGCCGAGGCAGAGGTCGCACGCCGAGCAGTTCGGCGAGGGGTACTCCTGGCCGAAGTAGCTCACCAGCGCGCGATGACGGCACACCGCGCCGCGCGCGTACCGGTCCATCTCGTCGATCTGGCGCTGGGAGTGGCGGATGTACTCCTCTTCCGCGCCGCCCTCCTCCGCCGAGCGCTGCACGATGGAGCGCCAGAGCAGAACGTCGGCTGCCGAGTAGAGCAGGACGCAATCCGCCTCCAGCCCGTCGCGGCCGGCCCGCCCCGTCTCCTGCTGATAATGCTCGATCGACTTCGGCAGCCCGCTGTGCAGCACGAAGCGGATGTTGGAGCGGTCGATGCCCATGCCGAATGCGACGGTGGCCACGACCAGGTTGCACTTCTCGCTGGCGAACGCGTCCTGCGTGGCCGTGCGCTCTTCGCGCGAGAGCCCGGCGTGATAGGCGCGCGCGTCGATTCCCCGCCGCTGCAGCGCCGCGGTCGTCTCGTCGACATCCTTCTTCCGGATGCAGTAGATGATTCCCGCCTCGCCGCCGTGGCGCTCCAGGACCTCCAGCGTCTGCTTGAGCGGCTCCCGGCGCGGCAGGATTCGATAGGAGAGGTTCGGCCGGTCGAAGTTCCCCACCAGGGTCTCGGGCTCCTGGAGACGAAGCTGGACGGCGATGTCGCGGCGCACCGCGGCCGTCGCCGTCGCGGTGTACGCGTGCAGCGATGCAGCCGGAAATCGGACGCGAAGCTCGCCGAGCTGGCGGTACTCCGGCCGGAAGTCGTGGCCCCAGTGGCTGATGCAGTGCGCCTCGTCGATGGCGAACGTGCGGACGTCGAGCGTGGCCAGGAACTCCTGGAAGCGGTCGAGGGCCAGCCGCTCGGGCGAAACGAAGAGGAGTCGCAGCCTTCCGGCGCGGGCGAGGGCGACGAGGTGGCGTTTTTCTTCGGCCGACGTCGTGCTGTTGACCTGGGCGGCCTCCACTCCGAGCTGGCGGAGCGAGTCGACCTGGTCTTTCATCAATGAGATGAGCGGCGAGACCACGAGGGTCAGTTCTCCACTGAGTAGAGGCGGCAGTTGATAGCAGAGCGACTTGCCGCCGCCCGTGGGCATCACCACGAGCGAGTCGCGGCGCCCGAGCACGGCATCGATGGCCCGCTCCTGCAGAGGGCGGAGAGAGTCGTATCCCCAGGTTCCGCGGAGAGCTTCGAGGACGCGGGAATCGGACACTATCTCAGATTCTAATCTCTGTGCCCTCTGCGTCTCTGTGGTTTGATTTCAACCACAGAGTTCACAGAGAACACAGAGGAGCAGAACGCCGTATAACGCCACCATGCATCTCACGATCCGCAACCTCTCCAAGACGTATCCGAACGGCGTCCGCGCACTCGACGACGTCAGCCTCGACATCGGCACCGGCATGTTCGGCCTCCTCGGGCCGAACGGCGCGGGGAAATCGACGCTCATGCGGACGCTGGCGACGCTGCAGGAGGCCGACTCGGGCGCGGTGACGCTCGGCGACATCGACGTCCTGAAGCAGAAGGACCAAGTGCGCCGGCTCCTCGGCTACCTGCCGCAGGAATTCGGCGTGTATCCGAGGATGCCGGCCGAGTCGATGCTGAATCACTTCGCGGTCCTCAAAGGCATCGCCAATCGCCGGGCCCGGAAGGAGCTCGTGGAGGCCCTGCTGCACCGCGTCAACCTCCACGCCGTGCGCAAGCAGAGACTCGGCACATTCTCCGGCGGGATGCGCCAGCGCTTTGGAATCGCTCAGGCCCTGATCGGCAGTCCGAAGCTGATCATCGTGGACGAGCCGACGGCCGGTCTCGATCCGGGCGAACGGGTGCGATTCCACAACCTGCTCGCCGAGATCGGCGAGAACGTGATCGTCATCCTCTCCACGCACATCGTCGAAGACGTGTCCGATCTCTGCAGCCGGATGGCCATCATTTCCGAGGGTCGGGTGCTGATGAGCGGCGACCCGGCCGCGGCGATCCGGGCGCTGGAAGGAAGGATCTGGCGGCGCGTGATCGCACGCTCGGAGCTCGAAGCGATCCAGGCCTCCCACGCGGTCATCTCGACGCGGCTGGTGGCCGGCAGGACCGTGGTGCACGTGCTGAGCGACGCAAGCCCCGGCCAGGGATTCGAGCCGGTGGGCGGATCGCTCGAGGACGTCTACTTCTCGACACTCCACGAAGCGGCGGCTTAGCGATGTTCAAAGAGATCTTCGCGTTCGAAGTCCGCCATCACCTGCACCACCTGGTCTTCTACGTCTGCACGATCCTCTTCTTCCTCCTGGCGTTCGGGGCGGTGACGTCGGACTCGGTCCAGATCGGCGGCTCGATCGGCAACGTTCATCGCAACGCGCCGTTCGTGATCATGCAGTTCCTGCTGGTGATGTCGGTCTTCAGCGTGTTCACGACGACGGCCTTCGTCTCCAACGCCGCGTTGCGCGATCACGAGCTCGGGACGGCCGAACTGTTCTTCTCGTCGCCGATCCGCAAGACCGACTTCCTGGCCGGACGGTTCGCCGGCTCGGTCCTGGTCTCGTTTCTCATCTACCTGGGCGTGGTCGGCGGAATCATGCTCGGCAGCTTCATGCCCTGGCTCGAGAAAGAACGGATCGGTCCGTTCGACCTCGGGCCGTATCTCTACTCGCTGTTCGTTCTCATCGCGCCGAACATCATCCTGATCGCCGCGATCTTCTTCTCGATCGCGGTCCTGACCCGCAGCGCGGTGGCCACCTACGCGGTGGCGGTGGCGTTCCTGGTCGGCTATCTCATCGCCAACGCCATCGTCGGCGACAACCTGGAGATGGAGCGGACTGCCACCCTGCTCGATCCGTTCGGGATCACCTCCTTCGCGCTGGCCACCAGGTACTGGACCGTGGTGGAGCGGAACACCCAGGTCCTTCCCCTGGACGGTGTCTTTCTCTGGAACCGCATTCTCTGGACGTCGATCGGGCTGGCGGTGTTTGCGCTGACGGCGTGGAGGTTCCGCTTCGAGACGCCTGCGACGAAGGGGAAGAAGCGGGCCTCGGGCCTCGGGCCTCAGGCCTCAGAGGTCCCCGCACCGCCGGCTGTTTCCTCCCGAGGCCCGAGGCCTGAGGCCCGAGGCCTGTGGTTCGCCCAGTTCGCCAGCACGATCAGGGTCGAGGTCGCGACCACGCTCAAGAGCATCCCGTTCCTGGTCATCCTCGCGCTCGGGCTCGCCAACGTCATCGCGGCGGCGTCGTTCGCAGACTCTCTGTTCGACACGAAGATCTATCCCGTCACCGGCGTCATGCTGACGGCCATCGACGGCAGCTTCCTCCTCTTTGCGATCATCATCATCGCGTTCTATTCGGGCGAGATCGTCTTCCGGGAGCGGCAGGCCAGGCTGAACGAGGTCACCGACGCCACTCCGGCCGCCACCTCCGCCCTGTGGGCAGGAAAACTCGCTGCGCTGTATCTGATCGTGGCCCTGCTTCTCTTTACGGCGATGCTGGCCACGCTCACCGTGCAGACGGCGAAGGGCTACACCAATTACGAGCTGGGGCTCTACGCGCGCGGCCTCTTTCTGGAGACGCTGCTGCCGATGCTGATGATGGCCACGCTGGCGTTCTTCCTTCACGTCGTCACCAACAACAAGTACATCGGCTTCCTGGGGATCCTGCTATACATCGTCAGTCTTCCGGTCCTGCCTGCGCTCGACCTCGAGCACAACCTCTACCGCTTCGCGGGCGGAACAGGCGCCCCCTACTCCGACATGAACGGGTATGGCCACTTCGTACCGCGGATGGCGTGGTTCACGATCTACTGGGCCCTGATCTGCGCCGGGCTCGTCGTGATCGTCCATCTACTGTGGGTGCGGGGAACGGAGTCGGCGCTGCGCATGCGCCTGCGCATCGCGGGATCGAGGTTCGACGGCACGGTTGCCGCCGCCGCCGTCGTGCTCGCGGCCGCCGTTGCAGCCACGGGCGGATGGATCTACTACAACACGAACGTGCTGAACACCTATCGGACGACGGACGACAACGAGGAACGGTCGGCCCAGTACGAGAAGGCCTACAAGAGATACGCGGCGGTGCCGATGCCGAAGATCACCGACGTCAAGGCGGACGTGGACATCGATCCGCACCGGCGGGCTCTGGCGGTCCGCGGCACGTACACGCTCGTGAACAAGACGGCCGCGCCGATCTCCGAGCTGCACGTCTCGATGAATCCCGAAGTGACACGGTACAGCGTGACCATCCCGGGCGCCGTCCTCCAGTCCCACAGTCGCGATCACGGATACGCGATCCATACCCTGGCCTCGCCGATGGCGCCGGGGGCATCGCTGCCGATGCACTTCGAGGTCGTCGTCGAGCCTCGCGGCTTCGTGAACGGCAGCGGAGGCACCGACATCGTCGGCAACGGCACCTTCGTCAACAACTTCTCCTACTTCCCTCACCTCGGCTATCAGCGTTTCGCCGAGCTCGAGGATCGCAACAAACGCCGCAAATACGGCCTGGGCGAGCCGGAGCGCTTTCCGCCGCTGGAGGATCCGGAGGCGCGGAACATCCATCAGCTCACGGCGGAATCGGACTGGCTGAACCTCGATACGACGGTGAGCACCTCGCCGGACCAGATCGCCATCGCGCCCGGCTACCTGCAGAAGGAGTGGAGCGCCAACGGCCGCCGCTACTTCCACTACAAGACCACCTCCCCCATCCTCGGATTCTGGTCATATCTGTCGGCCGAGTACGAGGTGAAGAGGGACAAGTGGAACGACGTCGCGATCGAGGTCTATTACGACCGCAAGCATCCCTACAACGTCGATCGCATGATCGAGGGAGTGAAGAAGTCGCTCGACTACTTCACCGCGAACTTCTCTCCGTACCAGCACACGCAGGTGCGCATCCTGGAGTTTCCTCGCTATGCGCGGTTCGCCCAGTCGTTCCCGAACACGATCCCCTTCTCCGAGTCGATCGGCTTCATCGCCGACCTGCGCGACGAGGAGTCGCTCGACTACGTCTTCTACGTCACCGCGCACGAAGTGGCACACCAGTGGTGGGCGCATCAGGTGATCGGCGCGCGCGTGCAGGGCGTCACCATGATCACGGAGACGCTGGCGCAGTACTCGGCCCTGATGGTCCAGGAGAAGGAGTACGGCCGGGAGCAGATGCGAAAGTTCCTGCGGCACGAGCTGAACGGCTACCTGGCGGGACGGGGCGGCGAGCTGATCGAGGAGCAGCCGCTCCAGCGCGTCGAGAACCAGCCCTACATTCACTACCGCAAGGGATCACTGGCCATGTACGCGCTGCGCGACGCGATCGGCGAGGACAACGTCAACGCCGCGTTGCGCGACATCATCGGCGAGTGGGCGTTCAAGGGCCCGCCGTACGTCCGCACCGTCGAGCTGCTCGACGCGTTCCGCCGCCACGCTCCCGCGGACAAGCAGTCGCTCATCACCGATCTCTTCGAGACCATCACGCTGTACGACAACAAGGTGACCGAGGTGGCGTCGGTGAAGATGCCGGACGGGCGTTACAAGGTGACGATCGCCGCGGAGTCGAAGAAGCTGCGCGCCGACGGACGCGGAGTGGAGAAGGAAGTGCCGCTCGACGACTGGATGGACATCGGTGCGCTCGACGAGAAGGACAAGGCGCTGCTCGTGGAGAAGCGTCACGTCACAGGCCCGCGCACCACATTCGAGATCTTCGTCCCGGTCAAGCCCGGCAAGTCGGGCATCGATCCGCTGAACAAGCTCATCGACCGGAACCCGACCGACAACGTGAAGTAGTGGAGCGCCGCCGCCCTCCCTACATCACGTCGAAGCTCTTCTCGCTGACGCGACGGCCGTCGATCACGATCACCGCTCGATGCGAGCCCGGCTTCCAGTCCTTGGTCCGGCCCGACGAGAACGGGACGTAGCGCTGCTGCTTCGGCACCATGCGCTGCTCGCTGTGGATGACGTCGCCATTCGGATCGAGCCACTGCACCTCGATCGTCTGGCCCGTGCTCGCGCCGTTGACGTCGATGGAAACGTAGACCTCGCCTCCCCGTATGATCGAGTCCGAGGCGCCGCGCGCGGCAACCGCGCCCGACTCGCTCAGCTCGGTTCCGAGCGCGAACGTCTCGGGGGAAGGCGAGACGGCCTCCTCTTCGACGAGGCTCTGTTGCTGGACTTCCTGGCCGCCACGATTCACACCACACGCGACCAACAGCGACACCATTGCCGCTACGGCTGAGAATCTCAAGGGAACCTCCCAGAACGATCTGTACCCATAACTGCAGGGCAGGTGCCAGGGGTTAGTCCTTAGTC
>DATKCA010000276.1:0-12546 GCA_035544675.1 Thermoanaerobaculia bacterium | reverse complement strand
AGCAGCGCCAGCTCCTTCTCCTCCACGGCGTACTCGAGCCGCGCCAGCGCCTCTTTGTGCTGGGGGCTCTCGTACAGAAACGCCGGGTCAGGCGTCTTGCCGAAAGGCTTCGTGGTGAATCCGAAGTGTTCCTCGAACATGTGGGGTCGGTAACCGGAAACCGGAAACCGGCAACCGGAAATCGGCAACCGGTGGCAGTTTCCGGTTTCCTGTTTACCAGTTTCCTGTTTACCAGTTTCCTGCCGTTTCCTGTTTACCCGTTTCCTTCCTGTTTCCGGGCCGATTCCCGATTCCTGATTCCCGTCTACCCGGTTTCCGGTTTCCGGTTTCCGGTTACCGGTTTCCGGTTTCCGGTTTCCGGTTACCGGTGCCCGGCGCCCGGTGCCCGGTGCCCGGTTACCCGAAGTACCGCGCCAGTGCGGTCTCCAGCTCGTCGCCCTTGGTCGGCTTGGCGAGGTAGTCGTCCATGCCGGCGGCGAGGCACTTTTCGCGATCGCCTTCCAGCGCGTTCGCGGTCATGGCGATGATGCGGCGTTGCGTCTCGCCGCGTTCCTTTTCGCGCCGCCGGATCTCGATGGTGGCCTGGTAACCGTCCAGGACCGGCATCTGGCAGTCCATCAGGACGATCTTGTAGTCCTTCTTGTCGATCGCGTCGATGGCTTCCTTGCCGTTGGGAACGGAGTCCGCGTCATAGCCGAGCTTGTGCAGCTGGCTCATGGTCAGCTTCATGTTGAGAAAGTTGTCCTCGCACAGCAGGACGCGAACGGTCTTGCGCTTTTCCGGCGGCACGGCCGCGGGGACAGGGCGGGAGTCGAACGGCTGCGCGGCGGTGCGGGCCAGCGGGAGGGCGTCGTGAGCGAGGGCGACGGTCATGGCGTCGAAGAGCTCGCCCTGCCCGACCGGCCTGGCCAAATAGGCATTGATGCCGGCCGCTCTCATCTCTTCACGGTTGACGTCATTGGTCGTCTGAAGGAGATGGATGAGGCTCGTGCTGGTGATCTTCGAGTCCGCATGCACTTCTTTGGCGAACGAGAGTCCGTCGATGTCCGGCATGGCGTCGAAGATGACCACGCGGATCGGATCGGACGCCGCCGCGGACCTGAGCGCGGCGAGCGCGGCCGCTGCGTTCTCCGCCGTGTCGACGCGCATCTCCCATGTGTTCTCGAGGTAATGACGCACGATCTTCCGGCTGGTGGGGAACTGGTCGATGAGCAGGACGCGCTTGCCCTTGAATTCGAGGTCCGAGGATGCGATCGGCTTGCGCGTCTGGGCCGGCTTCGGAAACGGAATCGAGAACCAGAACGTGGACCCCTGGCCGGGCGTGCTGTCGACATCGATGAGACCACCCATCGTCTCGACGAGGTGGCGGGCCGTGGCCAGTCCGAGGCCGGTGCCCTGGTAGCGGCGGGTGCTGCCACCCTCCACCTGGGAGAACTTCTCGAACAGCAGGAGACGATCCTCCGGTGCGATCCCGATGCCTGTGTCGCGCACTTCGAAGCGAAGCAGCCGGTGCGTCTCGGTCTCGGTCTGCTGCGACACGGCCAGCGTCACCGAGCCTTCGTCGGTGAACTTCATGGCGTTGTCCATCAGGTTGGTGATGACCTGGCGCAGCTTGGACTGGTTCCCGCGGAAGATCGGCGGAAGCTTCTCGTCGAAGACGAACTTCACTTCGATGTCCTTGCCCAGCGCGCCGATCTTCATCACTTCGACCACGCGCTCCAGCGTGCGGAACATGTCGAAGTCGACGTTCGCGGACCCCAGCCCGCCCGCCTCGACGTTGGAGACATAGAGGATGTTGTTGACGATGGAGAGGAGCTGGTCGGCGCTCGACTTGGCCTGCACGGAGTAATCGCGCTGCTCCTGGTTGAGCTGCGTGGACAGCAGGAGGTCCAGCATGCCCACGATCCCGTTCATCGGCGTGCGGATCTCGTGGCTGACGTTGGTCAGGAACTGGGTCTTCAGCCGCGCTGCTTCCAGGGCCGCGTCGCGCGCGTTCCCGAGCTCCGACTCGAATTCCTTGCGCTCGGTGATGTCGCGGAAGATCACGCGAGCCATCACCGTCCGCCCCTCGATCACCCGCGGACGCAACGATCCCTCCACGATGATTTTCCGGCCGCTGGAGGTGACGAACGTCGTCTCCAGCACGCGCGGCTCTCCCGACTCGAAAACGTCGGCCAGAACGCTGCTGAACTCGTCGCGTTCTTCCGGCTCGACGTACTTCGTCAGCGGCTCCTTGCTCAGCTCCTCGCGCGGGTAACCGAGCGCGTTCACCACCGCCTCGTTCGAGTGCAGGAGGCGCGATTCCGCGCTGATGCTCATCACGAAGTCGTCGGTCTGTTCGAAGAACTCGCGGAACCGGTCGTTCAGCTCTTCGATCTGGCGGCGCACTTCGATCTCCCGCGTGACCTGCCGGCCCAGCAGCCGCAGGCTGGCCAGCTGATCGGCAGCCAGCGTGCGCGGTGTCCGATCCACGACCGAAAGCGCGCCGATGAACTCGCCGTCGCGGAACAGCGGGACACCGGCGTAGAAGCGGATGTTCGGAGGGCCGGTGACGAGCGGGTGAGAGACGAATCGTGGATCGCGGGTGGTATCGGGAACCACGACCAGATCCGTCTCGCTGGCGATCCGCGAGGCGAAGCTGCAGGCAGGCGGTATCACCGCGACGGTCCAGCCGCGGGCGGCCTGGACCGCCTCGCCGTCTTCGCCGACGTAACCGACAAAAGCCACCGGAACCGACGCCGCCCTGGCCGCCTCGGCCACGATCGCGTCGAACTCAGGCACTGCGGACGCAGTCGCCAATCACCCCTCCAAATAATCTTGAGAACCGAACGGCGCGGATCATAACTCTCTCCCCGTGCCTTTGGTTACGTAAGGCAGGAGCGCTGGAATCCGTTGTGCACACTCTCCGCTCATGCGATTCCTGACATACCCGGCTGCCCTGCTTCTCCTGGTCGTCGCCGCCGCCTGCAGCGAGCACCGCGAAGCCTCGTCGACCGACACCTCGGCCACCAGCTCTTCCGATACGTCCGGCACCCTGATCACCGCTTCGTCCGCCACGACTACAGGTTCTACCGGAGGAGGCGTGAGTGCCATGTCACCCTCCGATAAGGAATTCGTGATGAAGGCGGGCCAGGACGGGATGGCGGAAGTGCGGATCGGTCAGGTGGCTCTGGTGAAAGCGTCGAGCGCGGAGGTGAAAGCGTTCGCGCAGCGCATGATGAACGATCACGGCACCGCGAACGAGGAGTTGAAACAGCTCGCGACGATCAAAGGCCTGGCGCTGGCGACCGGCGTCCGCGAGCCGCACCAGCAGGCCGCCCGGCATCTCGAAGGGTTGAGCGGGGCGGCCTTCGACAAGGCCTACATGCAGCACATGGTCGAGGACCATCAGGAAGCGGTGCGGGATTTTCAGAATGCGGCGAGCACGGCCACGGACGCCGACCTGAAGAGGTGGGCGACGCAGAAGCTGCCGGCGCTGCAGGAGCATCTGCGGCAGGCGGAGGCTCTCGCGTCCAGGATGCGGTAGGCGTCGGGCTACGTGACCCTGCACTTCGCGGCGAGGTAATCGCGGTTCATGCGCGCGATGAAGTCGATCGAGATGTCTTTCGGACAGACCGCCTCGCACTCGCCGTACATCGTGCAGCTGCCGAACATCTCCTCCATCACCTCGACCATCCGTACCACGCGGGAGTGACGCTCGGGCGCGCCCTGGGGCAGCAGGTTGAGGTGCGAGACCTTCGCGGAGGTGAACAGCTGCGCGGCGCCGTTGGGACACTGCGCCACGCACGCGCCGCACTGGATGCACGACGCGGCATCCATGGACGTCTCCTGGACGGCCTTCGGGATCAGCGTCATGTTCGCTTCCGGCGCGCTGCCGGTGTTCACGGAGATGTACCCGCCGGCCTGGATGATGCGGTCGAGCGAGCCGCGGTCGACGATGAGGTCCTTGATGATCGGGAAGGAGCGTGCGCGCCACGGCTCGACCCACACCTCGTCGCCGTCCTTGAAGTGGCGCATGTGAAGCTGGCACGTCGCGGTGCCGCCCAGCGGCCCGTGAGCGACGCCGTTGATCATCATTCCGCAGGAGCCGCAGATGCCTTCGCGGCAGTCGTGCTCGAACAGGATCGGCTCTTCGCTCTTCTCGATCAGCCTCTCGTTGACCACGTCCAGCATCTCCAGGAACGACGCGTCGGGACTGATGTCCTCGGCGCTGTACGCGACGAACTGACCGGGGGCCTGGCGCGACTTCTGCCGCCACACATGAAGAGTCAGGTTCATTTGTACGACCTCGTAGCCAGCTTCACTTCCTCGAACACGAGCGGCTCCTTGTGCAGACGCGGCTCATTGTCCACGCCGGTGAACTCCCACGCCGCCGCGTAGAGGAACTTGTCGTCGTCGCGCTGCGCCTCCCCGTCGGCGGTCTGATACTCGACCCGGAAGTGCCCGCCGGCCGACTCCTCGCGATGCAGCGCATCGACACACATCAGCTCGGCGAGCTCGAAGAAGTCCGCCACGCGGGCCGCCTTCTCCAGCGACTGGTTCGGCTCCTCTCCGTCGCCGAGAACTCGCACGTCGCTCCAGTACTGCTCGCGCAGCTCGCGGACCATGCCTCGCGCTTTCCTGAGACCGTCTGCCGAGCGCGCCATCCCGCAGTGGTCCCACATGATCCCGCCGAGCTCCTTGTGGAACGAGTCGACGCTGCGCGTGCCCTTCGCCGCCAGCAGCCGCGAGACGCGGTCCTGCGTCTCCGCCATCGCGCTCGCGAACTCGGGACGGTCGGCCGCGACCTTCTTGCCGAACTGCGTGGCCAGGTAGTCGCCGATGGCCACGGGGAGCACGAAGTAGCCGTCGGCCAGGCCCTGCATCAGCGCGCTGGCGCCGAGGCGGTTGGCGCCGTGGTCGGAGAAATTGGCCTCCCCGATCACGTAAAGGCCGGGGACCGTGGTCATCAGGTTGTAGTCGACCCAGGTGCCGCCCATCGTGTAATGCGGCGCCGGATAAATCCGCATCGGCACTTCGTAAGGATCCTCGGCCGTGATGTCGTGATACATCTCGAAGAGGTTTCCGTAGCGCTCCTCGATCGTCTTGCGGCCCAGGCGTGCGATGGCGTCGGCGAAGTCGAGGTAGACGCCGCGCCCGCTGCCGCCGATGCCCCGTCCTTCGTCGCACACTTCCTTGGCAGCGCGCGAGGCGATGTCGCGCGGCGCAAGGTTCCCGAAGCTCGGATACTTCCGCTCCAGGTAGTAATCGCGCTCGCCCTCCGGGATCACCTGAGGCGGACGCCGGTCACCCTCCGCCTTCGGCACCCAGATGCGTCCGTCGTTCCGCAGCGACTCCGACATCAGCGTCAGCTTCGACTGGTAGTCGCCGCTCTGCGGGATGCACGTCGGGTGGATCTGCGTGTAGCAGGGGTTCGCGAACGCGGCGCCGCGACGGTAGGCGCGCCAGATCGCCGTGGCGTTGGACGCCTTCGCGTTGGTGGAGAGGTAGAACACGTTCGCGTATCCGCCGGTGCCGAGGACGACGGCGTCGGCGGCATGCGACTCGATCTCTCCCGTGACCAGGTTGCGGGTGATGATGCCCTTGGCGTGGCCGTCGACCACGACGACGTCGAGCATGTCGTAGCGTGGATACATCGTCACGGTTCCGGCGGCGACCTGCCGCTCCAGCGCCTGGAACGCTCCGAGGAGAAGCTGCTGGCCGGTCTGTCCGCGGGCGTAGAACGTGCGGGAGACCTGCACGCCGCCGAAGGAGCGGTTGTCGAGCAGCCCGCTGTACTCGCGCGCCAGAGGCACGCCCTGCGCCACGGCCTGGTCGATGATGTTCACCGACAGCTCGGCCAGCCGGTAGACGTTGCTCTCTCGCGAGCGGTAGTCGCCACCCTTGATCGTGTCGTAGAAGAGGCGGTAAATGCTGTCACCGTCGTTGCGGTAGTTCTTGGCGGCGTTGATCCCGCCCTGCGCGGCTATGGAATGGGCGCGCCGCGGCGAGTCGTGAAAGACGAAGCACTTGACGTTGTAGCCCAGCTCACCGAGCGTGGCCGCCGCGGCCCCGCCGGCCAGACCGGCACCCACGACGATGATGTCGTGCTTGCGCTTGTTGGCCGGGTTCACCAGCTTGTAGCTCAACTTGGCCTTCGACCACTTGTCGGCGACCGGACCGGCCGGAATCCTGGCATTCAGTTCCATTCTCGCTCCCTACCTCACGATCCCGATGAGCACCGCCAGCGGAAAGGAGATGTTCCCCGCGGCGATGACCACCGCGAACGCCGTGGCGAAATAGCGCCGCCACGGATTGAACTTCGCGTGATTGAGGCCGAGCGAATTGAACATGCTCCAGAGGCCGTGGTAGAGGTGAAAGCCGAGGGCGAGGTTCGCGATGATGTACACGGCGGCCACCCACCACACCAGAAATCCCGCCACCACGTTGTGATACGGATCGTTCTCGACGAAGCTCCGATGAGCCTGGCCGGTGGTCAGATGCAGAATGTGATAGATCACGAAGAGAACGATGATGACGCCGCCCCAGCGCATCGTCCGCGAGGCGTAAGTCGCGGTCACGTATTCGCGGTCGCGATAACCGACCGGCCGGGCCTGGCGATTCATGATCGTGAGCGCCCAGGCCGCGTGGATGTGCAGCACCACGGCCAGCAGCAGGATGATCCGCGACGCCCAGAGCGCGCCGGTCTCCGGCATCGCCGGCGCGCCCAGCGCGCGCAGCCAGTGGGCATATTCGTTCATGGGCTCGGGACCCAGGTACAGCTTGATGTTCCCGACCATGTGCAGAAAGATCCAGCCGAACAGGATCACGCCCGTGATCGCCATGACCGCTTTCTTGCCGATCGCGGAGCGATAGAAGTTCCCTATCCACGTCATTCGGAAATCACCTCGTGCATGTTCGGATGAGACGAGCGTCTGCACGTTCGAACGCCGCATCATAACTTCTGGAGTCTCGCGGTCAAGGTGCGCGCGCACCGGCCACGATGCGCTCGCGCACAAGCTCGCGGATGCGAAGACCGGTGCCGCGCTGACTGCTGGCCGTGAAGACCTCCCGATAGCCGCCCGCCACCCGCGCCAGGTAGTCGGTCGTCGCCACCGTCACCCGTTCCGAGCCGGCCACCGGAGCCCCCGCGGAATAGACACCCGACTCACTCTCTCCCGCGGCCGCGGCAATCTCGAGGAGCCTCGCGTACGTGGCGGGAGTCATCTCCGCGACGACGAGCTCGTTGTCGTACGGCATGGCCGCCCGCAGCGTCTCGAGGTCGATCGGGCCCGGCGGCAGCGCACCCCTGAAGCTGCTGCGCGTCGAGACCGCGACGTCGGCGCGGGCCGCATCCCGCATCACGCCCACGGTCAACCGGCCGAGCGCGTTGACGGAGATGGGCGATGAGAGCGCGGCGAACGGGACGAACAGGTGGCGATACTGCGGGTCCTTTTCCAGCTCGCGCTGCAGGCGGCCCACGTTGCGGGCGATGGCGCGATGCAGCGGCATCCGAGCGTCCACCGGCACGAGCGAGCCTCGCACCGATGTCAGCCTCCCACCGGTGAAAATCAGGTCGACGCGGCTCACGTACGCGAGGTACTGGAACGGCGCGATGGTCCACGTGCCCGTCCCGGGAATCTGCGCCAGCTCCTTTTTCTCGTGGCCGTGGGTGCCGAAGATGACGTCGATGCCCGGCACCGCGCGCGCCAGAGCCTGGTCGTCCCCTCCGTGCTCGTGGCCGATGAGCACCACGGCGTCGACGCGCTCGACGTCACGAAGGCGCTTCACGACCTCGCGTGCCGCCGCGATGCGATCGGTGAACTTCAGCTCCGGCAGCCGCACCAGCGACGGAAAGTCCGAGCCGGCCAGCGCGAACACACCGATGCGCTTTCCGCGTGCATCGAGGATCGTGTAGCGAGGGAAGCCTTCGATGTTCGCGCTGAGGATCGGATAGCGGACGCTGTCCCTGCAGCGGAGCCAGGCTTCCCAGCCGTAGTCGGCGTCGTGGTTGCCGAACGCCATCGCGTCCACGATTCCATTCAGCCAGGACCACTCCACGCAGCCGTACTTGTCGGACCACGCCGGTGCTCCCTTGTTCATCATGTCTCCACCGCTGAAGACGAGCGCTCCATTCCGCTTGTGCCTGGCGAGGAAACCGGCCCCGCGGGCCAGTCCGCCCTGCCCGCCCCTTCCCTCCGAGTAAAACGGCAACGCGTGGGAGTGATAGTCCGAGAAGTGGAGCAGCGTGACCGTCTCTCCCGCCGCGGGCAACGCAACGAGGATGACCAGAGCGCAGAGGAATCGAGGTTCCCTAAGGCTGGAGCGCCAGCTCACGGCTGCCCCCCGCGGTGATGACGACCTCGCGCACGGAGGGCAGCGTCTTCATCGTCCGCTCGATCGAGGCTCGAATGGCCAGGGCCGCGCAGGATCCGCCGACGTTGCGCAACCTGTCGTTCAAATCGACCGTGAGGATGCCGTTGCGCAACACCACGCTGTCCACGTCCGAGCCCTTCGGGAACGGGTTCGACAGCTCTCCCTCGCTCTCCAGCGGACCGTGCAGCAGTGCCTCGGCCAGAAGTCGCGCCATCGAAACGCTGTTCGGCATGGTGCGCATGACGCCCTTCGCGTCGCTGCAGTCGCCGGGATTCCGAGCGGGGAAGAAGAGCCGGGCCTGAATCTGGCCGGCCGCATAGCTCACCGTTGAGGAGGTGAGCGACCTCTCCGACCCGTCCTTTGCGGAATACTCGAGCGCCTCGGCCGTCACTCTCCCGCCGGGATCGCGGGTGATGAACAACTCGGCGCGGAACGGGTTGTGCTGCCCCATCTCCCCGGTGCTCGTCACGAAGTCTTCGACAATCAACCGTCCCCGGGCGTCGCGGACGCGCACGACGACGTTGTTCTCAAACGTGCGTGCCCGCCCCTCGATGACCAGAGGATTCGCAGCGCTCACGCGCTGGATGCTGATCTCAGGAACAATCGTTGGGGCGCCGGTGCCCTCACCGGCGCTGGCGGTGCCTGCAGAGGCTCCGGTGTCCTCACCGGCGCTGGCGGTGTCCGTCGGGGCACCGGCACTGACCGCGGGTGCGGGCTCAACCTCGCGTAAGGCCTCCGGCCGCGAGCACGCCGGTAGCAGTGCCACCACCAGCGCGGAAATCAAGAGCATTGCTGTTGAGGTTTTCCGGCGCGTGACCGGCGCGTGACCCGATGGAAACCCATGAGCCCGCCCGATCATCCAGATTGTTCCTTCCCGGCATGGAGCCGGATATTTCGTGTGTGAGGTCAAGATGAAGTCACGTTGGTTACCCGTTCTCACTCTCTTATCGTCCATCTTCCCCATTGCAGTTCTCGCCCAGACCCCGGTCATTCGCTCCATCGAGCCCGCCGCCGGTCCCACCAGCGGGGGGATCCTCGTCGCCATCAGCGGCGATGAGCTCGGCGCTAACGTCGCATGCATCCTGCCATGTCCGCCGCTCGTCACGTTCGACACCACCACGGTGGAAGGCGAGTTCCAGAGCAGCGGAGTCATCGTCGTCAGGACGCCGGCCCATCCGGCAGGAGTCGTCGATGTTCACCTCCAGACGCCCGACGGCCGCACTGTAACCGCAAAAAAAACGTTCACGTACACGACTTCGAGCGAAGCCAGTTACGATCGTCTGCTGCTGCCGATCTATCTCGACGGTACGGTGCCGGGTGCGCACGGCTCGCGCTGGAAGACAGACTTCTGGCTGCGCCACAACGGCAGTGAACCGCTGAGTCTGGCTCCATGGCCGTGCCCTCCGGCGGAAGTCTGTCCGGCGGTGTTTCCGCTGACGCACACGGTCAATGGCGGCGAGACGCTGCACAATCTGCCGCCGTTCTTCACCGCGCCGGCGCCAAATCCGTCGCGAGTTCTCTTTGCGAGCAGAAACGCGGTCGACGACACCTCGACGAACCTTCGCATCTACGACGAGTCGCGCGGCGACATCGACGCCGGCGCCGAAGTGCCCGTAGTGCGTGAGCGCGATCTGCGCGCGAAGACCGTGCAGCTGCACGCCGTGCCCCTGGAGGGCGCCTATCGGCTCCACCTCCGGATCTATGATCTCGCGCAGACCGAGGCGCGATTCCGCGTTCGCGTCTACGAGGAGGTCGCCGGCTCAGGGACAGGCCAGCCCGTCTCGGAATTCGAGCTCGTGGCCTCCACGAACCAGAGCGGAGAGTTCCGCTCGCAGGCCGCGTATGCGGATTCCAGCGCGCTCACGGATCTGCTTCCAGGCCCGCTCCCGCGCCCGGCCCTCATTCGAGTGGAGATCGAGCCGCTCACCGCGGGTAGCCGTTTCTGGCCGTTCATCAGCATTACGAACAACGTGACGCAGCGCGTCACATTGATCACACCGCAGTAAGGGAAAATGGGGAGCGCCGCCTGGCCGGCGGCGCTCCTCACAACTGCCGCCGGATCGGCGGCTCTTCACACTATTTCCCCAGCGCTGAAGCCATCTCTTTGACGGCGGCCTCGCGGCCCTTTTCCTTGGCGATGCGCTGGTACTGAGCGCGCCGCGATGCCGGAATCTGGCGGATCAACCCGAGATAACGACCCTGCAGCTGGCGCGACGCCTTTTGTTCGGCGGTGACTGCGCTTCCACGGCGGCGACGGCGACGGCCCGGCGTTGCCGCTGCTGCGGCGGCCGCGGGACGTCCCCGTCGCCGGCCCTTGCTGATCATTCTGACGACATTCCCCGCCGCTTCCTTCAGTGCCTGGAGTCGCTTTTCGAGGAATCCGATCTCGCTCTCCATCTCGGACATGTAGCGGGAGACCTCGCTTTTCGTGACGCGCCGGTCACGGATGAGCCGGTCCAATACGTAACTCGCCTGCCCCGGGGTCAACTGCGGCTTGGTGGACTTACGACGTGGTCTTGCCAATTCAAAACCTCCTGCACCAATCATTGTGCGCGAGCATCATAAACACAAGAAGGGCGAGCGTCGCGCTCGCCCTTCTTTCATTATGGGGATCCGGTTGCGTCAGTAACGATAGTGATCGGACTTATAAGGTCCATCCACAGCCACGCCGAGATACTTCGACTGGTCAGCCGTCATTGTGGTCAGTTCGACGCCAAGGTGCGCGAGATGAAGCCGTGCCACTTCCTCGTCGAGCTTTTTGGGGAGTACATAAACCTCTTTTCCGTACTCCCCTTTGTTCTGCCAGAGCGCCAGTTGCGCAAGCACCTGATTGGTAAAAGAGGCCGACATGACGAAGGACGGATGCCCTGTCGCGCAACCGAGATTCATCAGGCGCCCCTCGGCGAGAATCAGAACGGAGTGACCGTCCGGGAACACCCACTCGTCGTACTGCGGCTTGATGTTGACGCGCTTGACGCCCTTCGCTTTCTTGAGCCCGGCCATGTCGATCTCATTGTCGAAATGACCGATGTTGCTGACAATGGCCTTGTCCTTCATCCGCGACATGTGATCGGCTGTAATGATGTCTTTATTGCCGGTGGCGGTGACGAAGATGTCGGCCTTGTCCACCACGCTCTCCAATGTCCGGACTTCAAAGCCTTCCATCGCCGCCTGCAGTGCGCAGATGGGATCGATCTCCGTGACCACGACGCGGGAGCCCTGTCCTCGCAGTGCCTGGGCGCAGCCCTTGCCGACCTCGCCATAACCGGCCACAACGGCCAGTTTGCCCGCCAGCATGACGTCGGTGGCACGATTGAGGCCGTCGACCACGGAGTGCCGGCATCCGTAGATGTTGTCGAACTTGGACTTGGTCACCGAGTCATTGACGTTGATGGCCGGGAAGAGCAGCGAGCCGTTCTGCATCATCTGATACAGGCGATGCACACCCGTTGTGGTCTCCTCGGAGACTCCGCGAATGGCCGCTGCGACACGCGTCCATCGCTGCGGGTCGCGTTTCAGCTCGACGCGCAGCAGCTCCAGGATGACGCCCCACTCCTCGGGATCGTCCGACGGATTGAATGCGGGCACGGCGCGGCTGCCTTCGCACTCCACGCCCTTGTGTACCAGCAGCGTCGCATCGCCGCCGTCGTCCACGATCAGCGTCGGACCGTTGCCATCCGGCCACATCAACGCCTCTGACGTACACCACCAGTACTCCTCGAGCGTCTCCCCTTTCCATGCGAAGACCGGGATGCCGCGCGGATTCTCGATGGTACCTTTCGTCTCCCCACGTCCGACGACGACGGCCGCGGCGGCGTGATCCTGAGTCGAGAAGATGTTGCACGACACCCAGCGCACGTCGGCGCCGAGCAGGCTCAGTGTCTCGATGAGGACGGCGGTCTGCACGGTCATGTGCAGCGAGCCCATGACCCTCGCTCCGGCCAGCGGCTTCTGGCCGCCGTAGCGGGCCCGGATGGCCATGAGGCCGGGCATCTCGTGCTCGGCCAGCCGGATCTCGGCGCGGCCGAGCGTGGAGAGGGAGAGATCGCGGACTTTGTACGGCTCGCGTCCGGCGGCGGACGCGGCATCAAACTGATGGGTGACTTCGAGTGTTGCAGTCATGAACGGATTAGCTCCTGCTGAAAAGTGATCCCGTGAAAAGGGCGCATTGTAACTCAGGGCTCGGGGCTC
>DATKCA010000275.1:0-5956 GCA_035544675.1 Thermoanaerobaculia bacterium | reverse complement strand
GATCGGCCAGAAGCCGTGGTCGCGGCAGCTGACGCTGCCGCCGGCGTCGGGCCAGCGAGGCATCGCCAAGCTGTGGGCGCGTCAGAAGATCGAGTCGACGATGGACCGGCTCAGCGAGGGAGCGGAGCAGGCCGTGGTTCGTGGAGAAGTGGTGGATGTGGCGATGCGCCATCACCTGGTCTCGCAGTACACGAGCCTGGTGGCGGTCGACAGGACACCGGGCGGCATCGTGGCGTCCTCGTGCAGGAGCGTCGAGCCGTCGGAGACCCATGGCGCGGACCGGGAGGGCGAGCTGCCGCAGACCGCCACTCCGAGCCGCCTGCTGATGATCGCGGGAGCCGCGCTGATCCTGCTCTCGCTCATCTCGATGAAGTTGGCCTGGTAAGGGATGGGGTCAGGTCTTCGGTTGACCGGTTTGTCTACCCAGTGTGGATTCTCTGAGCCGGCATTCGGCGAACTCCACAGTCTGTAGCGAGACCGGACAACCGAAGACCTGACCCCCAAAGGAGAAGAACGTGGGGGCACGCAGATTCGTATCAAGAACCGCAGTCGTCACACCGCTCGTCATTGGACTGCTGCTCGGGGGCCAGGGAATGTGGATGTTCGGGAAGGCGCTGGTCGCGCAGATCCTGCTGCAGCTGTCATGGAAGAGTGCGCTGGCCGGGAAATCGGTCAAGCCGTGGCCGTGGGCGGACACGCGCGCGATCGCCAACCTCGAGATCAACGGCGACGGCGTGATCGTGCTCTCCGGTGCCAGCGGCCGCAACATGGCCTTCGGCCCGGGACACCTCGACGGCACGGCGCTGCCCGGCCAGAGCGGCAACTGCGTCATCACCGCGCATCGCGACACGCACTTCGCCAGACTTCGCTATGTGATGCCGGGTGACGTCATCCGCGTGCAGCGCCCCGACCGGACGGTGGTCGATTACGAGGTGAACGCGGCGCGCGTCGTGGCCAAGAACGACACTTCGGTGCTCGAGCCGGACGAGCGTACGCGCCTGACGCTCATCACGTGCTATCCCTTCGACGCGGTGATCCCCGGCGGGCCGCTCCGCTATGTCGTGATTGCTACCGCACGCCCGGAAACTGCCCGATATTCTGCGTCACGATCCGCCGGAACGATCCAGCCGGCGCATCGAAGTAGAGAATCGCCCGCAGCGTCACAGGCTCGCGCGACGCCTCGCCGGTCGACGTTCCGACAAAGTAGCCCCGTGCCGATAGCTTGACGATGCCGGCGGCATCGGGCGCGATCGTCTCGTCGTAGACCTGCTCTTCCGGCCGCAGCCGGTACGAGCCGGTACCGACCGACGACACGCTGATCCGCCGCAGCGTGATCGGCTCGGCCGAGCGATTTCCGATCCGGACGGCGTATTCGATGTTCATCGTGTTCGCACCACGAACCAGGCCGAGGTCGCCGGGGCCGTAGACCTGGGCGAACTCGACCTCTGCGCGGCTGCGATCCACGTCGCTCGAAGAGCCACAGGCAGTCAGAAAAAGGAGAAGGGGAATGGCAACGCATTTCATGAGCCGCGATTGTACGCCCGCGTGGCTTCCTGATTGCTTGAGGCGGCTGTATGCACGTACACGACTCGATCGACCGTGTCACCCCAACTCTGGAACCGGACCAGCAGGTCTTCATGCACCAGAACTGGCACCATCTCGCATTTCTCCACTGGGAGGTGCCCCGGGCCGAGTTGCAGGCGCTGATTCCGGCCGGGCTGACCGTCGACCTCTTCGAGGGGAAGGCGTACATCGGGCTCGTTCCCTTCACGATGACCGGCGTCCGGCCGATCCTCCTGCCGCCGCTGCCCGGGGTCTCCAGCTTTCACGAGATCAACGTGCGGACGTACGTGCATCGCCAGGGGCGCGATCCGGGCGTCTGGTTCTTCAGTCTCGACGCCAACAGCCGCCTGGCCGTCGAAGCCGCGCGCGCGGCGTACAAGCTCGCGTATTTTCACTCCCGGATCGACTTCTCCGCATCGGGCGGAGCATTGCCGGAAATCGACTTCACCTCCCGCCGCGACGACGGGCGTGGCCCTTCGCCTGCGCACGCGCAGATTCGCTACGCACCGGTGGAGGGCCCGGTCGCCCCGGCCAGGCCGGGGACGCTGGAGCACTTTCTCGTGGAGCGCTACATCCTCTACGCGGAGGACGAGGAGAAAGCGCTGTATCGCGCGCGCGTCCATCACCAGCCCTATCCTCTTCAGAAGGCCGAGATCCGCGCACTCGAGGAGACGCTGGTGTGGGCGGCCGGGATCCGGCGGCCCGAATCCGTCCCCATCCGGCATTACGCCCGCGAGGTGAACGTGAAGGTGTACGGCATCGAGAAGTGCTGACGGCGCCGGCGGTCATTACGGCCGCCGCTACACTGTCCGGCATGAAGCGCTTCGCCGTCGTCCTTTTCCTGCTGTTTTCGTCCGCTCTTCACGCCGCCCCGACCCTGCGCATCGTCAGCGCCGGGCCGGTCGGTGAAGTGGCGTCCGCGGCGGAGGCCAGTGAGATCCGGGTCGTCTTCTCCGAGCCGATGGTGGTGGTCGGAAGGATCCCGCAGCCGGTCAGGGCGCCCTGGCTGCGCATCGCACCGGCCGCCGCCGGCACGTTTCGCTGGTCAGGGACGACGACGCTCATCTTCACTCCGAACCCGCGCCTGCCGTTCGCGCGGAAGTACGACGTGACGATCGACTCCACGGCGACGTCGGTGGCCGGCAACACGCTGGACCGCTCGTACAGCTTCTCGTTCACGACGCCGACCGTGCGTCTGCTCAACACGAACTGGTATCGCGGAACCAATGGCACGGTCGTCATCGGTCTGCGATTCAACCAGCCTGTCGATCCCGAGACGATCGCGCAGCACGTCCAGCTGCGCACGGCCGCCCATCCGTTCGTGGCGCCCATCCTGCCCGACGGCGACGTCGCGGCGTTCGAGAAGAAGAAGAGCCGTGCCGCGGCAGCCGCCGCCTCGAATGGACAGGCGGTCTTCGCATTCCGGGCCAGGGAGTGGGACACCAACCGCCTCGGCGTGGCTTCGCCGGACCTCGTGGTCTTCGAGACAAAACCCGGTGTCCCGCCGGACACGCATCTGCAGGTGCTCATCGACGACCAGCTCGCCATGCGGCGCGAGAACGTTCGCACCGGCCGGGAGCAGGAGTTCAGGATCCAGCTCGAGCCAACCCTGTTCGTGGAAGGCACCCTCTGCCCGGAAAAGTGCGACCCCGACCAGTACAACGCGCTCCGCTTCCGCACCAACGCGGCGATGATGCTGGCCGAGGTGCGCAAGGCGGTGACGGTCACAGACATCACCGACCCGGCGAACGAGCAGCCGCTGCCGCGCCAGGAGGTGCAGCGCGACTTCGACTATCCGGCCAGCGAGTTCAGTCTCGACGCCATCGGCTACTCGCTGCAGCCGGCCCGCCGCTATCGCGTGCGCGTCGACCCTTCTCTGGCGTCCAACGACGGGCAGTCGCTCGGCTACACGTGGATCGGCACCATCGAGAACTGGCACCGCACCGCGTTCATCAGCTTCGGGGACGGGCAGGGCGTGTGGGAGTCGGGAGGCGGTCCCATTCTTCCGTTTCACGCGCGCAACTTCCGCAGCGTCAGGCAGTGGCTCGCGCCGCTGGAGCTGGAGCGGCTGATGCCGACGATCCTCGAGCTGCAGCGGACGGGATTCCGCTCCGGGCCGCCGGCGGTCAAACCGCAGGACCGGACACTCGCCCCTGTCGCGGACAAGACGCAGTCGTACGGTCTGGACGTCAGCTCCGCCACCGGCGATGACAACCGCGGTCTGGTGTGGGCCGCCGTTCAGCCGGGCCAGGCCATCGCACGGTCGAGAATCCATACCCCTTCCACCCGCGCCACCATCGTCCAGGTCACGAACCTCGGCATCAGCGTGAAGGACAGTCCTCTCAACACGCTGATCTTCGTCACGCAGCTCGACAGCGGCGTGCCGGTCGCTGGCGCGAACGTCTCCATCCGCACTACGGACAACAAGGTCTTCTGGAGCGGCGTGACGGATGCGCAGGGGCTGGCCATCGCGCCCGATACGAAACTGCGACTTCCCAAAAAGCCCGTGCCGAAGCCGGCGCCGCGGCCGGGGATGACGAGGAGGGAGACCTTCGAGAACGACGAACAGTGGTGGCGCGCTCTCTCCGAGCTGCACTTCATCGTGGTCGCGGAGAAAGACGGCGACATCGCCTACGTCGGCAGCGACTGGAACGAAGGCATCACCCCGTGGGAGCTCGGCACGAACTTCGACGCTGCGGAGTCGCAGCCGCTGCTCCGCGGCACGGTCTTCACCGATCGCGGCGTCTACAAGCTCGGCGAGGAGATCCATTTCAAAGCCGTCCTGCGCACCGACACCCCGACGGGCATGAGACTCCTGCCACCGGGAACGAAGGTGGAGATCGCGCTCACCGATCCGCAGTCCCGCAGCGTCGACAAACGCACTGTCGCTCTGAACATGTGGAGCAGCGTGGACTGGACGTTCACGCTGCCGGCGGAAGGGGCGCTCGGCACGTACAGCGTGGCGGTGTCGATGGCTGAGCAGCGCCTCGAAGTGCGCAGCGATTTCCTCGTCGCTGCGTACCGGCGGCCCGATTTCCGCGTGGATGTGACACTCGACGGTCCTTCCACCCTGGCCGGCGTGCCGCTCACCGGGAAAATCACGGGACGCTATCTGCACGGCGGCGCGATGGCGGACCGCGACGTGACGTGGAAGTACGACAAGCGGGCCACGTCCACGGTGCCCTCGAAAATCACCGACCGTTTCGCGCGATTCTCGTTCCTCGATGACGCCTCCACGAACTGGACGGTCATCTCGACGGAAGACGCCACCCTGGACGAGCGCGGCGAGCGCTCGCTCACGCTCCAGACCGACGTCGCCGCAGGCATACCGTACGAGTACCGGCTCGAGGGCGACGTCACCGATGTGACGCGCCAGCACATCGCCAACCGCACTTCGTTCCGCGTCGATCCCGCGCCGTGGTACATCGGCGTCCTCACACCGGACTACTTCACCGAGGCGGAGAAGGGACTCGAGACGGAGCTCGTGGCCGTTGGTCTGGACGGCCTGGCCGTGGCCGGAGTGCCGATCCACGTCACGCTGCAGCGTATCCAATGGAACAGCGTCCGTCGCGCAGTCGGCAACGGCTTCTACGAATGGGACACCGAGCAGCAGGAGATCACGGCCGGCCAGTGGGACGTCACCTCCCAGTCCGCGCCGATGCCGCTGCAGGTTCCCCTGGCCTCGGGCGGCCAGTATCAGTTGATCGCCAAGGCGAGCGACGGGGAGGGCCGTTCCACGACGACGATGATCTGGTTCTACGCCGTGGGAGCGGGATACACGGCCTGGGAGCGATACGACCACAACCGGATCGATCTCGTCCCGGAGAAGCCGGCATACAGGCCGGGCCAGACCGCGCGGATCATGATCAAGTCGCCGTGGGAGCGCGCCACCGCGCTCTTGACGACGGAGCGCGAAGGCATTCGCACGTGGCAGCGCTTCGAGCTGACATCCACGCAGCAGACCGTGACCGTTCCCATCACCGAGAAAGAGATTCCGAACGTCTTCGTCTCCGTGCTGCTCGTCAAAGGTCGTACGCAGGAGGCGGTGACCGAGGATGCCGGCGATCCGGGGAGGCCCTCTTTCCGGCTGGGGTATGTCGAGCTGTCGGTCGAGGACGCGTCGAAGCGCCTGGCAGTCGACGTCGACGCGAACCGCGACGAGTTCCGTCCCGCCACCAAGGCCCGCATCGAAGTGAACGTGAAGGATGCCGCCGGCAGGCCTTCGCAATCCGAAGTGACGCTGTGGGCAGTCGATTACGGCGTTCTCTCGCTCACCGACTACCGCACACCCGACGTCCTGGAGTCGATCTATCTCGACAAAGCCCTGCAGGTGGTGAACGAAGACTCCCGGCAGCGCATCGTCAGCCGCCGCGTGTTGACGCCGAAGGGTGCC
>DATKCA010000274.1:0-2298 GCA_035544675.1 Thermoanaerobaculia bacterium | reverse complement strand
CGGCGCCTATACGGGACAGGAACTGCGCGCGGAGCTCGACGCGGCCGGCGTGGAAGTGTGCAACGTCAGCACGGAAAGTGGTCTACGCCGCATCCTCGAACAGGTGCGGCCGGATGCCGTCATCAACCACTCGGGATGGTTCCCCAATCCCGTTCGAACTGGAGTCGAGCGGTGGATAGCCGTTGGCCATTCGGCGCTGCCGATGCCATTCGGCTACGACGCCTACGTCGCCATTTCCGAGTTTCACGCTCAGTTCCAGCGCCATCTTCCGCCTGAGCGGCTCGTTCGAATTCCTAACGGCGTGCACCTGAAAGACTTCGGTCGTCGTCGGCGGCCGGCGGGACAGCCGGTCACCATCGTTATGCTTTCCCGGCTTGCGCCTGGAAAGTTTCCCCGGCGCCTGCTGGATTACGTGTTCCCGCTGGCCGGCCTCGATGCCCGAGTGCTCATCGCGGGCTACGGCCGCCGGCGTTTCGAGATCGAGCCGGAGATATCCAGGCGAGGCCTCGAGAAGATCGTTTCGTTCATCGGACCCATTCCGACCGCGCAAGTCCCGCGGTTCCTCGGCGAAGCGGATATCGGGCTGCATCTCACGGAGACGCACGAAGAGCTTTGCTCGATGACGATTCTCGAGATGATGGCGTCGGGACTGCCGATCGTCGCCGAACCGAAGGGTTCGTTGCCGGAGATGATCGCTCACGGAAGCAACGGCTTCCTGACGATGGACGAGGGCGAGATCGCCGGACACCTCGAAGATCTCATCGCGTCGCCGGAACTGCGGCGGCGTCTGGGGGAAGCCTCCAAAGCGGCCGCCGCTCGATACGATTTCGCGCGATTCCGTGCCTCACTGCTCGACCTGGTCGGACCGGTGTCGCGATCCGGGGAGAAGGACACGCAAGAGAGCTCCGTCGGCGGGGTCGCACACAGAGTCATTCGCGCGGCGCACACCGGCGGCAGGCCCGCGCGCCCGCGGATGGAGAAATGGAGGCCCACCATTTCCTACCTTGTATGCGCCAGTCCTCGGAGCGGAAGCAACCTGCTGTGCGAATCGCTGACCAACACCGGGTTCGCCGGCTGGCCGGATGAGTTCTTCTGCCGGCTTGCGGACCGGTGGTCACTCCCGGAGTGCGGCGAGACGACCGACATTGAAGAGTATCTGGCATGGCTGTTGGAGGATCGCTCCACACCTAACGCCGTATTCGGCGCCAAGATCATGAGGGATCACTTCGTCGATCTCTGCGCCGAGTTGCGGACGCTGCCGGGCCGCTCGGCGTTGAGCTCCCACGCGTGCCTGCAGTCCGTTTTTCCCGGCCTTCGTTATGTCTGGATGACGCGTCGCGACAAATTGCGTCAAGCAATCTCGCGCGTCAGGGCTGAGCAGACCGGCCAGTGGCGGCAACACGACGGCGATCTCGTTCTGCAGGTTGCCGAGCCACGATTCAGCAGGAAGGAGATCGCGCGCGGGCTGGAAGAGATCGAGCTCCAGGAGGCCGGATGGCAGACCTTCTTCACTGAGTCGGGAGCGCGGCCAGTGGTGGTCGTCTACGAGGAGCTCGTCGGCAGCTACGAGGCGACCGCCAGGCGCGTGGCGAAGGAGCTGGGCATTGCCCTACCGCGAAAGGTGTGGTTCGGCGAACGGCGGCTGTTGAGCCAGTCCGACGCCAGGACGGACAAATGGGTTCGGAGATTTTCGCGCCAGCAGTCAGATGCTAGAGAGCTTCCCAGCGTGCAGGCCCCGCCATCGCGGACCTCCCCATCGACCGGCCGCCGGTTGCCGCGGAGCAGCACCGCCTCGGCCAGTTTGCCTGACGCCAATTCGCCCGAGTCGAAACTCGACCTCGACGATGTGACGTTTCTCATTCCCGTCCATCCCGACTCGACGCATCGCGAGCGCAATCTGCGCCTGACGATCGCCTATCTCTCTAAACATTTTTCGACCCGCATAGTGGTCGGAGAGCAGGGCGAGTCTCCGATGGCCAACGCCTTGCGCGATCTGATGAGCGGGTTCGAGGCGTTCAGCTTAGCGTCGACCGGGCCACGTTTCCATCGCACCCTGCTGTTGAATCGAATGCTGGAATTCGTGGGTACTCCCTTCGTGGCCAACTACGATTGCGACGTGCTGTTTCCGTTGCGGCAGTACGTGAATGCGGTATCCATGCTGCGCGCGGGCGAGGCTGATTTCGTGTTTCCGTACGACGGGCGCTGTTACGACGTGCCGGAACCCGCGCAGGATGATCTGCTCGCCACCCTTCCGTGGCGCGACAGGCGGGTCGAACCGTTCAGGAACATGATCCCTGG
>DATKCA010000273.1:0-2159 GCA_035544675.1 Thermoanaerobaculia bacterium | reverse complement strand
CGACGGCACGATCCGCGTCGGCGACACGGTGAAGCTCGCCCACATCGACCAGAACCGGTCGCTGAACCCCGACAAGAGCATCTACGAGGAGATCACCGGCGGCTCCGACATGGTGCAGCTCGGCGAGAGGGAGATGAACGGCCGGGCCTACGTGGCGCGGTTCAACTTCTCCGGCCCCGATCAGCAGAAGAAGGTCGGCAAGCTGTCAGGCGGTGAGCGCAACCGCGTCCACCTGGCCAGGATGCTGAAGGAAGGGGCGAACGTCCTGCTTCTGGACGAGCCGACGAACGACCTCGACGTGAATACGATGCGCGCGCTGGAAGAAGCGCTGGAGAACTTCGCCGGATGCGCGATCGTGATCAGCCACGACCGCTGGTTCCTCGACCGCGTGGCCACGCACATCCTGGCCTTCGAAGGCGACAGCTGCGTCTACTGGTTCGACGGAAACTTCAGCGAGTACGAGGAAGACAAGAAGAAGCGCCTCGGCGCCGACGCCGACCAGCCTCACCGCATCCGCTACCGGCAATTGAGCCGGTAGTCATCTTGAACGGAACCGCAACGCCGGGCCTTTTCATGTCTGCCAGTGCCGCCGATTACGCGCGGGGAACCGGCACGGTGACCACCGATCGCACACCGCTTGTACGGTCCACGACCGAGACGATCAGCTTCATTCCCTTCGCGCGAACAGGGACGCTGCGAGGGATGCGGAGCGGCGCGAGATCGAGGTGCCAGGCGTAGCTGACTTGATCCGTCTTCGCCGGCACCTCGCCTCTCGGGATCTCGAGCGACTGCTCACGGCTCTCGATCGGCCAGAGCGTCCCGTCCGGCCCGGCCAGAGCGAAGTGGAAGACCAGATCGGCACGATGGACACGCTTGCGTCGGACGAACGTAAGCACGTCCAGGCTCATGTTGAACTGGAAGGGGAGGAGATGCTCGCGGCCGCGCACGCGCTGAGGTCGCTCGGCCTCGACTGCAATCCCGAGAGGATTCGCCTCTTCCCGGACGGCCTTCGCGGCCACCGGGTCGCGCGGATGAAGCGGTGAGGCGACGATCGTGCGTGGCGGCTCGACGACAGCAGCCATCAGGTCGTGTCCAGCTTCCTCCCAACGGGACCGCTCCCGGACGGAATCGCGGTGCCGCAGGCGTGCTCCCGGCACGTCGACCCGCACTCGGATCCTGCGGGTGTTCGAAGAGGGTCCCTTCGGGATGTATCCGAGCGAGTAGTAGTCGTTCAGATCGGCGTGCACCGCTTCCAGTTGTCGGGCCAGAGCCGGATTGACGCGGAATGACAGCCCTCCGGTCCGCTCGGCCATCTCCCGCGCCACGCTGGCCTGCCTGATCTCTCCCCAGTCATCGAGGATCTCGCCATCCATGGCCCGGAACCCTTCCAGTGTCGGCTCCACGTTGGCGAAACCGGGGTCGTCACTTGGAACGATCACCGTCTCGCCGGGGGAGATGCTGTAGAACGTAATGCGGCTGGCGCTGAGGCGATCGCGGAGTTGTTTGACTTCCTGCTCGAGCGCGGCCTGGTGCTCCTCCGGGCGAGGGATGTCGTGTCGCTGAAGTCCGGTAGTTCTCGCGAACACCTGCCGCCAAGCCTGCACCAGATCGGAAGCCGGAAGGGTGTTGAACCCGCTACCGACATACAGCAAAGCGACACGGCCCTCCACTCGCGTCAGCACATCGAGCAGCGCGCCCATCGCAACAATGGCGTTCTGCGTACGCCTCGCTTCCTCGGCCATCAGAAACGAAATTCGTTGCGCGATGCTCCGCGCAATGAACGCGACCTCCCGGTCAGTCGTGCCCACGCCGACGATGTCGCGTCGAATGGCACCGGCCTCAGTGGCCGCGGGACCGAGATGGACGCGTTCCTTTTCGGCACGGGCGAGAGCGCTCAGCAGGAGTGCCCGGTCGGTCGTCACGTTCTGCCGGACGCGGAACGCCTGCCCATCGATGGTGGCGAGCATGGCCCGGTCTCCTGTGCCGACGGCGCGGTCGAGGAAGCTCCGAAGCTGACGGAGAGCGTGATTGCGACGCGCAGGCTGCATCGCCGTCTGATCGAGGAAGATCACCCAGGTGATCGGCGTTCGGACGGCTTCCGCGTCCGCGCTGCCGGCCGCAGCGTCTTCCGCCGGGCGATCCAGCTCCATCCGCCCGTC
>DATKCA010000272.1:0-13257 GCA_035544675.1 Thermoanaerobaculia bacterium | reverse complement strand
TAGTCCTTTCCCTGATAGGACGACCTGGCGGCGGCCTTCTTCTCCTCCACCTTCATGTTGCAGACGGGATCTGTTTGCATCGTTACCTCCTCCACGCCGCTTTCCAGCGATTCATCTGAACGATTTCCTTCTGCTGCTCGTCGATGATGCTTTGCGCCAGCGTCCTCAGCTCGGGATGCTCAGCCTTCGCCAGCGCGTCCTGCGACATCGTGACCGCGCCCTGGTGGTGCGGGACCATCATGTCGATGAACATGACGTCGTAGCCGGTTCCCGCCTTCATGGTCATCATCGGACTCATGTCCATGGTCATCGACGCGTCCATTCCGGGCATGGACATGTTCTCGGCCGGCGCGGCTCCCGGGTACCACTGGTCGCGCCACGACTTCATCTGGTCGATCTCTTTCTGCTGGGCGGCCGGCATCTTCTCGACCATCGCTTTCAGCTGGCGGTTCGTGATCTTGCCCTTCGCGGCCTCTGCCATGTCGACGGCACCCTGGTGGTGCTTCGACATCGTGTCGAGGAACAGCAGGTCATACGGCACGGGGGCGGGCACGGCTGCCGGCGGCGCGGCCGTCTCCGTGGACGTGATGGAGGCCGAGGAGGACTCATCCCTCGAGCAACCGAAAACGAGAATGGTGGTCAGAAACAGCGCTGCAAAGACTCTGACAATGGCGGCGCCGGCGTGGTGTCCTGCTGCGTGGGTCATGTGCAACCTCCCGTCCGGCAGGGGTGCTAAATGCGCGCCCGCGTCAGCAGGCTGAACCGTACCGGCGGCCTGTTCAGTTTCGAGAGGCCGTGCTCATCTACGCTCGCGTCCCCTCTCTGGCTCATCGCCGACTCGAGCTCCTCCCTGACGAAGTCGGTTCCAGCTCCGATGTAATCGCCATGGTCGCCCGGCACCTCCACGATCTTTGCGCCGAGGCTCACCGCAACAGCGCGGAGGCGCTCCATCGGTGTGATCGGATCGCGTCTGCCGTGAATGAACGTCACCTTCTGCCCCACCACTGCCAACGGCACCTCGATCGGCCGCGAGAGGATGACGTTTCTCACGCTGCCATCCAACGCCGGCCAGAAATGCAGCGTGGCATCCTCCGCGACGGGTCGAGGCGTTTGGCGAGCGACGAGCGGCGCGACGAAGCGTGCGATCGGCCCGAGCGCGTCCTGAAGGATGCACGCGCCCATGGCCAGGGTGCGGCTCCGCGAAAACAGCGCCGCCAGCGTCGACATCGTCCTCATCCGCGCCCGAGCCTCTTCGGAGTTGCGAAAGAGCGGCGTGCCGAGCAGGTAGAGCCGATCCACTTCGTCCGGAAAGCGTGCCGCGTAGTGCGCGGCCAGGATCGTTCCGAAGGAGTGCGCGACGATCGTCACATCGGACGTCGCACCCTCAGCCGTGAGCGTTCGCCGCAATGCAGCGAGATGATCGTCGAGTGTGTATTCGACGTCGGGCCATGGCGAACGCCCGAAGCCGAGCTCGTCGACGAAGATCAGCGTATGGTTGCTCATGCTGAACCGCACCGGCTCCCAGAATCGTGTCGAGCCCATGAGACCGGGAAGGAAGACCACCGGGGCTCCCGATCCGGATCGCTCCACATAAAGGAGATCGCCGAGATATGCCCGGCTGGCGCGGGCACGATGCACATTGATTGTCGAGCACGCGCCTAAGAGAAGGCTCGCGGCCGCGACGATCGCGATCGACAACGTGAGGCACCTCTTCATATCTTCGCGCGCCGCAGCCGCAGGGCGTTGGCGATCACGGACACCGAGCTGAAGCTCATCGCCGCGGCGGCGATCATCGGGCTCAGCAGAATTCCGAAGAACGGATAGAGGATGCCGGCGGCGACGGGGACGCCCAGGGAGTTGTAGATGAAGGCGAAGAAGAGGTTCTGGCGGATGTTACGCATCGTTGCGTTGCTGAGACGCCGCGCGCGCACGATGCCGCCCAGGTCGCCCTTGACGAGGGTGACATCGGCGCTCTCCATGGCCACGTCGGTGCCCGTGCCCATGGCGATGCCGACTTCGGCCTGGGCCAGGGCGGGGGCGTCGTTGATGCCGTCGCCCGCCATGGCAACGATGTGCTGCTCTTCCTGCAGCTTCTTGACCGCCTCCGCCTTCTGATCCGGCAACACCTCGGCGATGACTTCATCGATGCCCAGCTTCCTGGCCACGGCGTTTGCGGTCGTCGCGCTGTCGCCGGTGAGCATGACGATGCGCACGCCTTCGGCATGGAGCTGTTTGATTGCCTCGGCCGCCGTCTCTTTGATCGGATCGGCGACACCGATCAGACCCGCGGCGCGTCCATCGATGGCGACGAACATCACCGTCTGGCCTCCACCGCGCAACTCCTCGGCTTTGGCGACCAGATCGCCCGGGTCGAGACTCATGTCACGCATCATCGCGATGTTTCCGATGGCGACGTCTCTTCCGTCGATCCGCGCTCGAACTCCTTTGCCGGTGATCGACTCGAAATCGGAGGCCGAGGTCAGGCTGATGCCTCGCGCTTCCGCGCCGCTGACGATGGATGCGGCAAGCGGATGCTCGCTGGCGCGCTCCAGGCTGGCGGCGAGTCTCAGCATTTCGCTCTCGTCGATGTCCCTGGCCATGACCGAGGCGAGCTCCGGTTTCCCGAGGGTCAGTGTCCCGGTCTTGTCCACCACGAGAGTGTCGACGGTGCGCAGCACCTCGATCGCCTCCGCGTTCCGGAAGAGGACTCCCGCACCTGCGCCTTTTCCCGCCGCCACCATGACGGACATCGGCGTGGCCAGGCCGAGGGCGCACGGGCAGGCGATGATGAGCACCGCCACGGCGTTGACGAGGGCGAAGGCCAGGCGCGGCTCCGGGCCGAAGAATGCCCAGACCACAAACGTGATCAGGGCGACGGCGATCACCGCCGGCACGAACCAGGCCGACACCTTGTCCGCCAGCTTCTGAATGGGAGCGCGGCTCCGCTGAGCCTTTGCGACCATCTCCACGATCTGGGCGAGCATGGTGTCGGCGCCGACGCGCTCCGCGCGCACGAGCAGTGCGCCCGTGGTGTTCACCGTGGCGCCGATGACACGGTCGCCCTTCTTCTTTTCGACAGGAACGGACTCGCCGGTGACCATCGACTCGTCGACGTTGCTGCTGCCGTCGACGACGACGCAGTCGACGGGGATCTTCTCGCCGGGGCGGATGCGCAGCGTGTCGCCCGGCTTCACGTCCTCGATGGGAACGTCCTCTTCGCTGCCGTTCTCGGAGACGCGCCTGGCCGTCTTCGGTGCGAGGTTCAGGAGAGCGCGAATGGCGGCACCGGTGCGACCGCGAGCGCGAAGCTCCATCACCTGCCCGAGGAGAACGAGAGCAACGATCGCCGCCGCGGCCTCGAAGTAGACGCCGACGTGGCCGGACATGTCGCGGAACGAGTCGGGGAAGAGTCCCGGCGCGACGGTGGCCACCACGCTGTAGACATAGGCCACGACGACGCCGAGGCCGATGAGGGTGAACATGTTGAGACTGCGGAAGCGGATGGAGTCGACCGCCCGGACCATGAACGGCCAGCCGGACCACAGAACGACCGGCGTGGCCAGCACCAGCTCGATCCACGGAGCCCACGTCGTGATGGTGTGGCCGAAGAAACCGTGCGCGCCCGGCATGTGGCGCGTCATCGCGAAGATCACCAGAGGAATCGTGAGGCCCGTGGCCACCCAGAAGCGGCGGCTCATGTCCTCGAGCTCGGGGTTCGCGGTCTCCTCGAGCGTGACTCGCTCCGGCTCGAGCGCCATCCCGCACTTCGGACAGGAGCCGGGACCCCTCTGGCGCACCTCCGGGTGCATGGGGCAGGTGTACCAGGCCTCCGGATCCGCCTCGCCGGCCGCCGTTGGGACGCCGGGATCCGTTGGGGCGCCGGTGTCCTCACCGGCGCTCTTGGCCAGAAATCTCTCCGGGCTCTCGTCGAACCGCTCTTTGCACGAGTCGCTGCAGAAGTAATACGTCGTGCCCTTGTACTCGGACGTGCCGGTGGCGTCCTTCGGGTCGATGGTCATCCCGCAGACGGGGTCGAGCACTTCTGTGACTTCGGTCTCGCTCATTGGTGCTGATGGGCCGGCGTGCCGGAAGCGTACCCGCGCGACGTGTACGGCGAGTGCTGCGCGAGCGCAGCGGAAACCGTAAGTGTCAGAACCACGATGGGAATGAAGTAGCGCATCAGATCTCCTCAGCCAGCAGTGACGGCAGGACTCCTTGATAATCGTGATGACGGCCGGGGATTTCCACGAACCGCGCGCCGGCCGCCGCCGCGACGTCACGAGTGCGCTCGACCATGGTGACCGTGTCCTCGGTCCCGTGCACGAACACCGTCTTCGGTCCGATCCGCGGCAGTGCGGCCGTCAGGGGAGTGTGCAGCAGGATGTCGATGGCGCCGCGAATCGACGGCCAGTGATGCAGGACTGCGTCGTGCGCCACTTCCGGAGGTAGGTCGGGTCGAGCGAGGATTGCCAGCTTTCCGACCAGAGGGCGAAATGCGCAGACGACCATGCAGCCCTCGCGTGCGAGAAAGCGGTTGAGTGAGAAGAGCGCGGCGATCGTGGACATGTCGCGAATCCGCTGGCGAGCCTCCGCGGCGGAATCGTACAGCGGCGCTCCGAGCAGGAAGACCCTCTTCACGTCATCGGCATAGCGCGCGGCGTAATGGGCCGCCACGACCGTGCCGAACGAGTGCGCGACGATGGTGAGTCCGCGCCCGGCCCCCCGTGACACCACGGTCCGGCGGAGCCAGGCGATGTGGTCGTCCAGCGAGTAGGACGAGTCCATCGGCCACGGCGACCGGCCGAATCCCAGCAGGTCGACGAGCAGAAGACGGCGGCCACCGGCTGCCATCGGTCTCATGTCGCCCCAGTACCGGGTCGATGCCTGCAGCCCGGGGATGAAGAGCACGGGCTCCCCGGCCCCGTATTCTTCGGTATACAGGAGATCGCCCAGGTGCGATCGCTCCGCGTGGTCGCGCCACATGCTGACCCAGGCCAGCAGCTCGACGGCTCCTGCAGCGGCGCCGGCCGCGACGAGACCACGCGTGATCGCGCGTTTCACTGGACGACCACCGTCCCCTTCATCATGTCCATCCCGCACACGAACTTGAGCTCGCCCGCCTCGGTTGGATTCAGATCGATGGAGACCACCTGGTTCACGGGGATCTCCTTCCGGATGTTGAGAGCCGGGAACACGACCACATCGCCGCACGTCGGCTTCTCATCTCGAGTGAAGTTCAGGCGGACCGGCTGTCCCTTCGCAACCGTGATCGAAGCCGGCTGGTACTCCCCGCCGCTGATCCTGATGTCGACGGTCTGCACGCCGTCCGAAGCCGTCGTGGTCTGTTGAGCGAGCGTTTCCGTGGCGGTTTCGGCGGCCGGCACGGCCTCCGCTCCACTCTCTTTCGACTGGCATCCGAAGAATGCAACTGCTGCCACTGCAATGATGAAGTGTTTCAAGTTTCCTCCTCCTCAGGCGATTGTGACGTCTCCCGGCTCGGCTCTGAGCCCTGAGGGCTTGAGACGGCCGGCGCGCAACTCGCGTTTCTTCATGATCAGAAAAATGATGGGTGTGACCAGCAGGACGTGGATCGTCGACGTCACCATGCCGCCGATGAGCGGCACGGCGATCGGCTTCATGACATCGGACCCGGTTCCCGTGGCCCAGAGCAGCGGAAGCAGTCCGATGACGGTCGTGGCCACGGTCATGATCTTGGGGCGGACGCGCAGCAGCGCGCCCTCGACGGTGGCCTCGAAGACCATCTCCTCGGTGACATTCTGTTGCAGCAGCCTCCTGTCGAGGGACTCGTGCAGATACAGCACCATCACCACGCCGGTCTGCACGGCGACGCCGTAAAGGGCGATGAACCCGACCCACACCGCCACGGACCAGTTGAAGCCGTACAACCACATCAGATACACGCCGCCGATGAGCGCGAACGGCACGGACAGCATGACGAGCGAGGCCTCAGCGGCGGAGTGGAACGTGAAATAGAGAATCGTGAAGATGATGACCAGAACGAGCGGCACGACCACCTGCAGGCGCTCGCGGGCATGGATCTGGTCCTCGTACTGGCCGGAGAACTGGAGCGAATAGCCGGCCGGCAGCGTGAGCTGATCGTCCAGCGCCTCCTTCGCCTCGTCGACGAACGTGCCCATGTCACGGCCCCGGACGTTGAGCTGTACGAGCGAGCGGAGCTGGCCGTTCTCGCTGTTGATCATGGCCGGTCCGGACGAGGTGGTGATGCGGGCGAGCTGGCCGAGGGGAAGCTGCATCGACTGGCCGGCGCGAGGGATCGTGATGAGCATGTTCTGCAGGGCCCCCACGTCGTCACGATAGTCGGCGAGGTACCGCACCTGCACGGGGTAACGGGCACGGCCTTCCACGGTGGTGGTGACGTTGACGCCGCCGATCGCGGTCTCGATCGCGTCCAGGACGACGCCGACCGGGATCCCGTACCGCGCGATGGCCTCGCGGTCCACGGCGATGTTCAGATACTGGCCGCCGGTGGCGCGCTCCGTGTAGAGGTCGACCGCTCCGGGCACCCTCCGCAGAATCCCCTCCGCCTGCAACGCCAGGTCCTGCAGTTGCTGGAGATCCGATCCGAAGATTTTCACGCCCAGCGTCGTGCGCACGCCCGTGTTCAGCATGTCGATCCGGTTGATGATCGGCTGCGTCCAGGCGTTCGTCACGCCGGGGATCTGCAGCTTCGCGTTCAGGTCCTGGATGATCGATTCCTTCGTAGTGCCGGGCGGCCACTGGTCCTTGGGCTTCAGCTCGATGATGGTCTCGAACATCGACACGGGTGCCGGATCGGTGGCCGTCTCCGCGCGTCCGACTTTCCCGAGGACGTATTCAACCGCGGGGTGGCCTGCGATGATCCTGTCCTGCACCTGGATGATCCTCCGCGCCTCCGTGATGCTGATGGCGGGCAGCGTGACAGGCATGTAGAGCAGCGAGCCTTCGTCGAGCGGGGGCATGAACTCTTTGCCGAGACTCATCATCATCGGAACGGCGATGAGCAGGGCGATGAGGTTGAGCGCCAGCATCAGCTTCGCGTTGCGCAGCGACCACTGCAGGAACGGATGGTAGGCGCGTGTGAAGAAACGGCTGACCGGATTCTCGCTCTCCGGTCTCATCCGCCCGCGCATGAGAAGCGTCATCAGCACCGGCACGAGCGTGATGGCCAGCACGGAGGCGCCGACCATCGCGAAGGTCTTCGTGAACGCCAGCGGCTTGAACAGCTTGCCTTCGCGGCCGGTCAGCAGGAACACGGGCATGAACGACGCGATCATGACCAGGAGCGAACCGAAGATGGCCGGCCCGACCTGTCTGGCCGACTTGATGATGACGTCGATGCGTTGTTGATGTGACTTGACCCCCACTCCGCCTTCGGCGTGCCCTCTCCCACCGGGAGAGGGCTCTGATGGCTTCCCTTCCGCGAGGTGGCGGTAGGCGTTCTCCACCATGACGATCGATGCGTCGACGATCTCTCCGATGGCCAGCGCGACGCCGCCCAGCGACATGATGTTCGACGTGATGCCGAAGTAGTACATGAGGATGAAGCTGATGAGCGCCGACAGTGGCAGGCTGACCAGGACGGTAACGACCGATCCGAAGTGCAGCAGGAAGACGATCACGACCAGCGAGACGATGAGCGCCTCCTCGGTCAGCGCGGTCTTGAGCGTGGACACGGCGCGCTCGATCAGCTCCGAGCGGTCGTACGAGGTGTGGATGGTGATTCCGGCCGGCAGCCCTTTCTTCAGCTCCTCGATCCGCAGCTTGACCCGGTCGATGACTTCCTTCGCGTTCTGGCCGTAACGAGCGACGATGATTCCGCCCACGACTTCGCCCTCTCCGTTCTCCTCGAGCAGTCCGCGGCGCAGCTCTGTTCCGAGCTGCACGGTGCCGAGGGAGGAGAGGTAGATCGGGGTGCCGCCGGGCGCATCGACGACGATGGTCTCGAGATCCGACACCTCGGTGACGTACCCGATGCCGCGGACGATGTATTCGGTCTGGCCGACCTGAATGAGCCGCCCTCCCACGTCGTTGTTGCTCCGCCGCACCGCCTCGACCACCGTGTCGAGCGCGACGCCGCGCGCCGCCATCTTGATCGGGTCGAGGTTGACCTGATACTGCTTGACGAACCCGCCCACCGAGGCGACTTCCGCCACGCCGTCCACCGACTGCAGCCCCAGTTTCAGGTACCAGTCCTGAATCGAGCGGAGCTGCCCCAGATCGTGCGACTTCGACTTCAGCGTGTACCAGAATACGTGGCCGACGCCCGTCCCCTCCGGGCCAAGCCGCGGCGCGACGCCCTCGGGCAGAAGCCCGCCGATGTAATTCAGCCGCTCCAGCACCCGCGTGCGCGCCCAGTAGATGTCGACGTCGTCCTCGAAGATCACGTAGACCAGCGAGAAGCCGAACATCGACTGCGCCCGGACGGCCTTCAGATCGGGGAGGCCCTGCAGATTCGAGGCGAGCGGATAGGTGACCTGATCCTCAACGAGCTGCGGGGAGCGGCCCGGCCAGTCGACGTAGACGATGACCTGGTTGTCCGAGATGTCGGGAATCGCGTCCAGCGGAGTGTTGAACGTGGCCCATGTGCCGGCCCCGATGACGACGGCGTAGATCAGCAGCACGATGAAGCGGTGCTGCGCGGAGAGCTCGATGATCTTCGCGACCATGTCAGTGCCCCGTGTGCGTGGTCGCGGTGGCCGGTGACGATGCGCCCATCGCGCCCGAGGTCGCCTCTCGCAGCTGCGCCTCGGAGTCGAGCAGGAATGCCCCCTCCACCACCACCACGTCGCCGCTCTCGACGCCGGAGACGATCACGATGTCGTCGCCGTGACGCTCGGCCGTCGTCACCTGCCGCGGCTCGTAGGTTCCGGCCCTGGTCTCGACCCAGACGAACTGATTGCGTCCGCGGTCCACGATCGCGCTCTTCGGAACCATGATGTGAGCCGGCGCGGGCATCCCGAAGATGCGCACGCTCACGTACATGTCCGGCTTGAGCTGCAGGCGCGGGTTCGGAAGCTCCACGCGCACCCGCGCGGTGCGCGTCTCCCCCGACAGCACCGGCTGGATGAACGACACCGTTCCGCGAAACTCGATGCCGGGGAGGGCGGGCGAGGTGATGAGCACCGTCTGGCCGATGGCGAGGCCGGGAAGCTGCTGCTCGTACACGTCGACCTCGACCCAGATGTTGGACAGATCGGCCAGCTCGAGGAGAGTCTGGCCCTGCTCCACGTATTGCTGCGGGACGACGAGCCGTTTCGTCACGATTCCCGATACCGGCGAGACGACTGTCGTGGCGAACAGAGGCTGGCCGGTGCGCTCGAGCTGGGTGATCTGGCCCGCGGTCATCCCGAAGAGCTGGAGACGCCGCTTGGTCGACTCGACCAGGTCCTGCGATGCGCTTCGCGCCGTGTCGAAGCCTGCGCCGCGCATCCTCTCGCGGTTGGCGAGGGCCAGCAGATACTCCTGCTGCGTGGCGAAGAGATCGGGGGAGTAGATCGCGGCGACCGCTTCTCCGCGGCGCACCGTGTCGCCGGTGAAGTTGACGTACAGTCGCTCGATGCGGCCCGCCGAGTACGACGTGACCTGGGCCAGCCTGCGTTCGTCGAACGTCACTCGTCCCGTCGTGACGAGCTCGGAGGTGTGGGTGGCCGGCGTCACCCGCAGCGTGCGCACGTTGGCGGTGACGCGCTGTTCGGGCGAGAGCGACACGGCGGCGAGCGATCCGTCGGCGGCGAGTTGCGCCGCGGCCGGGTCGGGCGAGGTGCGCTTCACCAGAGCCATCCCGCAGATCGGGCAGCTTCCCGGCCTGTCCGACGTCACCGTCGGATGCATGGGGCAGTAGTACATCTCGGCGGCGGTCGCTCCGGCGCGGTTGCCATGGTCGTCGCCCGAACGCAGGAACAGAGCTGCACTCCCGACAGCCAGGATGACGACGAGGGCGGAAATGATGACGAGCTTCGTAGTCCTGCTCATGGACGCGCTCCGCTGCGCGCTCCGCGACGGAGCGCCTGAAAGTCTGTGATGGCCTTGACGTGCTCGATGTAGTGCTCGATGTGCTCGAGCTCGAGGCGGAGGTACGTCGTCTCGGCGCCCAGCACGGAGTCGAACGAGCTCTTGCCGTTCTGATAGGAAGCCAGCGTCGACTCGAAGGCCAGCCGCGCCTGCGGCAGCAGGACTCTGTTCTGGAGCGCCAGCTGCGTGTTGGCCTGTTCGTGCGCTGCCGCAGCCACGGACAGGTCGCGCTGGATCTCGCGCCGAGTCTCCTCCAGACGGCGCTGCGCCGCGTCCCGCAGCGCCACGGCTTCTCGGATGCGTGGCTCGATCAACGTGCTGCGGCGGACAGGAAGCTCGAGCGACGCAACCACGCTGAACATGTCCTTCGTCGTCGGCCGGAGTCCGTACGAGACCTCCAGGCTGACATCCGGGCGGGTCAGCAGGCGCGCCAGGCGGATCTCTTCTTCGCGTTGCGCGATCTCCGCTTCCACCGCCGCCAGGGCGGGATGATCGGCCGGCACCTCGACCGGAGCGCCGAGCTCCAGCGCGCCGGTCGATTCCTCGAGGACGAGCCGCGGGATCACGGTCTCCGGCGGCAATCCCACCAGCGGGAGGAGGCGCGCCCTGGCATTCTCGCGAGTGCCGCGCAGCGAGAGGATCCGATTGTCGAGCTCGATTGTCTCGAGCTGGGCCCGGATCACCTCCGCCTGCTCCGCGTTCCCGACCTCGTAGCGCACGCGCGCCGCCGCGGTGACAGCGTCGAGGAGCAGGCGGACGGTCTCGGCGGCGCGGAGCTGGGTGTCGACGCCGGCGAGGTCGTACCACGCCAGCAGCGCGTCGCGCTCGATCTCCGCCCGGACGGCGTCAAGCTCCAGCTCGGCCGCCCTCACGTCGAGCGCGGCCACGGCGCGCGCCGCCTCCCGCTTCGATCCCCGCGTGAAAGTCTGCGTCGCGCCGACCATGTACATGGTCATGATTTTGTCGTCGGTGAGGTCGACATGCTTGTTCTGCAGGCCACCCATCACCATCGGGTTCGGAAGCGATCCTGCGGCGCGCGCTCGCTCACGGGCGGCCACGACCTCCTGCTCGACCCGGGCCATGGTCGGGTTGTTCGCGACCGCGGCCGCGGTGACGGCGCGCTCGTTCTGCCAGTCGATGGCGGCTGAAAGATCCGTGGCCAACACGCCTGCGACGAGCGCAAGCGCCATCCGGTGAAATGACATGGAAGTCTCCTCAGAAAATCACGGTGGAGCACCGCCATTCCTGGCAGTGGAGCGCCGCCGACTCGGCGGCGATAGCTCACCGTCGCATCAGATGAGGAGCGTGGAAAGCGTGGCCAGGCGAAGCCGCATTGACCGCGGGGGAGAGGCGTCCGGATGCTCGTGGTCCCGCGCCACGAAGACCCTGCCGGCGAGGGATGACGTCTCCGAGGACATCGCCGCGCTGGTGAGAACGATGCTCTTGGCCAACGGTGCCGGCTGCGGGTTGCTCGTCATCGACGGCTCGCAGCATCCCGGAGTGATCTGCGCCGAGGCATCGCCGGAGCTGCAGCAGGGCATGGCGTGGCAGCTGAACGCCGATGCGATCGCGGCCGCGGCCGGCGCGAACGCTGCGAGAACCAACATGAGGGCCAGGTAGCGCTTCATTCGTCAGGGTGAAGGTTAACAGATCCGCGTTTTGTTCCCGGTGTGATCATCCGCACCAGACGGCTGTGACGGCGTCGGGGTGCTCGAGGAGGTATCCGTCCTCGCCGGCGTCATAAACGATGACTGCCCCGTCCAGACGGGAGGCCGCCATGCCGTCGAGAGCCACCCGCACCCCTCCCACGGCCACGATCTCGTCGCCATCGTTCGGCGAGGAGGCAAGGCTCAGCCGGTATCCGCTGCCTCCGCAGCCGGTCGTGAAGGCGATGCGCAGCAGCCGGCCGTCCAGATCCCTCCGGAGATGCGCCTCGGCCTCGGGGCTCAGGGTCAGGTTCATCCCGTGGTTCCGTGGACGATCCGCGACTCGGCGTCCTCGCGCTTGTACCAGTCCGGATCGAGCTTGATGAGCTCGAGCTCCCGCTCCAGCGCCACCACGTGGGCGCGCTTCTCGGCGATCAGGTACGTGAGCAGCGGGCGGTCGGCGAGCACCGCGCCGCGGCTGAGCTCCGTCAACTTCTTCTCCATCGTTCGTTCCCGCGCGATGAGGAACTCGGTCGTTTCGCGGAAGGACATTCTCCCTTCCAGGATGTCCTGAAACAGAAGATCGGCGCCCAGGGTGACGCGCACGCGCGCGCTGCCGGTGGCGGCGATCTTCGCCTCGAGCAGATTCCGGTTGTCCCGCTCGTCGACGGCGAACTGCTTGAACATCCCGGCGCTCATCGGGTTGGGCAGGTTCTCGGCCATCTTCTGGAACGTCTTGTATGCCTCGACGGTGTACTGGATCAGAACGCCCAGCTGCTGTTCGGTGAGCGTTGCCGGGGTCGCCACGGTGGTCGTCATAAGTACCTTCTCGCTTTGAATCGGAAACCGGTAGCCGGAAACCGGTAGCCGGAAACCGGAAACCGGAAACCGGAAACCGGTAGCCGGAAACCGGAAACCGGAAACCGGAAACCGGAGTTTTCTAGGGTGGGTGAGCTGGATTGGTGGGTGGTTCAGTCTTTGGTGGCTTGTACTTCTTCTGCTTGAAGCCGCGGCGGGTTGATCTCAGGAGACCATTCAGTACCTGCGCTGCCCGCTGGATGCGCATGCCGAGATCCGCAACCTCTTCGGCTGTGGCGTACTCGAGATCGAACGCGGCGATTACGTCCGACTCGAGCTCCATCAGCGATCCGCGGGCGTGACCGAGAAACTGCTGCCATTCGCCATTCGAGAGGCGCCCCCGGCCCTCCGCGATGTTCGAATGCACCGAATGCACAGCCTTACGCATCTGCGGAGTCAGAACGTATTGCTCTTCGGGAGGGAATCGGCGAGTGAATTCGTAGACCGGACGGACGAGACGACGCGCGTGCTGCCACGCCTCGATGTCACGAAACGAGCTGTGGGTCATACTTCGATGACCCAACGAAAGTCCCACCCCAAAGTCTACCTCGGTTACCTACCGGTTTCCGGTTTCCGGTTTCCGGTTACCGGTTTCCGGTCAAAGGGCTCCCCACGGTGCCGGCGGCAACGCCACGGGCCTGGTCAGGTCGAACTCCACGCGGAACCGCCGTCCCTGCGCCTCGCGGCGCAAGCCGTAGGTGAAGGTCTCCCCACGCTCGTC
>DATKCA010000271.1:0-2144 GCA_035544675.1 Thermoanaerobaculia bacterium | reverse complement strand
GTCCGCTCCTCACCGATCTCTACCAGCTGACGATGGCCTACGGCTACTGGCGCAGCGGTCTGGCCGACCGCGACGCCGTCTTCCACCTCTCGTTCAGGAAAGCGCCGTTCGGTTCCGGATTCACCGTCGCCGCCGGCCTCGAGCCGGCCATCGAGTATCTGCGCGGCTACGCGTTCACCGCCGAAGACATCGAGTATCTCCGTTCGCTCACCGGGACGGACGCCCGCGCTCTCTTCTCTGAGGAATTTCTCCGCTACCTGCAGGGACTCCGCCTGACGTGTGACGTCGACGCGGTCCCGGAAGGGACGGTGGTGTTTCCGCACGAGCCGCTCGTTCGGGTGCGCGGTCCAATCCTGCAGGCCCAGCTGATCGAGACGGCGCTGCTGAACATCATCAACTTTCAGTCGTTGGTCGCGACCAAGGCCGCGCGCGTCGTGCTGGCGTCCGGCGGCCGGACCGTGCTGGAGTTCGGGCTGCGGCGGGCACATGGCCCGGACGGCGGTCTGTCCGCGAGCCGTGCCGCGTTCCTCGGCGGCTGCGCCGCCACCTCGAACGTCCTTGCGGGGCAGAAGTTCGGCATCGACGTCCGTGGTACGCACGCGCACAGTTGGGTGATGGCGTTTCCCGATGAGCTCACCGCGTTCGAGGCCTACGCCGAGGCCATGCCGAACAATGTCCTGCTGCTCGTCGACACCTACGACACACTCGAAGGCGTGCGGAATGCGATCGCCGTCGGGCGGAAGTTACGCGCCCGCGGCTCGAAACTGATCGGGATCCGCCTCGATTCGGGGGATCTGGCCTGGCTGAGCATCGAGGCTCGCCGGCTTCTCGACGAGGCTGACTTCACCGAGGCGAAGATCGTCGCCACGAACGACCTCGACGAGGAAGTCATCGCCAGCCTGATCGCGCAGGGAGCGCGGATCGACGTCTGGGGCGTCGGCACCCGCCTCGTCACCGCATTCGACCACCCCGCGCTCGGCGGCGTCTACAAGCTCGGCGCGATTCGCGATGAAGGGGGGGAGTGGGAGCGGCGGCTGAAAGTCTCGGAGCAGGCCCTCAAGACGAGCATCCCGGGAGTCCTGCAGGTCCGGCGCTTCACCGGCGGCAGCCGCGCCGCCGGCGACATGATCTACGACACCCTCGATGGCGAGCCGGCCGAACCGGTGATCATCGACCCCGGTGATCCGACGCGGAGAAAGTCGCTGGAGGACTGCTCATGGCACGACCTGCTCGTGCCGGTGTTTCGCGGAGGGTCGCTCGTCTACGACATTCCGCCGGTCGCCGCATCGCGCGAGCACGCGCTGGCGGAGCTATCGGCGTTCCACTCCGGTGTGAAACGCATCAGGAACCCGCACATCTACCCGGCCGGGCTGGAGAAACGGCTCCACGAGCGGCGCACGGAGCTCATTTTCCAGGCGCGAGGGGAGCGATGAGCTACACGTACGAGTTCCCGCGGCCCTCCGTGACCGTCGACTGCGTCGTCTTCGGGTTCGACGAGGGCGACCTGAAGGTGCTTCTGGTGCAGCGCGACCTGGAGCCGTTCCGCGGCAAGTGGGCGCTGCCGGGCGGGTTTGTCCGGATGGAGGAGTCGCTCGAGGAAGCGGCGCGGCGCGAGCTCGGTGAGGAGACCGGGATCACGCGCCTCTATCTCGAGCAGCTCTATTCGTTCGGCGATCCGGACCGCGATCCGCGCGGCCGGGTGATCACCGTGGCGCACTACGCGCTGGTGAAGCTGGCCGACCACCGCGTCCGTGCCGCGACCGACGCTTCGTCCGCGGCGTGGTTCGCCGTCTCCGAGGTGTCGCGTCTGGCGTTCGATCACAACCGCATCCTCGATATGGCACTCCTTCGCCTGAAGGGGAAGGTGCGCTATCAGCCGATCGGGTTCGAGCTGCTGCCGACGAAGTTCGCCCTCTCCGAGCTGCAGCATCTCTACGAAGTGATCCTGGAGACGCCGCTCGACAAGCGCAACTTCCGCAAGAAGATCCTCGGCACCGAATTGCTGATCGAGCTCGACGAGATCCAGCAGGACGTGGCCCATCGCGCCGCGCGCCTCTACAAATTCGACGATCGGAAGTACAAGCAGCTCGTCCGCCGCGGATTCAACTTCGAGCTATGAGATTCGAGAGCGCGTGCGGTTCGGT
>DATKCA010000270.1:0-2352 GCA_035544675.1 Thermoanaerobaculia bacterium | reverse complement strand
ACGTGGTCCGCGCCCGTGCGCAGCGCCTGCTCCTCGTACTCCGGCTGCGTGTACCCGGTGGTGACGAGGATCGGCGTGTGCGGGAACTTCGCCCTGAAGGCCTTGATGAGCGCGAAGCCGTCGGCCCCCGGCAGGTTCAGGTCCGTGACGAGGAGGTCCCAGGCCTTGTCCGAAATAACCTTGAGCGCCCTCTCCCCGTCCTGCGCATGCGTGACGTGGTAACCCGGCATCGTGCTGAAGAACGCCTTGACCAGGAGGGCCTGGTCGAAGGCGTCCTCGACATACAGGACACGCGGGCTCTGGGGCGGGTCGTGACTCAACGAGGCTCCAGGGGGGAAGGATCGGGCCCTGGGAAGATAGAGGCGGGCCGCAGGCGCGACAGGGGCGGGTCGGGCCGCCAGGCCGCCCGTCCGGGATACGGATGGTCGCCGAAGCGCTGCTAGGACTGACGCTTCGGCTCGGGGATCTTGAACCAGACGATCAGACCCATCCCGAGCACGAAGAGCGCGCCGAGGACCGTGTTCGAGAAGTAGCCCACCTCCGCGAAGAGGGGTCCGGCGACCGCGCCTCCGAGGGCGAATCCAACCTGTCCGAGGGCCACCGTCAGGCTCATCAGCGACCCGCGCCGCTCGTCCTGCACCAGCGCCGTGAGGAGCGCGGAGAACGGGCTGATCCGCATGGCGACGAGCACCATCGTCAGGAAGAAGACGACGTACGCGGCGAAGAGGCTCGTCACGAGCGGGACCGTGAGCACCATCACGATCGACAGTCCGACGCACGCCATCAGAATGATCCCTTTGCGTCCGATCTTGTCCGACAGCTTACCCGCCTGTGGGCCGGTCACGACGTTGGCGATCCCGCCCACGAGGAACATCAGTGCGATCTGGTCGCCGGTGGCGCCCAGGTCACGCTCGAGCCACGTCGGCAGGTAGATCACGAAGACCGACACACTCAGGAACATCAGGAAGAACGCCGCGGCGGCCCAGGCGACCTCCGGCCGCCGGAGCATCGCCAGATAGTCGCTCGCCGCCGTGCGCACGCGGAGCGCGTGCTGCGTCCGCTTCACGTCCGGCTGCGGCACGCCGAAGAAGAGCAGCAGGACGGTCACTGCCATCGTCGCGGCGAAGAGGTAGAAGGGTGACCTGAAGCCCCAGCGCGCGGCCATCACGATACCCATCGGGATGCCGATGATCTGGCCGAACGCCGCGCCGCTCATCACCCACCCCGTGGCCCACCCCCGGCGGTGGTATGGGAACGCGTCGCCGATGTACGACACGGCGGCGCCGCTGAGGATGCCGCCCGCGCTTCCGGCCAGGCCGCGCACGAGCAGGAAGGAGGTGTAGCTCGCCACGAAGAAGTGGAGGACCAGCGCGATCGTCATCGCGACGCAGCCGAGGATGAGGATGCGCCGCCTCCCGACCTTGTCCGACACCGGTCCAGCGAGGATCGCGAAGATGCCCACCATCACCGAGTAGGCCGAGACGAGCGTCCCGAGCGCCGCGTCCGGGATCGTGAGCTGGTCGCCGATCATGGGGAGGATCGGCGAGATGATCATCGTCTGGCTGGCCGACGAGAAGACGAGCAGCCAGAGCGTGAAGACGATCAGCCCCGGGGATCGCGGCTCGGTGGCGGGCCCGAGCCGAGGGGGCCGGGGAGGTACGCCGGCGCCCTCAATGGCGGCGAGCACGGAGTCGTGGCCGGGTGCCCGCTCGCTCAAATTCCCTCTCTGCTCGGGTGACGGACGACGGTGACGAGGACACGCTTCCCCGAGAGTCTGTTCATGTTCGGAGCGGAAAGCTACCGTGCGGCGTCGCCAACCCCGGAACGGAGTCGCGATTGGACAAGAAGCAGGTCGGCGCCTGGGCGCTGTTCGACTTCGCGAACTCGGTGTATCCGGCGGTCATCACGAGCGTCGTGTTCAACTACTTCTTCATCCAGATCGTGGTGGGGAACGAAGAGGGGCGCGGCGATCTTCTGTGGGGCCGGGCGGTCTCACTCTCCGCCCTGATCGTCGCCCTCAGCTCGCCGCTTCTCGGCGCCATCGCGGACCGCGCGGGAGTCCGCAAGAAGTTCATGGCCATCTACGTGGCCATGTGCGTCGCGGCCGTCGCCCTGTTCGTGACGTTGGGACCGGGTACGGTTTTCTGGGCCTTCACGCTCTTCGTGATCGCGAACGTAGGCTTCGAGGGGTGCGTGGTCTTCTACAACGCGTATCTGCCCGACATCGCGCCGAAGGAGAAGCAGGGGTGGGTCTCGGGGCTCGGATTCGGCGTGGGCTACGTGGGCTCCGTGGGAGGGCTGGCGCTCGCGATCCCGTTCGCGGAGTCGAACATCGCGATCGTCTGGATCATG
>DATKCA010000269.1:0-6674 GCA_035544675.1 Thermoanaerobaculia bacterium | reverse complement strand
CGATCTCCTCTTCGAGAACTCGCCGTCCGAGACCAAGACCGAGACGGAAGGGGCGTTCGTGAAGGCCTTCGCCGACCAGCTCGGAAACATCGGCGCCATCATCCGGGCCATCCTCAGCGCGGTCTTCTTCACCATTCTCCTGGTGGCCGGGAACACGATGGCGCAGTCGGTGCGCGAGCGCATCCAGGAGCTGGGGGTGATGAAGGCCATCGGCTTCACCGATACGCAGGTCATGACGTTCGTTCTCATCGAATCGCTCCTCATCGCTTTCACCGGCGGCCTCCTCGGTCTCGGCCTGGGATGGGTGGCGGTGTCGGCGGGTGACCCGACGAAAGGTGCGCTGCCGATCTTCTTCTTCCCCACCCCTGACATCATCATCGGGCTCGGCCTCGTCGTTCTCCTCGGGCTGATCACCGGCCTGCTTCCGGGGATGCAGGCGATGCGGCTGAACACGGTGGAGGCGTTGAGGCGGGAGTGACTGGGAGTCGGCAACCGGAAACCGGAAACCGGAAACCGGAAACCGGAGGGCGGGCGGGGTTACCGGTTTCCGGTTACCGGTTGCCGTTTCGACCGGTTACCGGTTGCCGGTGCCGTTAGGAAGAGAGCAGGGAAAGAACATGAACTGGTTCGCACAGGTCGCAGCACTCATCGGATTCAACCTGCGGTCGCTTCCGCAGCGCAAGGGCGCAGCGGCGGCGGCGGTCTTCGGCATCGCCGGCGTGGTGGCCGTGCTCGTCGGCGTGCTGTCGATCGCGCAGGGATTCAAGCGGGCCATGACCGTGGCGGGATCACCCGACAGGGCGATCGTTCTCCGTTCCGGGGCCGACAGCGAGATGACCAGCATCCTGGGACGCGACGAAGCGCGCATCATCGCCGACGCGCCGGGCATCGCCCGGGCGGACGGCCAGGCGCTCGTCTCGCCGGAGCTGTTCGTCATCGTCAATCTCCCGAAGCGGCCCACGATGTCCGATGCGAACGTGCCCATTCGCGGCGTGGAGCCGCCGGCGTTCGGCGTCCGCAGCGAAGTGAAGATCTATGAGGGGCGGATGTTCGAGTGGGGGCGCAACGAGGTCATCGCCGGACGTGGCGCGAATTCGCAGTTCGAAGGCCTCGACGTCGGCGCCAGTCTCAAGCTCGGGCAGAATCAGTGGACGGTCGTCGGCCTGTTCGAGGCGAACGGCGGGCTTCCGGAGTCGGAGATCTGGACGGACGCGGCCGTGCTCGCGCCGGCGTACCGGCGCGGCTCGTCGTACCAGGCGCTGCTCGTGAAGCTGGCCTCAGCGGGCAACTTCCAGCGGTTCAAGGACTCACTGACGTCCGATCCGCGGCTGAACGTGAAGGTCCTGCGGGAGATCGACTACTACGCGGAGCAGTCGCGCATGATCACCCTGCTGATCACCGGACTGGGGGGAATCATCTCCGCGCTGATGGCGGTGGGCGCGGTGTTCGGCGCGCTGAACACGATGTACACGGCGGTGTCGGCGCGGGCGCGCGAGATCGCCACGCTGGAAGCGCTCGGCTTCGGGGCCACGCCCGTGATCGTGTCCGTGCTGGTCGAGTCGATGCTGCTGGCGCTGGCCGGCGGCGTCATCGGCGCGCTCCTGGCCTGGGCGGCCTTCGATGGCTACCGGACCGCCACGCTCAACTGGCAGACGTTCAGCCAGGTCGCGTTCGCATTCGACGTGAACGCGGAGCTGCTGGTGAACGGCATCGTGTACGCGCTCATCATCGGATTCATCGGCGGCCTCTTTCCGGCGATCCGCGCGGCGCGCCTGCCGGTGGCGGCGGCGCTGCGCGCTGCTTAGTCCTTGGTCCTTGGTCCTTGGTCCTTGGTCCTTGGTCCTTAGTCCTTGGGCCTTAGGCCTTAGGCCTTAGGAGAACGGTGGTAACCTAGTTCCGGTCTCCCAACGCCTAAGGCCTAAGGCCTGACGCCTTCAGATGATCCACTTCTACCACGTCACGAAGAAGTTCGATCGGTACTCGACGGCTCTTCAGGACGTGACGTGCCACATCGACAAGGGCGAGTTCGTCTTCCTCACCGGCGCGAGCGGCGCGGGCAAGTCGACCCTGCTCAAGCTCATCCTGCGGCAGATCCAGCCCAGCGAAGGCCAGATCGTCGTCAACGGCCGCAACCTCAACGCCATGAAGCCCTCGCAACTCCCCTTCTTCCGCCGCGAGATCGGGATGGTCTTCCAGGACTTCAAGCTCATCGAGCGGATGACGGTGTTCGAGAACCTCTCCTTCATCATGACCGTGCTGAACGTGCCGGCCAGGGAGCAGAAGAAGAAGGCGTACAGCGCGCTGCGCGCGGTGAACCTCCATCACAAGCTGAACTCGTATCCGCTGCAGCTCTCCGGCGGCGAACAGCAGCGCGTGGCCATCGCCCGCGCCCTCATCAACGACCCGCTCGTGCTCGTCGGCGACGAGCCCACCGGGAACCTCGATCCCGACCTCTCCGCCGAGATCCTGCAGATCTTCTCTGACGCGAACCTCCGCGGCTCCACCGTGCTGCTGGCCACTCACGACCGCGATCTGATCCGAAGCAGCGGCCGCCGCGTCCTGACGCTGGACCACGGGCGGCTCCTCGACGAGAGGGTCGCCACGCCGGAGCGTCCCGCCCAGCGCGGCGAGTCGCTGTTCGGCATCGCATCCTCCTGATGGCGAGGCGACTCAAGCACCTCGACGAGCCGGACGTACCCTCGAACAGCTTCACGTATTTTGTGCGCGAGGCCATCCGGCGCATCTGGTCGTCCAAGCGGGCCAGCTTCGTGGCCGTCTCCATGATGACCATCTCCCTGCTGATCCTCGGCATCTTCCTTCTGGTGGCCGAGAACCTCGACCGCGCCGTCGAGCAGTGGCAGGGAAAGACGCGCGTGAACCTCTACTTCGAGCCGGAGGCGACCGGAGAGGAGATCGCGGCCGTCGACGCATTCCTGGCCGACAGCGCCGAGCTGTCGCGGAGGACGCTGGTGTCGCCGGAACAGGCGCTCGTCCGCTTCAGGACGTACTTCGCCAGCGTATCCGACCTGGTCCAGCAGCTCGATGACAATCCCTTTCCCGCCTCGTTCGAGATCGACGTCGATCCGAAGTTCGTCGCCACCGCCGCGTTCGACACGCAGATGGCCACGCTGCGCAAGCTGCAGGGAGTCGAGCAGGTGCAGTTCGACTGGGACTGGCTGGCGCGTCTGAAGCGGCTCGTGCACGTCATCAACCTGATCGGGCTGATCGCCGGCGGGATCCTGGCCGTGGCGGCCGCGTTCACGATCGCCAACGTGATCCGCCTGACGATGATGCTGTACCGCGAGGAGATCGACATCATGCGCCTGGTCGGCGCGACCGAGCGAATCATCCGCGGACCGTTTCTCGTCGAAGGGTTCGTGCAGGGCACGATCGGCGGGGTGGCCGCCGTCGTTCTGCTCTTCGCCGGGTTCGTCGCCGCGCGCGAGGCCCTCGAACCTTCGCGCTCGCTGCTGTGGGGCTTCCTCTTCACCACCTTCCTGCCGTGGCAGAAGATCGCCGCGCTGATCGGCTGCGGAACGCTGGCCGGCTGGTTCGGCAGCTGGCTGTCGGTTCGGGAGCGGAACGAGGAATAGGCGAGCCCTGAGCCCTTAGAATCACGCCAATGAACATCGTCGAATGCGTTCCCAACATCTCCGAGGGGCGTCGGGCGGATATCTACGAGGCGGTGGCGGCGGCAGCGGCAGCGGTCCCCGGCGTGACCGTCCTCAACGTCGATCCCGGGGCCGACACGAACCGCACCGTGATCACGTTCGTCGGCGAGGCGGAGGCCGTCCTTGAAGGTGCGTTTCAACTCGTGCGCAAAGGCGTCGAGCTGATCGACATGACGAAGCATCGCGGCGCGCACCCGCGCATGGGTGCCGTCGACGTCGTGCCGTTCATCCCGGTCTCCGGCGTGACCATGGACGACTGCGTCGAACTGGCCCGCCGGCTCGGCGGCCGCGTCGGCCGCGAGCTCCACATCCCGGTGTACCTCTACGAGAGCGCGTGCAGCGCGCCGCATCGACGGAATCTGGCCGACATCCGCGAAGGAGAGTACGAGGGCTGCGCCCGCAAGCTCACCGACCCGCGCTGGAAGCCGGACTTCGGTCCGTCGGAGTTCGTCTCGCGCGCGGGCGCGACCGTCATCGGCGCGCGAAAGTTTCTCGTCGCATACAACGTCAACCTGAACACGCTCGACAAGCGCCTGGCCAACCGCGTCGCCTTCGACATTCGCGAGCGCGGCCGCATGAAGCGCGACGGGAACGACAATCCCGTCCTCGACGCCAAAGGAGAACCGGTGTGGGAGCCGGGCATCCTGAAATCGGTGAAGGCCGTGGGATGGGTCATCCCCGAGTACGGATGCGCGCAGGTCTCGATCAACCTCACCGATCTCGACGTCACTCCGCTGCACGCCGCCTTCGACACCTGCGTCGAACGGGCACGCGACCGCGGGCTGCGCGTCACCGGCTCGGAGATCGTCGGTCTCGTGCCGCTCCAGGTGCTGCTCGATGCCGGACGGCACTATCTCCGGCTGATGGGACGCCCCACCGGCGCTCCGGAGCCGGCCATCGTTCACACGGCCATTCGCTCGCTCGGGCTCAGCGAAATGAAACCGTTCGATCCAGCGGAGCGCGTCATCGAGTACCGGCTGGCCAACGCGGCGCCGCTGGCTTCGATGTCGATCCGCGCATTCGCCGACGTGCTGGCCGACGAGTCGCCGGCGCCGGGAGGAGGATCGGTCTCCGCGCTGGCGGCGGCGCTCGGCGCCGGACTGGCGGCGATGGTCGCGCTGATCTCACACACGAAGAAGGGATTCGAGGCCAGACAGGCCGATCTCGATCGCATCGCTCTGCGCGGGCAGACTCTGAAAGACCGGCTGCTCGCCGCGGTCGATGCCGACACCGCGGCCTTCGACCGGCTGCTCGAAGCCATGCGCATGCCGAAGAACACGCCGGAAGAGGAGACGGCGAGCGCCGCTGCGCTGGCGGATGCCACCGTCGGCGCATCGGAGATCCCGCTCGGCGTTCTGGAGGCGTGCGGTGAAGTCATCGACCTGAATCGCGAAGTGGGACGCATCGGACTGCAGGCCTCGCTCTCCGATGCCGGCGTCGGCGTGCAGATGGCGCGCGCGGCCGCCGCAGGCGCGTATCAGAACGTCCTCATCAACCTGGCCGGCCTGTCGGACAGCGCACAGAGAAGCGAGCTGCTCGCGCGCGCGGAGCGCGCCTGGAAAGCCACGCAGGAAAAGCACGCCGCGGGCGAGAAGGAGATCCTGGGGAAGCTGCAGGCATCGGCAGGGTGAACGGAGCCCGTCGAAAAACCGGGCACGGGCACGGGCACAGCTACTTCTCGAACTCCCACGCCACTTTCTTCAGCCCGCGATCGGCGCGCTGAATCAGCTGGAGGATGTCCTTTTTCGCGTGAGCCGCGGAGAAGAAAGCCGCCTCCATCTGCGAGGGGGGAAGGTAAACGCCTTCCGCGAGCATGACGTGGAAGAAGCGCGCGAACTTGTCGCGGTTCGACCGGTTCGCGGACTCGAAGTCGGTCACCATCGAGTCGGCGAAGAAGATCGTCCACATCGACCCGACGCGGTTGAACTGAATCGGCACGCCGTGCTTCTGCGCGGAGCGGCGGACGCCGTCCTCGAACTCCGCGGTGCGCTCCTCCAGGTCCTGGTAGATCGACGAGTTCTTGAGGACGCCGAGGGTGGCGCGGCCGGCGGCGACGGCGACCGGGTTTCCGGAGAGCGTGCCGGCCTGGTAGACCGGGCCGAGCGGCGACACCATCTCCATCAGCTTGCGCGAGGCGCCATACGCGCCGATCGGCATTCCGCCGCCGATGATCTTGCCGAGGGTGGTGATGTCGGGCCGCACGTTGTACAGCGACTGCGCGCCGCCGTAAGCGACGCGGAAGCCGGTCATCACCTCGTCGAGGATGAGCAGGGCGCCGCGCTCGTCGCAGATCTTCCGCAGACCTTGCAGGAATCCCTCCGACGGCGGAACGCATCCCATGTTGCCCGCCACCGGCTCGACGATGATGGCGGCGACCTGGTCGTCCATCGCCGCACGCACGGCCTCGAGATCGTTGTACGGGACGCTGATCGTCAGTTTCGTCACCTCGGCCGGCACGCCGGCGGAGTCGGGCACGTTGAATGTCGCGCCACCCGATCCGGCCTTGACCAGCAGCGAGTCGACGTGGCCGTGATAGCCGCCGTCGAATTTCATGATCTTGTTGCGCCCCGTCGCCGCCCGCGCCAGCCGCAGCGCGCTCATCGTCGCCTCGGTCCCGGAGTTGACCAGACGCAGCATCTCGATGCTGGGGAAGGCCGCGATGACCATCTCGGCCAGCTCGACCTCGCCGATGGTCGGCGCGCCGAACGAGAAGCCCTTGGTGGCGGCCTTCTTCACTGCCTCCACGACGTAGCGGTGGCCGTGTCCGAGGATCATCGGGCCCCAGGAGCCGACGCAGTCGATGTACTGGAGGTTGTCGGCGTCGAAGATGCGCGAGCCCTGCGCCATCTCGATGAAGGGAGGTGTCCCGCCCACTCCGCGGAAGGCCCGGACGGGCGAGTTCACGCCTCCGGGGATGACTGCCTGCGCGCGCTGGAAGAATGCGTCGGATTGTTTACCCATGCCGCGCGCATTGTAACTACCTCTTCAAGGTGAGCGATGTCG
>DATKCA010000268.1:0-61626 GCA_035544675.1 Thermoanaerobaculia bacterium | reverse complement strand
GAACAACCACGTCGTGGAAAGCGCGACGAGAGTGGACGTGCACTTCGGCGCGGATGAGAACGGCATCGGCGGCCGCACGCTCGAGGCCAAGGTCATCGGCCGCGATCCGGCCACCGACATCGCCCTCATCAAGATCGACGCAGCCTCGCTCCCCACGGTTCCGCTCGGCGACTCCGACCGCATCCGCAAGGGCGACTGGGCCATCGCCGTCGGGAGTCCGTTCCGCCTCGAGAACACCCTGACGGTCGGGGTCATCTCCGCCAAGGGCCGCTCCCTCGGTTTCAGCGCGGAGACCCGGTCGTTCGAGAACTTCATCCAGACCGACGCGGCCATCAACTTCGGCAATTCAGGCGGCCCGCTGATGAACATCCAGGGTGAGGTCATCGGCATCAACACCGCCATTCGCGGGGGGGCCCAGGGCCTCGGATTCGCCACGCCCGTCAATACCGCCAAGCGCCTTCTCCCGCAGTTGAAGGAGGGCAAGGTCACGCGCGGATATCTCGGCATGACCATCACCGAGATCACCGAGGACTACCGCGAAGCGTTCAATCTCGGCGCGGATGTGCGGGGCGCTCTGGTGCAGGCCGTAGAGGAAGGCAAGCCGGCCGCACGCGCGGGCATCCAGCATGGCGACGTCGTCGTGGAGATCGACAGCCGCAAGATCAACAGCAACCGCGAGCTCATCGACTACATCTCCTACCTTCCTGTCGGCAGCAACGTCCGTGTGACTGTGATCCGCAACGGCCAGCGCGTCACGCTCAACGCCAAAACCGCCGAGCGTCCGACCGGCAGCCCGGCCGATGAGGACACGGAGAGCAGTGCCCGCGCACCGGTCCGCGACCGTCTGGGTATGTCCGTTCAGGACCTGACCGCGCAGACCCGCCAGATGTACGGGCTGGAAGACTCCGCTCGCGGCGTGCTCGTCACCGGCGTGAAGAGCGTGTCGGCTGCGGCCGAGGCGAACATCAACGAGGGCGACATCATCAGCGAGGTGCAGGGCCAGCGCGTCAATAGCGTCGCTCAGTTCCGCAGCGCAATCGACAAGGCGCGCAGCGGCCAGCGCATCCGCCTCTACGTCACCACACCGAACCGCGGCGGCTCGGCGTTCTCGAGCTATCGCATCGTTCGCGTTCCATAGACTTTCCGCACTTCTCCCCCGCGCCGCCCCGCGGGGGAGAATTGGCCGTAGACTCCGCGGCATGACCGACGAGACGCTCATGCGCCGCGCGCTCGAGCTCGCACAGCGTGGACGCTACTCAGTCAGCCCCAATCCGATGGTGGGCTGCGTCATCGCCCGCCAGAGCGAGATCCTCGCGGAGGGGTGGCACGAGCGGGCCGGGGAAGCGCACGCGGAGGTCGCGGCGCTCTCGCACTGCCCCGAGCCGGGCGGAGCCACCATGGTCGTCACTCTGGAGCCGTGCTCCCATCATGGCCGAACCGCGCCGTGCACCGGCGCGATCATCGCCGCGGGCATCCGCCGCGTCGTGGTGGCCATGAGCGATCCCAACGATCTCGTCGAGGGCGGCGGCATTGAGCGGCTTCGCCAGGCCGGCATCGAGGTCGTGACCGGCGTGCTGGAAGCAGACGCGCGCCGCCTCAACGAGCGTTTCGTGTGGGCGGTGAGCCAGAAGCTGCCGTTCGTTCTGCTGAAGGCGGCCATCACGATCGACGGCAAGCTCGCCACCGTGACGCGCCAGAGCCAGTGGATCACCTCGACCGAGGCCCGCCAGAGGACCCTGGCGCTGCGTGAAGAATACGACGCCATCCTCGTAGGCAGTGGAACCGTCAAAGCCGACAATCCGCGGCTGACGCGGCGGCTGGGGTGGTCCCGCTCGATCACGCCGTGGACGCGCGTGGTGCTCGACGGCGACGGCGATACGCCGCCGCATTCGCAGCTCCTCAGCGACGGCGGCCGCACCATCCTCTTCACGCCGTCGCCTCCGCTCGACGCGCGGCCGGGCCTGGAGGTCGTGGACTGCCCCGGCCGGCTCGACATCGAGCAGGTCCTCGGCCAGCTCCATGCGCGCGGCATCCGCTCGGTGATCGTCGAAGGGGGCTCCGTCGTTCACTCCGAGGTCATCCGCAGGTCGCTCTGGCAGAAGATGATCCTGTTCGTGGCACCGATGGTGGTGGGGGGGGCGGAAGCGCCTGCGATCTTCGGCGGCGACGGCGTGAACCGGTTGACAGAGGCGTATCGCTTTCGTTTTGATCGCGTCGATCTCATCGGAGGCGATCTGATGATCACTGCGTATCCGACATAAGTGTTCACCGGAATCATTCAGCACAACGGCGTCGTCGAGTCGTTCGAGCGCCTGGACTCGGGCGCGCGGCTGCGCCTGCGGACGACCGATCCGCAGCCGCTCGCGCGCGGGGAGAGCCTCGCCGTGAACGGCGTCTGCCTGACCGTGCTGCCCCAGAGCGACGGCAGCGTGATCACCGATCTGTCAGACGAGACGCTCTCGCGCACCACGCTGAAGAGTCTCAGGGCCGGGGCCGGTCTCAATGTCGAGCGCGCTCTCGCGCTCGGCGACCGCATGGGCGGCCACATGGTGCAGGGCCACGTCGATACGGTCGGGACCCTGTTGTCGATCACGACAGAGGGCGAATTCGCCGTGTACCGGTGGAGCTATCCGGCGGAGTACTCGGAGCTGGTGGTCAGCAAGGGATCGGTGGCCGTGGACGGCGTCTCCCTCACCATCGTCGATCCCGAGGAAGGGAGTTTTAGTGCCGCGCTCATTCCGGAGACGCTGCGGCGCACGAACCTCGGGGCGGCGCGAATCGGCGACCAGGCCAACCTGGAGTTCGACATGGTGGCGAAGTACGTCCGCAACCTCGTCGCGCCGTACCTTCCGCAGAAATCGCAGTGATCATCTATCGCAAGGGAGGGCCGCTTCGGATCAGACGCTCTCCCGCGCCGGAGCCGCCCTTCTGGGCTGCCACCGCGCTCTCGCCGTACAGCGCGCGCCGGGCCATGCCGGTCTCGATCGATTATCTCGACCTGCGCGCCAGCGCGGCCGATCGCGCGGAGGTGACGGTGTGCGACAACGTCACCGACGAGCTGGAGCGCGGTGCAGCCCGGCTGGCCTCACCGGTCCTCATCGACGCGACGGAGTTCGCGGAGGCGGTCTTCGGGCGGGGCGGCGAGGCGCTGCGGGCGTGTACCGGCCTCCGTCTCGCGGCCGCTCATCTCGTGTCCACGCGGAGCGACCTTCCGCGCGAGGTCCCGCCCGGCTCCACCGTCATCATCGCGGCGTGGCCGCTCGACTTCGCCCGTCTCGAGGACCTCTTCGTCATCGCACAGCTTCGCGCGCTGCCGTGGGGCGCGGCCGTCCCGGTGATGTTTCCCGTGACCACGAACCTGGCTGCTCTGGAACAGCTGGCGCAGCTCACCGCCCAGTACGGAGCGAGGTTCTTGGGGGCCATCCCGATCGAGGCCGACCAGACGGCCAAGGGAGCGATGGCGTCGTCGCTCGCGCTGGAGGACGACGACGAGACGTACGCGATGCTGTTCCACGCCGACCTCGAGCCGCTGCACACGGCGACCGAGCGTCACGTGGCCGCCCTGGCCGATGCCGCCGGCATGCTCGACTTCATCCCTCCGCCGGGATGGCCGGAGAGGACGAACTGGAACGCGTCCGTGCTCCTGGCTCTCACCGCCAGCCGCATGATGGCCATGGAGCGCGACATCGAGCTGGCCGGAACGCTGGCGCGGTCGGCGCGCGCCGTCGCGGAGCTGGAGAAGCCCCTCGCCCGCATCGCGGAGGCGGCCTCGCTGTCGATCGTCGGGTCGCTGGACGAGGTCAGCGCCGGCATCCTCTCGGAGTGGCTCGAAGGAGGGCGCCCGCTGTTCGTGGAGCGCGTGAATGCGGAGTGGCGTTTGCGGAGGGATGTGGGGGTGGAGCTCTAAGCTCCTGATCCGTGGAGCGCCGCCAGTCCTGGCGGCGGCCTTAGAGCTTAGTGGCCTGTAACGGAGAACTCTCCCTCCTGTGCGTGACCTTCACCTTGGTCTTGATGCCGCCGCGAACGTAGAAGTCGCCCTCGACCTCGATGAAGCGCGGATCGAGCGTCGCGATGAGGTCGCCGGCGATGCGGTTGGTGACCGCCTCGTGAAAGGTCCCCTCGTCGCGGAACGACCAGAGATAGAGCTTCAGCGACTTGAGCTCGACGCACCTCTCGTGCGGCACGTAGCGGATGCGGATCGTGGCGAAGTCGGGCTGTCCGGTCATCGGACAGAGACAGGTGAACTCCGGCGCCTCGAAGAAGATCTCGTAGTCGCGCTCGGGATTCGGATTGGGGAAGGTCTGGAGGTCCTGGGAAGGGGAAGAAGGCATTGCAGTTCCAAAGGCCTAAGGCCTGCTTTATCTCTTCGCCCCCGTGCCGCCCATCAGCTTCTGGTTCAGCTCCTTGATGCGCTCCTGAAGCTGGTTGATCTTCTGCTGCGCGTCGGCGCGGAGCCGCTCGACCTCGCCGCGCATGCGCAGGATCTCCTCGTCCTTGGCCGAGGTGCCCGAGCTCTGGTCCTGGGCGCGCTCCCGGAGAGCCTCGATGTCGTGCCGCAGCGTCTGCAGCTCCTCGTCCTTGTCCGCGACGCGCTGCCGCCACTGGCCTTCCTGCTCTTCGTAGAGTCGCTTGATGTCCATGAGCTCGGTGATCTGAGAGAAATCGGAGTAGCTGGGGGCCATGTCTCCTCCCTGGCGGACTCGCTCTTCGATCTGGGGGAAGAGCTTGCGTATTTTCAGTGAAAGGTCGTCGGGATCGCTGGCCAGGGCCATGGCATCCTGATACGTGATCTTCTGGTGAACCAGCAGGGCGACCAGGGACTGGTTCATCGACTGCATGCGGTAGAGGCCGACCGAGCTCTCCATTTCCTCGAGGATGTCCTTGGTCAGTCCGTCCTCGATGAGCTTGGCGATGCGCGGCGAGTTCTTCAGGATCTCGACCGCCGCGGTCATCTTTCCCTCGCGCGTCTTGACCAGCTTCAGCGAGATGATCCCGCGCAGGACCAGCGAGATCTGGGAGCGGATCTGCTTGTGCTGATCGGCGGGGAATGCGTCGATGATCCGGTCGATCGTCTGTGCGGCGTTGTTGGTATGCAGCGTCGAGAAGACCAGGTGGCCCGTTTCGGCGGCGGTCATGACCGTCTGCATCGTCTCGACGTCCCGCATCTCGCCGACCATGATCACGTCCGGATCCTGGCGCATCGAGTTCCGCAACGCTTCCCTGAACGACGGCGTGTCGGTCCCCACCTCGCGCTGCGAGATGGCGGCCAGCCGGTCGATGAAGAGGAACTCGATCGGATCCTCGATCGTGACGATGTGCAGCGGCTCGCGCTCCGAGATCTCCGAGATCATCGCGGCCAGCGTCGTCGACTTGCCGGATCCGGTCGGGCCGGTGACCAGGACCAGACCGTCGGGGATCTGAGTCATGTCATGGATGGCTTTCGGCAGCTCCAGCTTGTCGATGCCGAGGATCTGGATCGGAATCCGGCGGAAGACCGCCCCGACCGTGCCGCGCTGCATGTACAGGTTCCCGCGGAAACGGGCCACTCCCGGAACGCCGTAGCCGAAGTCCACCGACTGGATGTTGTCGAACTTGTCGCGCTGGGCCCGGTTGAGGATCGGCAGCAGCATCTTCTCCAGGTCGGCGGGCTTCAGCGGCTCGGTCCCCGGGATGGCGTACAGCTTCCCGTTCACGCGGATGAGCGGCGGCCGCATCGGCTTGAGGTGCAGATCGGAGGCCTGCTGCTTTCCGGTGTAGACCAGAAGGTCGTTCAGCGTCGGCTGTTGTGCGGCGGCCGGGGCGGCCGCGGGCGTCGGAGCGGTCACAGAGGGATTATACGAGTGATGAATGCCGGAGGAAGTGATGGGCGGTACCGGGGGGAAAGGGGGGAAGGATAAAAGATGAAGGATGAACATCAGGGATGAACGTTCCGGTGATCTCCACGTTTGAAGGATGAAGGATGAAGGATGAACGCAACGAACGATGAACGCGTTCATGAAACGCGATGGTGAAAGCGCGTTCATCCTTCATCCTTCATCCTTCATCCTTCGGCCTCCCCCCTCAACGCCGCATCACGCTGTCCAGGATCATGAGAAACGCCTCCTGCTGCTTCGCCTCGGTCTTGTTGATCACGGCGATGGTCTCGCCGATCCGGAAGCGCTCGTGCAGCTCTTCAGAGGAATGCGATGACGTGACCACGATCCGCCGCGGGGAGAGACCGCGCTGGCGCGCGAAATCGACGAACTTCTTCCCGTCCATGCCCGGCATCTCCAGGTCCACGATCAACAGATCGATGGACGCGTCGATCTTCGGCAGCGCGTCGTAGGGATGCCTGTACGTCTCCACACTGGCCGTGGCGTAACGCTCGCTGATGAAGTTCGACCAGAGATCGCAATACCCCGGAGAGTCATCGACGATGACGATTCGCTTCATCGGCTTTTCCGCTTCGGTTTCTCTGCGGTCAGAGCGCGCGTGTCGTAGCGCACCGCGCCGCCCACGACGGTCGCGGCCACACGGCCGCGGAGGCGCTCACCGATGAACGGCGAGTTGGACGCCTTCGACTGGAAGCGGAGATCGACCACGTACAGACCTTCCGGATCGACGAGCGTGACGTCGCCGAGGCTCCCGGGGCGCAGAGTGCCGCCGGGAAGGTTGAAGACCCGGGCCGGCCCGCAGGAGAAGAGGTCGACCAGGCGCGCCAGCGAGATCGTTCGGGAGATCACCAGACGCTCGTGACACACCGCGAAGGCCGTCTCCAGGCCGATCACGCCGAACGGCGCCAGGTCGAACTCGACGTTCTTCTCGTCGACGTGATGCGGGGCATGGTCCGTGGCGATGGCGTCGACGGTGCCGTCGGCGATGGCCTCGATCACGGCGTCGCGATGCGCGGGTGAGCGAAGCGGCGGGCTCATCTTCAGGTTCGTCGAGAACGAAGCCAGCGCCTCGTCGGTCAAAGCGATGTGATGCGGCGCGACTTCACACGTGACCCTGACCCCCGCCTTCCGGGCCGACCGGACGGCCGCCGCGGCTCCGGCCGTGGAGAGATGGGCGATGTGCAGATGCGCGCCCGTCAGCGCGGCCAGGATGACGTCGCGCGCCACCAGCGTCTCTTCCGACGCCGCCGGGATGCCGCCCAGGCCGAGCAGCGTGGAGTAGTAGCCCTCGTGCATGACGCCGCCCTCGCTGAGGTTGGCGTCCTCTTCGTGGGCGATGACCGGGATGCCGAGCATGCGGCAGTACTCCAGCGCCCGCCGCATGAGCTGGGCGTTGTACACAGGCTTGCCGTCGTCGCTGACAGCCACGCAGCCGCCGGCGTGAAGATCGGCCAGCTCGGCCAGGGCTTCGCCCTTGAGCCCTTTGCTGACCGCTCCCACCGGATACACCCGGCACGCTCCGTTCCGCGCCGCCTCGGCCAGCACCATCTCGGTGACCGCGCGCTCGTCGTTCGGCGGGACCGTGTTGGCCATCGCGCAGACGGCCGTGTATCCGCCGGCCACGGCGGCGCGCGTGCCCGTGGCGATGGTCTCCTTGTGCTCCTGCCCCGGCTCGCGCAGATGGGTGTGGATGTCGATGAAGCCGGGCGTGACGACCAGCCCCGTGGCATCGAGCCTTTCCACGCTGGCTTTCAGGTTCCTGCCGACTTCGACGACCGAGCCGTCCTCGATGAGGAGGTCGAGCTTCGCATCGAGGTTCTGGGATGGGTCGACGACGCGGCCGCCGCTGATCAGCAGCGCGTTATTCGGCAAGGTGACCTCCGGCCAGGAGGTAGAGCGCCGCCATGCGCACGGCCACGCCGTTGGTGACCTGCTCGAGGATGACCGAGTACGGCCCGTCGGCCACGTCCGAGGCGATCTCCACGCCGCGGTTCATGGGGCCGGGGTGCATGACCAGAACGCCGTCTTTGGCGCGGCGGAGGCGTTCCGCCGTCAGGCCGAACGTGTTGTAGTACTCGCGCAGCGACGGGAAGCTGAGCTTCCCCTGCCGCTCCAGCTGGATGCGGAGCATCATGACCACGTCCGCGCCCTCCAGCGCCTCGTCGAGCGTGGTGACGACGCGCACGCCCATCCGCTCGATCTCCACCGGCATGAGCGTGGGCGGAGCCGCCAGCGTGACCTTCGCCTTCATCTTGGTCAGCAGGTGGATGTTGGAGCGGACCACGCGGGAGTGGGCGATGTCGCCGATGATCGAGACGTTGACGCCCTGCAGCCGGCCGAGGCGCTCGCGGATGGTGAAGGCGTCCAGGAGCGCCTGGGTGGGGTGCTCGTGAGCGCCGTCGCCGGCGTTGATCACCGCGGCGGGCAACCGGTCCGCCAGCATCTTCGGCGCGCCGGGATGCTTGTGGCGGATGACGATCATGTCCGGCCTCATGGCCATCAGGTTCTGGGCCGTGTCGAGCAGCGTCTCTCCCTTCTCCACAGCCGAGCCGGCAGCCGAGAAGTTCAGCGTGTCGGCGGAGAGGCGCTTCTCGGCGATCTCGAACGACACGCGCGTGCGCGTGGACGCCTCCATGAACAGATTGATGACCAGCTGCCCGCGGAGCGCCGGCACCTTCTTCACCGGCCGCTCGCTGACTTCCTTGAAGCCTTCGGCCGTGTCGAGGATCAGGGTGATCTCTTCGGGAGTGAGGGGCTCGATTCCGAGCAGATCCTTGGAGCGGAGAGCGTTTTCAGTTCGCATCGGTTACCGGTTTCCACTCACTTCTCCATGATCAGAACCTCGTCCTCGCCATCGGTCTCCTCGAGCTTCACCTTGATGACCTCGTTCGCGTCGGTCGGCACCGTCTTGCCGATGACATCGGCATGGATGGGCAGCTCGCGATGACCGCGGTCGATGAGCACGGCCAGCTGGACGGCCTTGGGCCGGCCGAAGTCGATGAGCGCGTCCAGCGCGGAGCGCACGGTGCGGCCGGTGTACAGCACGTCGTCGACGAGCACGACGATCTTGTCGTCGATCGGCTCGGGAAGCTTGGTCGGCTTGACCACCGGCTGCGGCGCGATGGTGGTCAGGTCGTCGCGGTACAGCGTGATGTCGAGGATGCCGAACGGCACCGGCTGCCCCTCCAGCTGCTCGATCTCTTTGGCGATGCGCTCGCCGATGGGCACGCCACGGCTGCGGATGCCCACGATGATGAGGTCTTCGATGCCACGGTTTTTCTCGACGATCTCGATGGCCATGCGGCGGATGGCGCGACTCATCCGCGCCGCGTCGAGCAGTCGCTTTTTGACGTTCATGACCCGCCTGTCCCCGGCCGCGGTGCGCGGCGGCCGCGGGAGAATAGCACGGTGTCAGGCCTTAGGCGTTAGGCGTTAGGACGATGCGAAAACGTGCGAGGTCCTCCTAAGGACTAAGGCCTAAGGACTAAGGACTAACGGCTAGGCCTGTCGTAACGCGCACAGAATCTGCACAAATGGCGCGTGTGACCAGGCCGAAAATCCTCATCGTCGAAGACGACGCCGACGCGCGCCGGCTGTATGCCATCGGCCTGAACCAGCGCGGCTTCGAAGTGAAGCTGGCCGCGAACGGCGCGGAGGCAGTCGAGCGCATCAGTCGCGGCGAGAAGCCGGACGTCATCCTGCTCGACTGGCTCATGCCCCTCATGGACGGCGCCGAGGTCCTCACCCGACTCGGCGACGACCAGGCCACCGCCGAGATCCCCATCATCGTGATCAGCGGCCAGGCTGCGCCGGCGCTCGACCGGCGCGATCCCCGGATCCAGTGCTGGCTGACGAAACCGGTGTCCATTGAACAGCTTGTGACAGAGATCCGGCGGCCGCGGGCCTCCACCCAGCACTAGCCCGCAGCCGCAAGCTGCTAGAATCACGCGACATGGCCAAGATCTTCTTCGTGGGCCTCGACGGCACGGAGAAAAGTTATCGCCTGCAGACGCACCGGCCTTTCACGGTCGGGCGCGACCCGGGCAACGACATCATCCTTCGCGATCCCAAGGTCTCGCGCCATCACGCCGAGATCGTGTTCGAGCGAGGATTCTTCGTCCTCCACGACCTGGCCAGCGCCAACGGGACGTACGTCAACGGCAAGCGGATCAGGGTCGCTCCCCTCACCCACGGCGCCAAGCTCCGCCTTGGCAACAGCTACGGCCGCTTCTCCGAGGAGCTGCCGACGGAGACCGATTCGCCGCAGACACCGGAGGTGTTCGAGCGACCGGCCGCGGCGGGGGCCGGAGGAGAGATCGACGCGCTGCCCACGGCTCAACACCAGCAGGTCCGCGTTGATACGATGCCGCAGCCGGCGGGGCAGGACGACCTAAAAAAAAAGTAACGATCGACCTGCCGACTGAGCCGCTCGGACCACCGCCGGCGGCGCGCATCGTGGAGACGTTCTCTGGTGATCGATTCACATTCTCGCCCGGCATTCGCGCCGGCGACGTGGTCTCCATCCGCGATGGAGACGGCAACGTCCGGATCACCTATCGCAGCTTCGCCGGCATCGTCGGCATCGTTGCCGCGCTGGTCGCGGCGATCGTTCTCACAGCAGGAGCGGCGGCCACACTCTTCCTCATCGCTGACGGCCGGAACGGGCCCGCCGCCGTGGCGGCCATTCTCAGCGTCGCGTTTTCGGTCGTCATCGCGGGGCTCGTGCCGCCGGTCCGCGTCACACTGTACGAGGCATCGATTCCGGTTCTGGCCATCGCCCAGCAATCGCGATTCAGCATTCCGTTCGTCACCTACGCCGTCACGACGCCGGACGGCAACACGGTCGGCACGCTGCGAACGGGGATCCTGTCGCGCCTCGGCAGGAACCGATGGCGGATCGCCGGCCCGGAGCAGTACCCCGTGGCGAACGCCATCGAGGAGTCGTTCGGCAGAGCCTTCGTGCGCAAGCTCCTGGGGAAATTCAACCGGCAGTACCAGTCCAACCTCGTCATCCTGCAGGACGATGTCGAAGCCGGTCTGATCGTGCGGCGGCCCGACGAGGAGGACAACTACGATTTCCTGGAGATGTCCCCCGGCGCGTCGCTCGACCGCCGCGTCGCCGTGGCGCTGGCCACGCTGGTGTTCGGCGCGGAGCCTTGACCAGTACGATCGACGCTACACCTCACGGCATGGCCGCGATCTCCACGTTCGAGTAGAAGTGCTTCAGGATGCGGTCGTACGTCCAGCCGCGGAACGCCATCCCGTACGAGCCGACCTGGCACATCCCCGTGCCGTGACCCCACCCCTTCCCGAAGAACGTGTAGCGGTCCACGCCGTCGGGGTCCTGGGTCTTCTCGTAAACGAACAGGTTGTCGGGAACGTTGAGCGACCAGCGCACCGGCAGTCCCTTCAGAACGAACTTCCGGCCACCCTCGGCAGTCACTTCGAGCTCGGCGATGCGCTTCGACGCATCCACGACGGTCGGCCGGATGCCGGCCAGCCGCTGAATGGCGTTGCGGCGGCTGATCGCCGTCACCAGCTCATCGGCGCGATAACTGCGGGTCCAGTTCGCGTAGCTCGACGTCCGGTCGAACGACGCGCCGTCGTAATTCGCGTTGACGACCATCGCCACCGGCTTCTTCGCCGCATTCTGCAGAATGACGGCGCGGTCGCCGATCATGATCGGCACGCTGCGATACTCCTGCACGCGGTCGGAGAGACGACGGAACAGCGGGATCCCTGCCGGCAGCGTGAACGACGAGGTCTTCCCCCCTGCTTTGAGCGTCACGTTCCGCCCGTCAACGGTGAGGATCTTTCCGTTTGCCTCCACGAGCGTGGAGTGCTCGCGGAGCCATGAGAGCAGCAGCGCGTAGAGCTCTTCGCGCGGCATCGCGGTACCCAGATCGATGCGATCGATGAACTGCGCGGGCAACATCCCGAACTTCACGAGGAACGCCGCCGCGAGATATGCATCGCTCTCCGGATTCCCTGTCTGCGGAAAGAAATAGCGGCGATCCTCCGGCAGCGTGACGACGCGCGCCTTTCCGGCCAGGCCCATCACCGCGGACAGGTACGCGAGCACGTCGCGGCGCCGGCTGGACGCCGGCCGGCCGATGGATGGGAGGTCCGCGCCGGTCAGGCGCACGGCCTCATGCACCGCCTCCTCCACCTCGCGTCCGGTCCAGCTCGAGGACTGCTCCGGCAGTTCGGCGAGCGCCGCGAACAGTCTGGCATTGAGCTGCTGCTCGGTCAGCACGCCGCTGTCGGCACGGCCGGCGATCGCGACCATCTCCATCTCCACGCATCGCGCGCGCTTCAGATACGGATCGTCGCGTCCGGGGAACATCGTGGAGACGTCGCTGGTCTCCCCGCCGCACGTCGATGTGTAGAGCGCGTCGATCGGCTTTCCGTCGTACACCAGGATCATCCCGGCCGTGTCCCGCACCGCCTGCGTGCTGAGGGGGTGTTCGCCGCCGAAGCCCTTGTACGCCTGGCACGCCGGGCCTGGGCAGATGTCATATCCCTCGGAACGGAACTGCCCGAGGTTCCGGAATGCGTACGTGCGGGCCGCGACCGCCTGGGCCTTGAGCGCCTCCAGCTCGTCGTACACGCTCGGCCCCATCTCCGCCGGGACTACGCCGTAGAGGTATTCCTCGAAATTGAGCTCGTTGACCACGTTGTACAGACCGCGCGCGTTGATGAAGAGCCTGGCCGAGGTGCGATACGGCTGCTTGTCGATGACGATCGTCTCGCCGGCCGCCGGCATGATCAGGATCGAGTCGCCGCCGATCGTGTACCGGTCGCCTTCGTCATCGACGATCACGTGCTGCTTCTCGAACGGCTCGCCCGACGGCCTGCGCACCACCGCGATGTCGCTGCCATACCCCTGCTCGATCAGCCTTCCACGGAACGGAGCGGCCTCCTCGCTCGTGGCGAAGTCGCCCGCCAGCACGCGACGCTGGCCGCTGGCCGGGTCGAAGATGACGTCGACGCGCTGGCCCGTCCCCGTGCGAAGACGCTCCGCCAGCGCGTTGGCGCTTCCCTCGTCCGAGATCGCGGCCATCTGCACGGCGTACCGCACGGTCGCGCCGCTCAGGGGCGCCGTCGCGGTGAACCCGCGGCGCAGCACCGACGGACCCGCGTCACTGACGAGGTAATAGCCGTCGGCCACGCGCGGGAACGAGACGGTTGCCTGATCGCTCAGCATCCCCACGCGGATGCGCGGTTCCGCGATGGCGCGTGGAACCGAAGAGAGCGGTGTCATGCGGTTGGCCGGGCGCGGTGGCTCGGCCTGCGGCGGCGGGGTTGTCTGTGGAGGCGGTGCCTGCGCGCAGGCAGCGGCAAGGAGAGCGAACGAGACGACGAAGTTCTTCATGATGGCGTGACCAGCAAAAAAAAGGCCCCCGCGACTGGCGGGAGCCTTTTGCTTCGGTTGACTGACTGTGCTGAGGCTACGGCAGGATCAGGCGGATCACCACACGGCGGTTCCGGAGCCTGCCCTCGGCGGTGCTGTTGTCTGCGATCGGATCGCGGGCGCTACGACCTTCGACGGTGATGCGATTGGCGTCGATGCCGTGACGGCTGACGAGGTAGTCGCGCACCGCTTCGGCGCGACGGCGATCGAGATCGCGGTTCGCACCGGTGTTCTCGCGGTCATCCGTGTAGCCGATGACCAGAGCGGTCGAGCTCGGCTCCTGGCGCATGCGAAGCGCCACGTCGTCGAGGATGGCCTTGGCGATGTTGGTCAGGCGCGCCGAACCCGGCTCGAAATGGATCTCGTCCGTCCGGATGGTCTGCGGCTGACGCGGCGGAACGACCGGAGGCGCCGGCGGCGGTACGGGTGCCGGAGGGGGCGGCGGCGGCAGCGGAGGGGGCGGCGGCGGCGGAATCTGCGCCAGGGCAAAGGGCGCAAACGTCAGGCCGACCAGGCCGGACAGCGCGCAGTCGTCGAGTTCCGTGAGGCGGCACTCGTCGTTGTTGTCGAGGAACTTGGCCACGTTCCAGCGAAGTCCGGCGTTGAGGGCCCAGCCGCTGTTGCCGAACCAGTGGCGGATGCCGGTCACGGCGAAGATCGGATTGTCCGGAGCGCGGTCACCGCCGGTGTAGAAACGGGCGTTGATCTCGTTGATCCAGTTCGTCCTGCTCCAGAAGCTGATGGGGATGTTCAGGCCGGCGTCGAGGTTGAAGATACCGGGCGAGTCGATGTCGAGCCTGCGCACGACGCCGGTATTGTCGACGGCGGTGTAAGTGTCGCGGTCGCCGGTCACCGTGTAACCGGCCGACAGCGTTCCGCGGAGGCCGGTCAGATGCGCGCCGACGCCGAAGCCGGTGCTGCCGGTGGCGATGCCGGCGTCGTCGTCACCGGTCGGAAGATCGGCGAACAGCGACAGGGCGAAGCGCGCCGGAGCGTCCGTCGGACTGAGTCCGAACTTCGTGGCCAGGCGCACGTCGCCGATCCCGCTGTCGGTGAAGCGGCCGCGGTAGAGGAAGCCGTTGATGAAACCGGCCCGGTCGCCACCGTTCTGGACCAGCCGGTCCCACGGCAGCATGGCCGTGATTTCCCAGCGATCGGTGATGCCGAACCCGAGGGACGCGCTGAGCCGGTACAGGTCATAGCTCATGTCCTGGTACCCGCGCGCCGAAGGTGGCGCGAAGTCGCGGGCTTCACCGGCGTACAGGTCGTAGTTGTTGTAGTAAATGCTGAACGAGACTGCGCCGGCGGGCAGCGTGTCGGCTACAACGGTCTCGAACAGACCTGTCTGCCCACTCGATGTGGGGGCGAACATGCGGTACTGGTCTTCCCGCGTGAAGGTCATCCCGAGGTCCTGAGCGCTCGCGAGCGCCGGGGTCAGGATGAGAAGGGCCAATAGCAATCCATGCTTGAGACGCAACAAAATCACACCTCCTAAGAGCTTCGCACGGTCACCGTCCGCAGCTATCTGTCCCGCGGTTTACAAAGAGTGTGCCAGAGCAGCCGGCGCTCATCGCGATAAGCGCTGCAATGACTTGAGGTTACCATAGCGTTTCGTAGCCTCCGTTCCGAGGCGGCACAGAATAGGGAGCCCATGCGACATCGACTCTCGACGTTTTCCCTCTCTCTGGCGGTAATTCTTGCCGTGGGAGCCCTTTCCGCCCAGGTCCCCACCGACCCGCCCCCCCCGCCCCCACCCGACCCTGCAGTCGAGGAGACCTCCGCAGCACCCGAACCTGCAGTCGAGGAGACCTCCGAGGCATTCGAAGAGCCCCTCGCGCCGCCCTCGATCCTCTCCGAGGCCGCCGGCAGCGCGTACGACCGGCGCGAGGAGTTCCCGAACGTCAATATCTACCTCCCGGAGGGACGGGCCAGCGTCAGACTGCGGAAGCTCATTCGCAACGTGCTGTTCGAGACGCAGCTCGAGTACAAGTTCGTCAACGGCGACATCAGCACCTACCTCCGCTACAAGTACTACGCGCGCAACTTCACGTACCGCCTGGGAGTGTTCGACTCGGTCGAGTTTCCGGAAATCGGCGAGAACGCCACGAGCGAGTTCGAGCGCGTGCGCGGCGGACTGGTGCTGTTCGGATTCCCCCGCGACTACAACCGCCGCCTCTTCTGGCTGACACAGGGCGACAGCCTTTCCTTCGGCGACCTCGCCAACGTCGACAACGACAAGAAAAACTTCTATACGAAGGTCGCCTACCAGTTCGGCACGCAGTTCGACGAGCGCCTCAACGCCATCGTCGGCGAGACCCGCGGCCGCCAGACCCCCGTACTCACCGCGTTCCGCGACATCGGCCCGCAGCGCACGGGCTACGCGCTGGCGCTCACGCAGACATTCAACCTGATCGGCGGCGATTTCAACGACACGACCGGAGAAAACGACTACTCGGTCGGCGACTACCGGTACACCAAGCTGGAAGGCGAAGGGCTGCGGCGCTTCGACATCACCAGCACGTCATTCATCTTCTCGCGCCTCCACATCGGCGCGTTCGCCGGCTACGACGACTTCCCCGAGCGCGACGAACGGCCGGCCGTCGAACGCACCTCCGTCCCCCGCTACGAGATGTTCCGCCTCGGTGGCCGTGAGGCGCTCCGCGCGGTCGACGAGAACGAGTTCACGATCGGCACGCACGAGCTCCACGTCACCAATGAGTACTTCCGGCCGATCTTCCGCAACAGGGACTATAAGATGGGCGCGTTCTACTGGAACACGCTCTACGGAATCGCCTACCTCGGCGCAGGGACGGTGGGAATCGGCGCGAGCCAGATCACGAAAACCGACCGCTATGTCGTCGATGCCGGCCTCGGCGCCGAGGCCGCACTGACCCTCCGCGACTTCGAAGTGCTCATCAGTGTGATCTACGCGAAGACGCTTCGGGCGCCGGACGACATCGAGGGAGCGAATCTGAGATTCTCGATCCGGACCGTCCGGTGAAGCGTGGCTCGGGCCTCGGGCCTCAGGAGAACGAAAGGCGCAACGCGCAGGCTCGGCCACTGGGGCCGTGGCTCAGGAGAGCGAACACGTACAAAAACGCTCGACCCTGAGGCCTGAGGCCTGAGGCCTGAGGCCTGAGGCCTGAGGCCTGAGGCCTGAGGCCCGAGGCCCGAGGAGGCCCGAGGCCCTAATGCAGATCGAGCGAGGTCTCGACGCCACGCACACCGTCAATGTTGCGCACGACCGAGACGGCCACGTCTTTCTGCAGCTCGTGGCGGACGCTGCCGCCGATCGAGACGATTCCCTTGTTCGAGGCCACGAGGAAACGGCAACCGCCGAGGCCGCGGTGAACCATCAGCCTCCTCTCGGCGGCGCGCTTGATCGCGCCGTCATCGGGCGGGGGCATGATCTGAACGAGGTTGGCCACGCGGCGATAGCCGAGGCTCGTGGCGTAACGGCCGGCGGCCGCGGCCGCTTCGGGATCGGTCACACGCCCGCGAATGACCACGACTCCGCCGATCTCGAAGACCTGCAGCCGGTTGACGTCGATCCCGGCAGCGAGGAATACCGGGGTGAGGTCGGTCGGCTGGGGCTGCGGCGGAGCGGCCTGCGCGCCGAGGCTCACCAGTGTCGCGAGAGCTGCGGCGGTGAAGATCGAGAGGGTGCGGATCATGTGGTAATTGCTTCTCCTGACTGCTTTAGAGCAGCGCTCATGCCAATAAGTTGTAGTTTGTACCCCCAGCAGTGTACAGCGAAAGGGAGACCACGGTCAGGTCTTCCGGGTGGTCGCGGCCCTTCTCGCGGTGCTCGTGGACGGCAAGGACCAGCCCGGTGATCAGAAGCAGGATCACGACGATTCCCAGCATTGCTCCCACTCTTCGCGCCATGCTCGTCCTCCGCGCAGCAATTGGACTGCCAGAGTGGACTGTAGTAAATGATGCGCCTCGATGAAAGCGGTCCTCGTGCGCGAGCATGGTGGTCTCGACAGGCTCGAGCTGGCCGAGGTGGAAGAGCCGGTGGCCACTGCCGGCCAGGCGGTGGTCGCCGTCCGGGCCGTGGCGCTGAACCACCTCGACATCTGGGTCCGGCGCGGCGTCCCGGGGCACAAGTTTCCGCTGCCGATGATCCCGGGATCGGAAGTGGCCGGCGTCGTTGCGAGCATCGGTCCGAATGAAGGCGGATGGGGCTCCGGCGACGAGGTCGTGGTGGCGCCGGGGCTCTCGTGCGGGCTCTGCCAGGCCTGCCTGTCGGGAAACGATCCGCTCTGCTCCCGATTCGGCATCTTCGGGGAAACGACGAACGGGGGATGCGCGGAGCGGATCGCGGTCCCGGTCCGCAACCTGTTGCGCAAGCCTGCCGCACTGTCGTTCGCCGAGGCGGCCGCGCTGCCGCTGGACATGCTGACGGCGTGGCACATGCTCGTCGCGCGGGCGCGGCTCCGTCCGGGCGAAACGGTTCTGGTCCACGCCGGCGGCTCGGGAGTGGGCAGCGCCGCGGTTCAGATCGCGCGACTGTGGGGCGCGAACGTGATCGCCACGGCAGGGTCGGCAAAGAAAGCGGCCCGCTGCCGCGAGCTGGGAGCCGGCCAGACCATCGACACGAGCGCTGCGGACTTCCTCCCGGAAGTGCGTCGTATCACGGGGAAGCGCGGCGTCGACGTCGTCTTCGAGCACGTCGGGGCCGACACGTTCGACAGGTCGCTTCGCGCGCTGGCCAAAGGGGGCCGGCTCGTCACGTGCGGCGCGACGACCGGCGCCGAGGTCACAATCAACCTGCGCGTCGTCTTCTTCAAGCTCCTGTCGATTCTCGGCTCTACGATGGGTAGTCTCGGCGAGCTCCACGAAGTCTTCCGCCACGTCGAGGACGGCCGCCTCCGCCCCGTCGTCGATCGCCTGCTGCCGTTGGAGCAGGTGGCGGAAGGGCATCGGGTATTGGAGGCGCGGGAGGCGTTTGGGAAGGTCGTTCTCGAGGTCCGATGAATGTTGAGTGTTGAGTGATGGATCCCGCCCACCGTTCAGCATTGGACATTCAACATTCAGCATTCACCATTTCGCCTTCATAATTAGAGCGTGCCCCGCATCGCCGTTCTCCCTTCCGATCTGATCAACCAGATTGCGGCCGGCGAAGTCGTCGAGCGTCCCGCGTCGGTCGTCAAGGAGCTCGTGGAGAACGCCATCGACGCCGGGGCCACGGCCATCGACGTCATCCTGGAAGGGGGCGGAAGGCAGCTCGTCGAAGTTCGCGACAACGGCTGCGGGATGACGGAGCAGGACGCGCGGCTGGCCATCGAGCGCCACGCCACCTCGAAGATCCGCCACTTCGACGACCTGGCCCGCGTCCGGAGCCTCGGCTTCCGCGGCGAGGCCCTCCCCTCCATCGCCAGCGTGTCGCGATTCAGCCTCGTCACCGCCGACGAATCGGCCAGCCATGCTACGGAGATCACCGTCGATCCTCTGACGGGCGAGCGCTCGGTCCGTCCGGCTGCGCGCGACCGCGGAACGACGGTCTCGGTCGGCGAGCTGTTCGAGAACGTTCCGGCGCGGCGAAAGTTTCTGCGCAGCGCCGACGCCGAGTTCCGGTCGATCGTCACTGTCGTGGCCTCGTATGCGCTATCACTTCCGAAGCGCTCGTTCCGCCTCGAGCACAACGGCCGCGTCACGCTCGACTTTCCGGCGGCGGCCTCGGACCGCGACCGCGTCGTGCAGGTGCTCGGCTCGGAAACCGATCCGCACCTCGAGGCGCTCGAGGGCGAGCCGGCAGCGATCCGCGTCCGCGGCTTTGTCACGCGCGGCCTCCGCTTCGGCAGCCGGCGGAACCAGTATTTCTTCGTGAACGGGCGCCTCGTGAGAGACCGGGTCCTCACCCACGCGGCCAACCGGGCCTGCGACGCATTCGACTTCGAGGGACATCCGGCCATCGTCCTGTTTCTCGACGTCGAGCCCGAGCTGGTCGACGTCAACGTCCATCCGGCCAAGACCGAAGTGCGCTTCCGTGATTCCGGCGCCGTGCACGTGGCCGTCGAGCGCGCCGTCAGGCGCGCCCTGGGCGGGGCCGAGGAAGGCGCGGCGCTGCTCAAGCCGCCTGTTCGCGAGGAGGCGCTCTTTCCGCCGCAGCGATTCGATGCGCCCAGCACGATCGCCGACTTCACACCGCTCTTCCATCGCAGCGCGGCACCCCTGGTTCAACCGCCCCTGGCGCGCGAGGGGGCCACCGCCCTCGCCGCCGACCCGCTCGAGGGACGTCCAGAGTCCGGGCCCGATCTGGGCGCCCTGCAGGGCCGCGTCATCGGCCAGTACAGGATGAGCTTCATCCTTCTCGACGTCCCGGGCGGGCTGCGCATCGTCGACCAGCACGTCGCGCACGAGCGTGTCCTCTACGACAGGCTCTGGGAACGGATGGCCTCGGGCAGCGCGGTTTCGCAGCAGCTGCTCACGCCGATCCTCTACGAATGCGGAGGGGCCGAGTCGGCGGTGCTCGAGTCCCACGTCTCCGAGCTGTGCGCCGCCGGCTTCGAGATCGAGCGGTTCTCCGGCAATACGTTCGCGATCTCGGCGGTGCCGCCGGAGCTCGTGCGCAACGACCCCGCCTCGTTTCTTCGCAGGCTCATCGACGCGTCGCTCGAGGAGAAAGGCTCGCACGTCGTGCGCGTGCGCGAGCGCGTCTGCGCGTCGCTGGCGTGTCAGGCCGCCATCAAGGTGCACCGCACCCTCTCCGGCGAAGAGATGTCGCGGCTCGTCGGCGAGCTGCTGGCCTCGTCGAACCCGTACGCGTGCCCGCACGGCCGCCCGATCATCGTCGACATCCGGCATCCGGACGTGGAGCGGCACTTCCACAGGCGGTAGGAAGACCCCGCGGCCCGGCAACCGGAAACCGGCAACCGGAAACCGGCAACCGGAAACCGGCATCCGGAAACCGGAAACCGGAAACCGGAAACGGGTAACGGGTAACCGCAGAAGACACCAGGGTCAAAAGGCCGGGGTGCGGGCTTGGCGGATCTCGAGGTGCAGTGGGTTTGCCCGCTATCTGATTGCCGATTGCCGATTGCCGATTGCCGATTGCCGATTGCCGATTTGCCGGTTGCCGGTTTCCGGTTGCCGGTTGCCGGTTGCCGGTTTCCGGTTGCCGGTTGCCCGGTTTCCGGTTTCCGGTTTCCCGTTTCCGGTTCCGGTTTCCGGGTTCCCGCCCCCGAGGTATCCTCGGCCCCGATGCGGATCCCCACCGCGGAGCTCGGCCGGCGCGGCGAGAGTCGCGCGCTCTGGTTCTACCGGCTACGCGGCTATCGCGTGGTCGATCGCAACGTCAGGCTGAACGCCGGCGAGATCGACCTCGTGCTGCGCCGCGGCAGTCTGCTCGTCGTCGCGGAGGTGAAGACGCGGCAGACCCTCACCGCGGGCGAGGGATTCGAGGCGGTGAATCGCGAGAAGCGTATGCGCCTGGTCCGGCTCGCCGACCAGTACCTCGTGGCGACGAAGATGCGCGACGTACAGATCCGCTACGACGTGCTGTCGCTGTTCTGGGACGGCCGCCGCTTTGCCGTCACGCACTTCCCCGACGCGTTCCGGCCGGTGAGCGATCCGCTCCGGCCGTGGAAATGGAGCGTCTGAGGAACCCTGAAAACACGAAGGGCCGCGATGCCCTCGCGGCCCTTCACGTCAGTGTCGTTTGGAGCGGGAAACGGGACTCGAACCCGCGACATCAACCTTGGCAAGGTTGCACTCTACCAACTGAGTTATTCCCGCGTAAAAGCCGGCGGCAGAGTAGTCAAGCACCACCGGAGTGTCAAGGTTAACTCGACCGGCGGGAGGGCTATTTCACGGCCGCTCCACGCGGATGCCGTACGCGTGTAACTTGCGGTAGAGATTCGACCTTTCCACGCTCAGGGCGTCGGCGGTGCGGCTGACGTTGCCGGCGAACTCGCGCAGGCGGCCGAGGATGTACTGCTTCTCGAATTCGTCGCGCGCCTCACGCAGCGTGACGTTGGCCGGGATGTCCGCCGGGGCCGGCAGGCGCGAGCCGAGCTGCACGTCTCCCGCGGTGATGGCGTCGCCGGGCAAGAGGATGGCCAGCCGCTCCACCACGTTCCGCAACTCGCGCACGTTGCCTGGCCAGTCGTAGGCCTTCAGCTTCGAGGCCGCCCCGGCGGAGAGGCGCTTTTTCGGGGCGCGGCTCTCGGCCGCGAACCGGCGCAGGAAATGCTCGGCCAGCAGCATGACGTCGTTTCCGCGCGCGCGGAGCGGCGGCACCTCGATGGGAATGACGTTCAGCCGGTAGTAGAGATCGCTGCGGAACCGTCCCGCCGCGATCTCCTCCTCCAGCTTCTTGTTCGTGGCCGCGATCACGCGCACGTCCACCTGAATCGTGGCCTGCGCGCCGAGGCGCTGAAAGGTCTGCTCCTGGAGGACGCGCAGGACCTTGGCCTGCGTGCGCAGGCTCATGTCGGCGATCTCGTCGAGGAAGATCGTCCCGCCGTCGGCGAGCTCGAACTTCCCCTTCCGGTCTTCGATCGCGCCGGTGAACGCGCCCTTGCGGTGTCCGAACAGCTCCGACTCGATCAGCTCGTCGGGGATGGCCGCGCAGTTCACGTCGATGAAGGGCTGGTCGGCGCGCATCGACATCCTGTGCAGCGTGCGCGCGACGATCTCCTTCCCACTGCCGTTCTCGCCGGTGATGAGCACGCGGCTCGTGGCCGGGGCCGCGCTGCGGATCTGGTGTTCGAGCAGCTTCATCGGCTCGCTTTCGCCGATGAGGATCTCTTCGAGCGCCAGGTGCCGCCGCAGGTCGCGCACTTCTTCGCGCAGGCGGCGGTCGGACAACGCGTGATTCACCGTGATCAGGACGCGCTCGAGCGAGAGCGGCTTCTCCAGGAAATCGAACGCGCCGAGGCGGGTGGCCCGGACGGCGGTGTCGATGTTGGCGTGGCCGGAGATCACGATGACCGGCGGCGCGCCCGCGCTGCGGAGCCGCTCCAGCACCGTGAGGCCGTCGACCCCCGGCAGCCAGAGATCGAGCATCACCAGGTCGAACTCGTCGCGGGCGAAGCTGGCGATGCCTTCCTCCCCCGACTCGCACAGCGTCGGCGAGTGCCCCTCGTCCTGCAGGATGTTCGCAAGCGTCGTGCGGATGGACGGCTCGTCGTCGATGATGAGGATTCTGGCCATGTCAGGGCTCACGCCGGCAACTCGATCTCAAACCTCGTCCCCCTCGGATGGTTGTCGTGCACGGAGATGCGCCCGTCGTGGTCGTTGACGATGCGGTGGACGATGGCCAGGCCGAGCCCCGTGCCGCGACCCTTCGTCGAGAAGTACGGCAGGAACAGCTTCTCCTTGTCGGAGTCGGGCACGCCGCGGCCGGGGTCGGCCACCTCGATCACCACGCGATGCGGTGCCCGCCGCGCCGACACGCGGATGTCGCCGGCCTCGGTCGCCTCGACGGCGTTCTTGAGCAGGTTCCCGACCGCGCGGCTGATCTGGTCCGGATCCATGAGGAGCTCGATGTCGGAGTCCACCGCCACGCTGATGGTGACGTTCGGCTTGATGTCGCGGTACAGCCCCGCCGCACCCTGCAGGATCTCGGCGAGCTGCGCGTGACGCAGGTGTACGGCCGGCATGCGCGCGAACCTGGAGAACTCGTCCACCATCTGCTTGAGCTGGGCGACCTCGGAGACGATGGTCTTCGTCCCCTCGTCGATGGCCTGGCGCGTGTCGACGTCGTCGTTGTGGAACTTCCGGGCGATCCGCTCGGCGGAGAGCTGGATCGGCGTGAGCGGATTCTTGATCTCGTGCGCGATGCGGCGCGCCGCCTCGCTCCACGCGGCGAGCTTCTGGGCCTGGACGAGCTGGGTCGAGTCCTCCAGCGCCAGCACCCAGCCGACGTCGCCACCCAGGCGGGCGGCGGAGAGATCGAGGTAGCGGAGCTCGCCGCCGCGGATGAGCGTGACTTCGCGCCGGATCAGACGGCCGCCGATCAGCTCGGCCAGTGCCTCCTCCAGCGGCTCCAGATCGCCGGTGAAGAGATCGGCGAGGCTCGTGCGCGGAGGGGGAGGCTCGAGCTGCAGCATTCCCAGCGCGGCCCGATTGATGGACAGCACCTCCAGCTCGTCGGTGAACGTCATGATGCCGGTGGCCACGCTGTCGAGGACGGTCTGCATGAAGGCGCGCTCGCGGTCGAGCCGGCGGTTCGTGTCGGTGAGCTCTTCGCGCTGCGATGCGAGCTGCATGGACATGTCGTTGAACGAGTTGATGAGCCGCCCCACCTCGTCCGTCGCCGCCACCTCCACGCGATGCCCATAGCCCCCTTCGGCCAGCCGCCCCGTGGCCTCGGCCAGTGCCTTGATCGGGATGGTGATGCGGCGCGACGCGTAGATCGACGTCCACAGAGTGCCGAAGAGGATGGCCAGCGTCACGGCCAGAAACAGCGAGGTGTGCGAGGCCTTCAGCGTCTGCCGCTGCGAGTAGAGCTGCTGGAAGTTGCGGTACTGGACGATCGACTCGTCGATCATGCGGCTCATCGCGTCCGGGACGAAGACGCCGGCGATGGCCACGCTGTTCTCGTCGATGCGCGAGGCCGTGCGGACCCACTTGCCGCTCCTGGCCACGTCGATCTTCGTGGCCGAGCCGTTGCGGGCTACCTCCTCGAAGAAACGGAGCGGCGGATCGGTGATCTCCTGAATCGGCGCGCGGGAGTCGGCCTGGAGCTTCACCAGGACGCCGTCGCGATAGATGCCGGCCAGCTGGACGTTATGGAACCTGAGGGCGTGCACGAGGACCGGATCGACGTCCGCGGCGCTCAGGCTGGCGGGCTCCGAGGCGATCTCGCGCGCCGCGCCGGCGGCGATGCCGGCGGCCTGGTCCTGCGCCATCTGGGCGATCGCCTCGCCGTTCCGGAGGATTGTGCGCACCGGCGTGTTGAACCAGCGGTCGATGGACAGACGCAGCAGGTCGGTGGCCACGACGAAGAGCAGCACGACCGGCAGCAGCGAGGTCAGAACATAGGTCACCACCAGCTTCGTCCGGAAACGCGAGCCGATGATGCCGCGCTGCCGCTCCAGCACCAGCTTCACAATGCCACGCAGCAGCACGAAGACGATGCCGATGATCAGGATGACGTTGATGTTCCAGAGGACGAAGAGAAGGATCTGGCTGGAGAGCGCCTCCGGCGTCAACTCCTTCGTCTGCTGGATCAGGTAGTAGATCAGGCTCGTCGCGGTGAGGATCAGCAGCGGAACGCCAATGAGGACGCGCGGATCCTTCCGGTAGCGAAGCAGAAGGTCGCGGCCGGTCATCGCTGCTGCCGCTTCCACTGCTCGGCGGTCACCACGCGCACGTCGTGCCATCCCGTCGACACTTCCCACGGCACCACGTAGAAGAGCCAGCCGCGCATCAGGTCGGCCTTGGCCCGCACTTTCAGCTTCCACGGTTTGCGATCGCCGATCTCGAAGAGGTCCATCTCCTCGACCGTGGTCATGCGCGCCTCCAGCATCGCCAGATCGGTGAACGTCTCCGACCTGACCAGCTTGCGGTCCCGGCGATAGTTCAGCAGGTACTCGCGCGTCACGGAGTTGAAGGTGCAGATGACCTCGATGCGCGTCCGGGCGATGCCGTCGTCGAACCAGTTCGGACGGTCGCGGAAGATATCCACGACGTAGGTGAAGCTGGTCGGAAGGCCGCTCTGCAATGCCTCCACGACCTCGCCGTTCGTGAACGCGTCCATCATCCTGAAGCGGACCGAGACCTTCCCGTTCTCAGCGACCGCGGACATCTCCCGGATGCGCGGTTCCCCGGCGAAGACCGTGGAGGCCGTCAGGAGAAGGAGGAAGCCGGGAAGGATCGCGGGGGACACGGTGTGGCTTTTTTACCACACTTGGACGCGGGTGGTGTCAGATCCCGGCCACGCCCGGGGCGCCGGTGAGGATCCCGGCGCTCCATTCTCTGGTCGCTTCCTGCTCGCACGCGGCCCGCAGGATCTCCCCCACGAAGCGGGAGTGCATGGCGTGTCCGGCGCGGTTCGCAGTGATCTCGCCGGCGATCGGCCGCCCGATCAGAGCGAGGTCGCCGAGGAGGTCGAGGATCTTGTGGCGGACGAACTCGTCGCGGAAGCGGAGCGGGCCGTTGAGCACGCCGCGATCGTCGAGGACGATGCAGTTCTCGACCGAGCCACCGCGCGCCAGGCCGGCAGCGCGCAGCTTCTCCACGTCGCGCATGAAGCCGAACGTGCGGGCCGGAGCGATCTTCCGGAGGAAGCTGTCGTGCTCGAAGTCGAAGTGGAACCCCTCCCGCCCGATGGCGGGATGGTTGAAGTCGATCCTGTACTTCATCACCAGCCGGTTGGCCGGGACCATGCGAATGCTCCTGTCGCCGTCGACGACCTCGACCGGCCGGGCGATGCGAAGCACCGGAATCTCCGCGCCCAGATCGCGAACGCCGGCCGCGTCGATGAGGTGCATGAACGGCAGCGCGCTGCCGTCGACGATCGGAACTTCCGGCCCGTCGATGCGGATGTCCAGATCGGTGATCCCGCAGGCCATGACGGCCGAGAGCAGGTGCTCCACCGTGCCGACGGCGACATCGTCTTTGCCGACGGTCGTCGCATAGTCGAGTGCCGTGGTGGAAGCCTGCAGAGCGGGGATGCGAAGGCCGTCAAGGTCGGCCCTCACGAAGGTGATGCCGCTGCCGGCCGGAACCGGGTGCAGCTCGCATTTCGTGTAGATGCCGGAGTGGAGGCCGATGCCGGTAATGCTGACGTCTGTGCTGATGGTTCTGCGCTTGGCGAACATTGGACGGAATGACAGAAGAGCGAGGGAAATGCCATCGGGCCCGCGCAGAGCTGAATTGGAACTAACCGGCGTATGATCAGCGAGTTAGCCCCGGCAATGAGATTCAAACCGAACGCGTGTTCTGTAGCCGCTTTAGGTCAGGAGTGTGGCTGTCTGACCACAGCGGGGCGGAAACCGGTAGCCGGTAGCCGGAAACCGGAAACCGGAAACCGGAAACCGGTAAGGCCCGAGGGCCGAGGCCCGATCACCAAGGACTAAGGACTAAGGACTAAGGAATAAGGACTAACGCCTAAGGCCTGATTTGATCGCCGCGGCCGTCTCGCGATCGGCTTCCCTCTTCTTCTCGCTTTCCCGCTTGTCGTACTGCTTCTTGCCGCGGACCACGCCGATCTCGGCCTTCACCGTCCCGCCTCGGAAATAGAGGCGAAGGGGGACGATGCTGAGGCCCTTTTCCGTGACCTGGATGATCAGCTTCTCGATCTCGCGGCGGTGCAGGAGGAGCTTGCGCGTACGCTCCGGATCGTGGTTCTCACGGTTGCCGTGGGTGTACGGGGCGATGTGGGCGCCCAGCAGAAAGGCTTCCCCTCCCTTGAAGATCACGTAGCTGTCCTTGAGGTTGGCCGCGCCGTCGCGGAGCGACTTCACTTCCGTCCCGGTGAGTGCCAGCCCGGCCTCGACCTTCTGCAGGACGAAGTAGTCGTGAAAGGCCTTCTTGTTGGAGGCGATCAGTTTCTCGGCGGCGGGCTTGGAGGCCATGGGCGGGACATCATAGTGTCGCCATTCCGGGCGTAGCGAGGAATCCGGGCGGCGGGCGGGATCCCTCGCCACCCTCGGGATGACTTACAATCCGCGCCCGGTTCGAGGAGGCGCATGGCCAAAGGAAACGTCGTGCACGTTGTCGGCACGGGCACCATCGGAGAGCCGCTGGTCGGCCTGTTCACGCAGTGGAAAGAGAAGTGGAACATCGACGAGGTGACGTTCCACAAGCGGACTCCGAACGCCAACGACCGGGCCATGGTGAACTCGCTGCTGAACACCGGGGCCCGGCTGGTGGCCGACGAGGGAGCCCGCGACGACTTCGCCCGTCTCGGGCACCGCGTCTCGTATGTGACGGAGGAAGCGGTGGAGCGGGCCACGGTGGTGGTGGACTGCACGCCGGCCGGCAACGACAACAAAGTCAACCTCTATCAGAAGACGAAGGGGCCCAAGGGCTTCCTGGCGCAGGGCTCGGAGTTCGGATTCGGGAGGCCGTACGCGCTCGGCATCAACGACGAGATCCAGAGTCCGGACGAGCGGTTCGTGCAGGTGGTGTCGTGCAACACGCACAACATCTCGGTGCTGCTGAAGACGATCGCCACGAAGGACGCCAGGATCAGCCTCAACGCGGGCCAGTTCGTCTGCATGCGCCGCGCGAACGACGTCGGTGACGTGCAGTCGTTCCTGGCCGCGCCGGAGGCCGGCAAGCACGATGATCCCGACTTCGGGACCCATCACGCGCGCGACGCCTACCACCTCTTCGCCACCCTCGGCGAAAAGCTCGACCTCTACTCCTCGGCCATCAAGATCAACACGCAGTACATGCACACGCTCTGGTTCAATCTGGAGCTGAAACACGACACGACGCTGGAAGAGGTGAAGGCGGTGCTGCGCAGCAACCCTCGCATCGCCGTGACGAACAAGCGATCGGTGAACCAGATCTTCTCGTTCGGCCGCGACCACGGCTACTACGGGCGCATCCTGTCGCAGACGGTCGTGCCCACGCCAACGATCTCCGTGCCGAACCCGCGCAAAGTGGTCGGCTTCTGTTACACGCCGCAGGACGGCAACTCGCTGCTGTCGTCGATCGCAGCGACGCTTCGCTACCTCGACGTGAAGAAGCTCGAGGACAACCTCGAGGTCCTCAGACCCTTCATCTTCCGCGAGATCTGATGAGCCGGGACGCGCTGCGGCAGATCGTGGCCGGCGCAGCCACACTCGCGCTCTGCATCGCGCTGCTGCACCGCTACTACGTCCGCCGCGGCCCGTACTTCGAGAAGCCGCGGACGATCGTCGAGCACGTCGACATCATCGATCACGAGGCCCGCGACGTCATCCTTCTCGCGCGCGAGGTCGCGCCCCTGATCCCGCCCGGCGCGCAGGTCACGTGCTTCGAGCCGGTGGACGGGAAACATCAGTACGACGGCATCAACTATCTCAGCGCCGTCGGTCTCCTGCCGAACCACCAGGTGCTGCCTCCCTTCGCCGCGGGGGAGGACCTCTCCGCCGCTGAAGTGGTCGAGTACGTGATCGCCGTCCGCGAGCCGTTCGATCATCCCGCCTATTCCGTGGTGGCCGGATTTCCCACCGGCTACCTCTACAAGGCTCGCCGTTGAACGAGCTCCTGTGGGTCGCCGCAAGCCTTCTCCTGGTGGCATTCGGTCTGCCACTGGCGCGCTCATTCGATCTGCCGGGACGAATCGCGGTCGCCTTCGCGGGAGGAACCGTCATCGCCGGAACGCTCATGTTCGCGATGTCAGTGCTTGGATTGAAATGGTCGCGAGCCAGTCTGCTGATTCCGGCAGCCGGAATGCTGCTGTGGGCACTGCTCCGGTGGGCACGGCCTCGGTGGGGCGCCGCCATTCCTGGCGGCGCAGCGGACCGAGATCGCCGCCAGGAATGGCGGCGCTCCACGTGGCTCCTGCTCATCTTCGCGCTGGCCGTCTACGGCGCGGCGGGCGCCCGAATGACCTGCGGCGACCTTCTCTACTTCTGGGGGCCGAAGGCCATTCACTTCTTCGAGGCCCGGGCCATCGACGTCGAGTTCCTCCGGTTCCCTCACTACTACCTCATGCACCCCGACTATCCGCCGCTGCAGCCGCTCGCTCTGGTGTGGAGCTCGGTGATGACGGGGCGGTTCTCCTGGTGGGGCGCCGTCCTGCTCGCGCCGCTCTATCTGATGGCGGCGGTGCTGGCGTTCCGCTCGCTCGCCGCGCCGCGGCTCGGCGCAGAGAAGGCGACGGCGTACGCGGCGCTGCTCGCGGCACTGCTCACGTTCGGGTTCACAGCCGGCCGGGCGGCCGGAGGGGCCGACCCGATGCTGCTCATGTTCGAAGTGATCGCGCTCTCCGCGCTCACCTTCGGCGCGGGGCGCGAGGCCACGATCATCGCCTCGGTCGCGCTGGCCGGGGCGGCCTTCACGAAAGTCGAGGGGAGTGCGTTCGTCGTGGCCATCGTCATCGCGCTCCTGTTCGTCAACCGCCGCGCCGTCGCCGCCGCGCTGCCCGCGGTGATCCTGATCGGGTCGTGGATTCTCTTCGCGCGTCATCACGGCCTCCTCGACAGCTACGCGCGCGCGGAGAAGCCGCTCCTCTTCGACAGACTGGGACACGTTCTCTACATGGGCGGGTGGCAGGCGAGCTACCGCGTCATGTATCTGCCCTGGATCGCAGCGCTCGGGCCGCTGGCATTCGGCCGCTCATTCCGGCGCGCCGCGCTGCCTCTGATCGTCGCCGCGCTGTCACTCGGCTATACCGTTTTCTTCTATCTGCACGAGCCGGAGCCGCTGTGGTGGATCAGGGCTTCCGCCGAGCGCGTCCTCCTCACCACGCTGTCCTGTCTCGTTGTTGCCTCTGCCGCAGCGAGTGAGTAGAGTCCGCCGATGGCCTGGTTCCGGAAGGAAAAGAAGCCGAAGGAAGCCGTCGAGAAGCAGACGACGATCCCGGAAGGGCTCTGGGTCAAGTGCGACGAGTGCAAGGAAGTCGTCTACAAGAAGGAAGTCGAGGCCAACTTCAACGTCTGCCCGAAGTGCAACTATCACTTCCGTCTGACCGCCCGGGAGCGGTTCGAGACGCTCTTCGACGACAACAAGTACAAAGAGTTCGCGACCGACATCCGCTCGGGCGACCCGCTGGAGTTCCGTGACACCAAGCGCTATCGCGACCGGCTGAAGGTGTATCAGCAGCGTGTCGGCCCGGGCGACGCCGTCCTCTGCGCCGAAGGGAAGCTGGCAGGGCTGAGCGTGGTGGTGTGCGCGATGGAGTACGCGTTCATGGGCGGATCGATGGGCTCGGTCGTCGGCGAGAAGATCACCACGGCCATCGAGCGCTGCCTCGACAGGAAGGAACCGCTGATCATCGTCTCCTGCTCCGGCGGGGCGCGCATGCAGGAGGGCATCCTCTCGCTGATGCAGATGGCCAAGATCTCAGCGGCCCTGTCCCGGCTCGCCGAAGCGGGCCTCCCCTACATCTCCGTGCTGACCGACCCGACCACGGGCGGCGTGACCGCGTCGTACGCGATGCTCGGCGATCTCAACCTCGCGGAGCCGAAAGCGCTGATCGGGTTTGCCGGCCCGCGCGTCATCGAGCAGACGATCCGGCAGACGCTGCCGGAGGGCTTTCAGCGTTCCGAGTTTCTCGTCGAGCATGGGATGGTGGACCTCATCACCCCGCGCTCCGAGATGAAGCCGACCATTGGCCGCTTCCTGAGATTCTTCAAATCCTGAGCCGCCAGACACCGGCCCTGGTCTGGCTCGACTCGCTGCAGGGCAGCGGCATCCGCCCGGGGCTGGCGCGGATGCGGATTCTCCTTCGCGCGCTCGGCAATCCTCATCGCGCGTATCCCTCCATCATCGTGGCCGGAACGAACGGCAAAGGCTCGACCTGTGCGGCACTCACCTCGATCCTCGACGCCTCCGGCTATCGGACCGGTCTCTACACGTCGCCACATCTGGTCGACCTCCACGAGCGCTGGACGATCGGCGGAAGCCCGATCGATCAGGAGCTTCTGGACGAGTGCATCGTCCGCCTGCACGAGGCTGCCGGCGAGGTGGGCATCGCGCCGACGTACTTCGAGGCGCTGACGCTGATCGCGTTCATCGCCTTCGCGCGCGCGCGGTGCGAGATCGTCGTGCTGGAGGTGGGGATGGGCGGGCGGCTGGACGCGACGAACGTGGTGCGACCGATCGGCGCCCTCATCACCCCCATCGGCGTCGACCACACCGAGTACCTCGGCAACACCATCAGAAAGATCGCGGCAGAGAAAGCGGGCGTCATCCATCGCGGCGCGTTGGCCCTGACATCGAACACCGATCCGGACGTGATCGACGTCCTGCGCCGTCGCGCCGCAAAGTTCGGCGGACGGCTCCGCCTCGTCCGGACGGAACACAGCTCCCCGCTCGCCGGCGACTTCCAGCGCATGAACGCCGCGCTCGCGGCGGAGGCGGCCGCAGCTCTCAGGAAACGCCTGCCCCGGATTACCGATGACGCCATCGAGATCGGAATCGCGCGGACGCAGTGGCGCGGCCGGCTGGAGCGGATGATGGTCCGGGGAAAGGAAGTGTGGGTGGATGGCTGCCACAACACGCACGCCGCGCGCGTCATCGCGCCCTTCATCGAGAAGGCCATCGCGAAGCCGCGCACTCTGGTCTTCGGGATCATGAGCGACAAGAACATCCGCGAGGTCGCGGCCGTGCTCTTCCCGCTGTTCGAGCACGTGATTGCCACCGAGCCGTATCCGCCGCGCTCGGAGGCGGCGGCGTCGCTGGCAGCGATGGCACGAGAGACCGGCATCACGGCAGAAGCCATCCCCGATCCGCGGGCGGCCATCAAACGCGCGCTCCGTTCAGCCCCGGGGCCGGTCTTCGTCGGCGGGTCGCTCTACCTGGCCGGCGCGGCGGTGGAGTTTCTCGACCAGCTGCGAGCCCGCGATCAGTAGAAGTGCCACTGTCGAGACGAGCCACGCCGCGGCCACGGCCAGTCGATTGCCGCCGAAACGCAGCACGACGTTCGTCCGCCCGCCCGGCACGACGACGCCGAGGCGATCGATGTTGACCGGAAGCGTCGCCAGGGTGCCGCCGTTGGCGCGCCACGCTGAAAAGTAAGTCTGGTTCACGACGAGGAGCGCCGGCCCGCTCGCCTCCACCGCGACTTCGATGGTCTGTCCGCGTTCCGCGTAACGGATGACACGGGCCGGAGCCGGCTCGAAGAGCGGCCCGGGGATCACGGCATCGGTCCGTTCATCGAAACGGGGGCTCTCGACGACGGCCGCCTCCTCGTAAATCGTGCTCGCGCTGGCCAGCCGCCGTGGAAAGTACGCTGGTGCGAGGGCGCGCGGGACGTCGCAGCCGGCCATGCGCAGGTACTTCGCGCGGATGCCCTCACCCACCACCGCGTATCGCTCCACCACCATCCGGCTGCGCAGCGAGTGCATCCCGTCCGGCGACGGCGTGAGTGCGTAGCGCACGCCGGCCGTGGCCCCGAACAGCGGCTCGAGCGCGCGCGCGCGAAGCCTGTATTCGGCGCGGGCGGGCAGGACGCCTGCCCTGACCACGCTCTCGCCGCGGATGCGGCGGGAAGTGACCGGCGCGAGCTCGTACGGCGCATACCAGTCGACGGGCAGCGCGCGCCACGCCGTCCATACGAGCGGCACGAACGTGATGACGACCCAGGCCTGCTTCCATCGGGCCGTTCTGTAGAAGCCGGCGGCCAGCACGACCAGGGCCGCGATCATCGGCATCACGAACTTCTCCGGAAATCGAACGATGCGGATCAGAGGCATGGCCTCGACCGCGGCAGCCACGATCGGGTTGTATCGCCCCAGGGCGAAGAACAGCATCACGGCGGCAATCACCGTGAACCGCGATCGCCGAACGAGCGCCGGGATGGTGATGAGTCCCAGAAAAATCGTGGAGAAGAGCCGCGCGCGATGCTCTCCTCCCGGCTCATTCAGCACGCCGATGACCGGCCCGAGCGCGATCTCGGCGATGCGGATCGGATGCAGCGACGCGTTGAGCACCGTCCGCGCGGACATCCCCGCCGCCCGCTCCACTTCGCCCGCGATGTCGGCGTAGGCGATGAGTTGCGGCGAGGCGATCAGCGCCGCCAGGGCGCCCGCGGCCGTGAGCTCCCTCAGAGACATCCGGCCGACAGCGAGAATCGCCACCGCCAGAACCGACGCCGCGATGGTGACCGGCTCGCCCGCCAGCGCCAGCAGGCCGAACGCCGCGCCCAGAAGGAGCGGGCGGCGGCGGTCGATGGCCAGGAATGCCAGCGGGATCGCCGGGATGGCCACGATGAGGTTGTAGAAAGCGGTCGCCGACACCGCCAGTCCGCTCAGCGTGTAGAGCGCGGCGCCGAAATGCGAACGCGTCAGAGCCCGCATCACCGCATAGGCCAGGCCCAGGTGCAGGAGAAAGTGAAGGTTGAACGCGACGTGCGCGGGAAGGAAGAGGTAGAGGACGTTGTCCGGATAGAACGTCAGCGTGTTCGGATTTCCACCCAGGGGCTGCCCGCCGCCGTCGAAGAAATTCCAGAGCGGGATCTCGGCGGCGCGGTAGATGTCCGCGGCGATGCTCTTGATGGGAAAGTGCGTGCTGAAGTTGTCGCGGTAGAAGAAGAAGCCGTGCCACGCCGCGAGCGCGGCCAGCGCGGCCAGGGCGGCGAGAACGGCGAGGGCGAGGGCTTTTCGCGTCTGCATGAACGACAACCGGTAACCGACAACCGGAAACCGGAAACCGGTCACCGCGCGAGTGTTTTGCGGTTGCCGGTTGCCGGTTACCGGTTGCCGATTATCAATGTAATATCCGCGCCGGAGAACGAGAGATGTCGACGATCAAAGAAGTACAGCGCGCCACCGGACGCGGATTTCTGCATCGCACGACCGCGGAAGTCGATCCCGAGATCGCCGATGCCATCCGCCTGGAGACTACGCGCCAGAACGACACTCTGGAGCTGATCGCGTCGGAGAACCATGTCTCCCACGCCGTGCTGAGCGCGATGGGCTCCGTCTTCACGAACAAGTACGCGGAAGGCTATCCCGGGAAGCGCTACTACGGCGGCTGCGGCCCGACGGACATCGTCGAGACCATCGCCATCGAGCGCGCCAGGAAGCTGTTCGGCGCCGAGCACGCCAACGTGCAGCCCCACTCCGGCTCGCAGGCCAACATGTCGGTGTACTTCGCCATGCTGAAGCCGGGCGACACGATCATGGGCATGGACCTCTCTCACGGCGGACATCTCACGCACGGCCATCCGCTGTCCTACAGCGGCCGGGACTTCAAGGTCGTGGCGTATCACGTGCGGCAGGGCGACGAGCTGATCGACTACGACGAGATGGCGCGTCTCGCCGACGAGCACAAGCCGCGGATGATCATCTGCGGCGCGTCGGCGTACTCGCGCGTCATCGACTTCAAGCGCATCCGGGAGATCTGCGATGCCAGCGGATCGCTCATGATGGCGGACATCGCCCACATCGCCGGCCTGGTCGTCACCGGCAACCATCCGTCACCAGTCCCCTACGCCGACTTCGTCACCTCCACGACGCACAAGACGCTGCGCGGACCGCGCGCCGGCCTGGTTCTGTGCAAGGAGAAGTACGCAAAGGATCTGGACCGCGCCGTCTTCCCCGGCGTGCAGGGTGGCCCGCTCGTGCACATCGTCGCCGCCAAGGCCGTCGCATTCCAGGAGGCGCTCTCGCCGGAGTTCAAGGAGTATCAGACGCAGATCGTGCGCAACGCCAGGGCACTGGCCGCGGCGGTGGCGGAGACGGGATTCCGCATCGTCTCCGGCGGCACCGACAACCACCTGTTCATGACCGACGTCTTCTCCAAAGGCATCACCGGGAAGGACGGCCAGAACATGCTCGAGGCCGCGAACATCACCGTCAATAAGAACACGATCCCGTTCGATACGCAGAAGCCGATGGTCGCGTCCGGCCTGCGCATCGGCACGCCCGCCGTGACCACGCGCGGTCTCTGCGAGCCGGAGATGAAGACCATCGCCGGCTTCATCGCCCGCGTCCTCGACGCACGAGGGGACGCCGCGGTCACCGCAGAGGCGAAGAGGGACGTCAAGGAGCTCTGCGATCGCTTCCCGATCTATTGAGATTCCTGGATCGTCGATCCCAGGGATTCACGAAGGCAGAATTGTGAAGAAGAAATACCCCTACTACCCGATTTACCTCGACATCGAGGGGCGCGACGTGCTGATCATCGGCGGTGGAAACGTCTGCGCCCGCAAGGCCGAGACGATGCTCAAGTACGGTGCCCGGGTCACGATCGTCTCGCCTGAGTTCACCGGTGAGATCGAGGGGTGGGCCCGGGACGGCGTGCTTGCTCTGCGGCGCAAGTCCTACCAGGAGAGCGACCTGGCCGGCTTCTCGGTCGTCATCGCCTCCACCGACGACCGTTGCGTGAATGGGCGCATCGCCCGCGACTGCCGCCGGCGCAGGATCCCCGTCAACGTCGTCGACGTGACCCACCTCTGCGAGTTCATCGTCCCGGCCATCGTCGAGCGCGGCTCGATTCAGATCGCCATTTCCACCGGCGGAAAGTCGCCCGCTCTGGCCCGCACGCTGAAGGAAGACCTCCAGCGCACCGTCGGCCCCGAATACGACGAAGTCAACCAGGTCCTCGGCACTCTGCGGACCGGGGCGAAGAAGGTGCTGCCGACGGACCTCGATCGCAAGCGCTTCTTCGACGCCATCCTGGCCGAGGGGATTCTCGATTTGCTGAGGACCGGCAGGCGGCGCGACGCATACGAAACGATTGCCCGCGCCTGCGAAACGGCGGGCGTGCCTGTCAGCGATCGCGTGCGCGAGGTCCTCGCCGGCGGATGAGAGCGGCGAACGCCGTCGTCCTGACCTACGCGCTGCTGGCTCTCATCCTGATTCCCGTTTACCCGCACTTCGTTTCTCCGAACGAGCTGACGCGATGGGTGCTCGCCGCCGCGATCGTCGAAGAGCGGACGATCGAGGTCTCACGGCCCGCCGCGCTGCTGGGCCCGCGCTTCGAGGACCTCGCCGAGCGTGACGGCCGTCTCTACTCGAACAAAGCTCCGGGCCTGGCCTTCCTCAGCCTCCCCGGATACGTCGCGGCTCGCCCCTTCGCCGGACCGCCTTCGTCCGGTTCGATCCGGATGACGGCCAACGCGATGCGCGTGGCCGGCGCGACGATCCCGCTCTTGCTTCTGGCCATCCTCTTCATCCGGCTGGGGGACCGGCTCGGCATCGGCGAGCGGCGCATCGCCATCGTGGTCTTCGTGCTCCTCTTCGCCACTCCGCTTTTCGCATACGGCCTGCTGCTGTTCTCTCATGCCGTCGTGGCGGCGGCGCTCTTCGGCGGCTGGGCACTGCTCTTCGCGCGGGAAAGAGCCCCGCGTACGGAGTGGACGGCCGGCGTGTTGCTGGCGGTGGCCGTCGCGTCCGAATATCCGGCCGCCGTGCCGGTCGCGGTGATCGTCGTCGCGCTCGCAATCGCGCGTGAATGGAGAACTCTGCTGCGCCTCGTCGCCGGCGCAGCTCCAATCGCCGCCGCGCTGATGGTCTACCAGCACCTCGCATTCGGAAGCGCGTTCCGGCTCTCGCCGCTCTACGACCGTCTTCCCGAGTACCGCGAGCTCGGCCGGAGCGGCCTGTTTGGACTGGAGTTCCCTTCTCCATCGATCGCTCTCCGCCTGCTCTTCGATCCGGGCCGCGGACTGCTCGTCTTCGCGCCGGTCGTTCTTCTGGCCATCCCCGCGCTCGTGCACGCCCGGCGCGCTCTCTCCCCGATCGCGTTCCGCACGATGCTCGCCATTCCGGCGGTTCTCTTCGTCGTCTACGCGTCCTATCCGAACTGGCACGGCGGATGGGCGGCCGGCCCGCGATACCTCACCGCCTGTCTGCCCTTCCTCGTCTTCCCGCTGCTGTTTCGCGACGGCGCCGTGTGGGAGTCGCTCCTTTCCGGATGGTCGGCCGCTGCCATCGCGCTGACGGCCCTGGTCTTCCCCTTCGTTCCAAACGCCTTTCCCTTCCCGTGGATGACGTTGTCGATCCCGCTGCTTGCGGACGGGCTGATCGCGCCCAACGTTTTTCATCTGATGGCCAGGCCGGTGGCGATCGCGATTCCGCTCGCGCTGGTCGTGCTCGCGGCGGCCCTCGCTCTGCGCCGGCGGACGCTTGCGGCCGCGGCCGGGCTGGCGCTGGTCCTGGCGCTTGGGCTGACCGGATCCAGGCTCGCGTCCGAGCCGCTTCTCCGGCTGCAGCGCGCGTATATCGCGGACGTGTACTTCGAGCAGCATGGCGCGCTCGAGCAGGCAGGCCCTCCGCCGTCGCTTCTGAGAAGGCGCGAGATGGAACGAATGCTCCCTCCGGCGTCGTGGCCGTTCTGACCCCGCTCCCGGCTCGGGCTCGGGAGGGCGGGGGGCCCGCGAGGAGCGTGCTATTCTCGCCAACCGGATGCCGCTCCGCGAGAAAAAAGTCGTGGCGGTCCTGCCGGCTTACAACGCTGAAAAGACGCTGCAGGCCACCTTCGACGACATCCCGAAAGACTGGGTCGACGAGATCCTCTTGGTCGACGACTGCTCACGCGACCGGACGGTGGAGCTCTCGCGCCAGCTCGGCATCCGCACGGTGGTTCACAAGCGAAACCGCGGCTACGGCGGCAACCAGAAGACGTGTTATCACACGGCCATGGACGAGATGAGCGCCGACATCATGGTCATGGTCCATCCCGACCACCAGTACGACCCGAAAATCATCCCGCAGCTCGTCGAGCCGCTGATCCGCGGCGAGGCCGATGCCGTGTTCGGATCGCGCATGCTGGGCGGGCGGCCCATCGAGGGGGGGATGCCGAAGTGGAAGTACTTCGCCAATCTCTTTCTGACGATGGTGGAGAACGCGACGTTCTACGTCTTTCTCTCGGAGTATCACTCCGGCTTCCGCGCCTATTCGCGGCGTTACCTGGAGAACGTCGACTTCGACGCCAACTCCGACGACTTCGTGTTCGATACCGAGATCATCGCGCAGGGTGTGGCCAAGAAGATGCTGATCCGCGAGGTGCCCATCCGGACGCGTTACTTCGATGAGGCCTCGCAGATCGGATTCTGGCGATCGGTACGCTACGGCCTGGCCATCCTGAAGACGATGGTGCTCTACAAGCTCCACAAGAAAGGCGTGTGGTCGCACCGCATCTTCCGCGATCCGGCGCCTTCCGCGCCATCCGCTCCCGTCGCTCAGACGACGAGATGACGGCGCGAACCAACGACCGGCTCGCGGTCGCGCTTCTTCTGCTTCTCCCCACGCTTTTCTTCGGAGACGTTCTCCTCGGCTTCGGGAACTTCTACATGCGCGATCTCACGCGCTACTACTACCCCACCAAGCAGATCTACCGCGAGGTCGTCCAGGGCGGTGAGTTCCCGTTCTGGAACCGCTACTTTCACGCCGGGCAGCCGATCGCTGCCAATCCCGAGCACGAGATCTTCTACCCGCTGACCTGGCTCATCCTTCTCCCCAGCTATGACCTCGGCTACCGGCTCCACATCCTCGTTCACATCTACCTCGGTCTCCTCGGCATGTACGCGCTGTTGCGCTCGATGGACCTGGGCTCGCGCGCCGCGTTCTTCGGCGCCTTCTCCTTCGGTCTGGGCGGACTGTACCTCTCGTACGTGAACCTGCTGCCGATCCTCTTCTGCGTGGCGTGGCTCCCGCTGACGTGTCTCTTTGTGCGCCGTTTCCTCATCGAGCCTCGCGTCCGGACGTTCGCGCTGGCCTCGCTGTTTCTGGGAATCCAGTTCATCGTGGCCGAGCCGACCACCGTGATGCAGACGGGATTCCTCATCGGGATGTACGCGCTGTACCGGGGGTGGCACTCCGGAAGCGACGAACGCGGAACGATGAACGATGAACAGGGGCAGAGCGGTTCATCGCTCATCGTTCCGCGTTCATCGCTGCTGTCCCGGATCGGTGCCATGGCCAGGAACGTGGCCTGGATCGCCGCCATCTCCGTCTGCGGCTTCGCGGTCGGCGCGGCGCAGATGCTGCCAGCCATCGATCACGTGGCCGACTCGGCGCGCTCGCGCCCATTCGACTTCGATCTCGTGAAAGCGTGGAGCCTCCCGTGGGCCAAGCTGCCGGAGCTGTTCTTTCCGAACATCCTGGGACACATCGCCGTGGACAGGGTGATGTGGTACTGGGCGGGCGGCCTGTACGGGGGAATGGGGTCGCCGTTCCTCTTCAGTATCTACTGCGGGCTGGCCATGACGGCTCTGGCGGTCGGTGGCGCCTTCACCCGGCCGCGCGGCGGGCGGCTCCTGCTCATCCTCGTGGCCTTCTCTCTCCTCATCGCTCTCGGCGGGCACACCCCGCTGCTGAAGCTGCTCTACGACGCAGGGATCGCCACATCGATCCGGTACCCGGAGAAGTTCCTCCTCATCGCCGTGTTCGCGTTGATCGTGTTCGCCTCCCAGATGCTGCAGCGGATCCTGGACGGAGACGACGCCGTCCGTGACGCCGCGGCCGGCTTTGCTCTGGCCACGACGGTCGTGGCCATCGCCATCGGGGCGCTGTCCTTCACGCCGATCTACAAAACGGCCTTCATCAGGATCTGGGGGCTGACGGCCGGGGCCGGAGCCGACAAGATGGTGGCGCTCACTCGCATCGACTGGAGCGTGGCCGGGATGCGCGGCGTCTTTCTCGTCGCTCTCCTCATGACCGTGCGCACGCAGCGGCGGGCGTTGTGGACGCTCGCCGCATTCGGGTTCCTCTGCGCGGACCTTCTTCCGGTCGTTCACGAGCTGAATCCGCGGATGCCGCCGCACTTCTTCAAACAGCCTCCCCCCATCCGCGCCATGCTGAATCCGGGATTTCCGGACTATCGCGTCTTTCACGAGGCCGACTGGTATGGAACGGAGGAGGTTGCCCGCAAGTACTTTTCGACGGGCGACGCCGTCTACTGGGTGGTGCGCAACGGCCTGCTTCCGATGACTCCCGCCGGCCACCGCGTCCGAACGGTCATGGAGCGGGACTACGACAAGACGGCGCTGCTGCCGACGATCGACTTCACGGAATCGGTGTGGGACGTCAAGCGGAAGGGACGAGCGGAGTGGTGGAAGCCGTTCATGGCCATGTCCAACGCCTGGTATCGCTCCGAGTACCGGCCGTTCGAGGATGAGAAGAAAAGGGCCGGCGGCGACTTCAAGAAGGCGCTGCCGATCCGGTTCGAGGAAGGGAAGCACCATCCTCGTTACTATTTCGCCGACCAGCTCGTGGAGATCCGGGACCGGCAGCAGTTCGTGGAGCGGCTCGTGGCCGGCGTCTACAGCGACGCCGTCGCGTTCATCGCCGAGGCCTCGTTTGTCCCTGCCGGCGGCAGGGTGATCGGCGTCGTCGAGCGCGCCAACTCCGCGATCATCGACGTGGAGAGCTTCGGACGAGGCTTTCTGGTGATGAGCGTGACCCCTCACAAGTACTGGCGCGTCACCGTCGACGGCCAGCCTGTGAGGAGCATCGTCACGAACATCGGATATCAGGGCGTCGTCGTGCCGTCCGGCCGGCACCGCGTGGTCATGCGATACCGCAACGACATGGTGGTCATCGGCGGCATCATCTCGGCCTCGGCGTTTCTGCTCCTCATGGCCCTGGCGATCTTCTGGCGCAGGCGGACAGCATGAGCATCGACGAAGAACAGAAGCGCCGCCGCCACCGCAACGAGCGCGTCGTTGCGTTCGCCCTCATTGCCCTCGCGGCGATCGCCGCATGGTGGATCCTGAGGGTGAACCGCGCCACGGACGAGGCGCTGCGCGCTGAGACGTCTTACATTCCGAAACCGACGACGATCACACCGGAAGTCGAGCTGCTGCAGCAGTACATCCGCTTCGACACGACGAACCCGCCCGGCAATGAGCTGCCCGCGGCGCAATGGCTGGCATCGCTTCTGGCCAGGGGCGGAGTTCAGGCCGAGGTGATCGAGTCCGCGCCGTCGCGGGCGAGCGTCTACGCGCGCATAGAGGGCCGGCGCAGAGATGAGGGTCTCCTGCTCCTTCATCACATCGATGTCATAGGGGCCACGCCCGACGGATGGAAGAAGCCGCCCTTCGCGGCCGAGATCTTCCTCAACCAGCTCTACGGCCGCGGAGCCATCGACATGAAGGGGGTGGGCATCTGTTTCCTGGCCGGATTCCTCGAAGTCGCGCGCAGCGGGCGGGTGCCGGAGCGGGACATCGTCTTCCTGGCCGTCGCCGACGAGGAGACCGGCAGCGACCTCGGCATGCGCTGGCTGATGGAGAACCGTCCCGACGTCATCGCCGGAGTGCGCTACGCGCTCAACGAAGGCGGCATCACCGAGATGCAGCAGGAGAAGATGACGTACTACGGCATCGAGGTCGGCACGAAGCAGAGCGTCACGGTGGAGCTGGAGGCCGGCAACCGGGAGGCGCTGCAGCGCGCGCGCATCGCCCTCGAGCCGTGGTTCATCTCGCGGGAGGCTCACCGCGTCCTGCCGGAGGTGCGCCGTTTCCTCGCCGACATCGCTCCCCAACGCATCGAGTTCCGGATGGACCTCGAGGACATCGATCGCACCATCGCCAACGGCCGCTTCTGGCGGCTTCCTGCCGGCTATCGAGAGGTCGCGCAGAATCTCGTCTGGGCCGACGGGGTGGTCCGCGCCGAAGACGGCTTCACCATGCGAACGCTTCTCCTGAATTTGCCCGACGAGAATCCCGACCAGCGACTGCGCTGGCTGGAGAGTCAGGTGCGCCCGTTCGGGGTGCGCATCGGCAGGATCGTGCGCAAGGAAGGCCCGGTTCCGATCTCCTCGACCGAGACGCCGCTCTACGACCTGCTCCGCCTCGAGGCGGAGCGCGCCTATGGCGCGCGGGTCGGAACGGAAGTGCTGGTCAAGTCATTCAACGACTCGAGGTTCCTCCGGACGCGGGGAATCGCCGCGTACGGCATCAACCCGTTTCCCATCGATTTTTTTCAGAGCGAGTCGATCCATTCGACCGATGAACGCATTCGGGTCGATTACTTCCAGCAGGGGGTGGAATTCACCCGCCGGCTGGTGGCCGCGTTCGCGTTTTCAGAAGTGACACAAAGTGTCAGCAAGCCTCCCTAAAACCGTCACTTTGAGGCCTCCGGCGCGTGCCGTCATATTCGTAAACCTCTCATTTCAGATTACTTCCTCTCAAGAGGCCCCTTGGTACATCGGTTGCGCTTAGAGGGTCAATCTCAAAGGAGGGATTGAATGACAAGGAAACAGAAGGGCTTCACTCTCATCGAGCTGCTGATCGTCGTGGCGATCATCGGCATCCTGGCGGCCATCGCCATTCCGAACCTGCTCACCGCCATGCAGCGGTCGAAGCAGAAGAGGACGATGGCTGACATGCGTACGATCGCGACGGCCTGGGAAGCGCGCGCGACGGACGTCAACAAGTACAACGCTGCTGGCGCGCTGAGCGTCCTCGCCTTGTGCACCAACCAGGTCTCGGGCGACGATCTCTCGAGCGGGCTCGTGCCGACGTACATCAAGCTGCTTCCGGCCAAGGACGGCTGGAGCAACCTGTATAAATTCCAGACCGACCAGGCGTGGGCCGCGGTCGCCCCGGCGCAGAACTACATCATCTGGTCGGCCGCCAAGAACGGCTCGACGGCCGGTACGACCGTCGGCTTCGACGCCACCGCGGCGAGCCCGGGTGGTGCTACCACCAACTTCAACGACGACATCGTCTTTACCAACGGTGTGTTCGTTCAGTATCCGGAAGGCGTGCAGAGCCAGTAGCACGAAGCGGGTTTTCACCGAACGGGCGTTGGCGACAACGCCCGTTCTTTTTTGTATCCAACAACGGAGCGCAGAGGCAGAAATCGAGCGGCACGGCACGGCGCGACGGACGATGGGTCCCGTCTTCGCGTCACAACCGAGAACAGTCATGCGAAAAGAGAGAGGGTTCACGCTAATCGAGCTCCTGATCGTGGTCGCGATCATCGGCATTCTCGCGGCGATTGCGATCCCCAATCTGCTCGGCGCCCTGCAGAGGGCCAAACAGAAGCGCACCATGACCGACATGCGCACCGTGGCCACCGCCTGGGAGGCGCGCGCCACGGACGTCAATCGCTACAACGCGGCCGGAGCGCTGAGCATCATCGCCGTCTGCTCCAACGAAGTCACCGTAGCGCAGCTCTCCAGCGCGCTCGTTCCGACGTACATCAAGCTCATGCCTGCCGACGACGCGTGGGGCAACCGCTGGCGCCTTCGCACCAGCGAGGCCTTCGGCGCCACGGCCTCAGCAGCCGAATACCTGATCTGGTCAGCCGGCCGGAACGGAACATCCGACGGCAGCGGCGGATTTGAAGCGAACTCGTCCAGCCCCGGTGGTGCGACGACGAATTTCAACGACGACATCCTATTCTCCGCCGGCGTCTTCGTGCAGTACCCCGAAGGTCTGCAGGGCCAGTAGAGTTCACAGTTCACAGGAGACCCTTCCTCTGTGAACTGTGAACTGTGATTTGGTCTCTCCTAACTCCCCTGCACCTGGCGCAACACCGCATGCATGTTGGCGTAGAGCCGCTCGTGGAAGGTCGCCGCTTCCTTGTAGATCTGCGGGAAGTTGGCCACGTCCTTCTGAGCCACGACGAGGTTGACGCCATAGAGGAAGGCCGCGTTGCCGTCGAGCGTGCGCAGATTGTCTGAAAAGAGAATGAAGAATGACTTGCGCCGGTCGGCGGGCGAGAGCGAGATGATCGGCTGCATGTCTTCGAGCGGCGGCGGCGTCATCTGCGGCGGATTCAGCAGGATCACCTGCGGCAGCTCCTGCATGTAACGATCGCGGGCCTGCTCGGCGCTGGAGTAGACGACCGGCAGGAAGCCGATCAGCTTGGCGGCCTGCCGCAGCGCCGCGTGATCGTCCCCCACGATGAATGCCTTCGTCCCGAACTCGTTCTCGTTGTCGTCCTGGTCATCGTCATCAGCGGGGGGCGCAGGAGCGGGAGCACTCCCCGCGGTGGCTGCAACGGCACCCTGCCCGAGGGTTCGGCGGTCGACTGTGAGCTTGGTCTTGCAGACCGGACACGGAAAGCTCACTTCCTTCATCGGGAGCTTCGTCTCGTCGAGGGACAGCGGCTTCTGGCAGGAGGGGCAGGAGAGCTTGATCATCGTCTTCTACTCGAGGAGTCCGGCCATCGACTCATCGCCGCGCTTCGGTTCGGCGGAAGCCGGCTCGTCGGTCATGCGCAGAGCTAGATTGGTCGGGTTCGTGGCGTAGGCCAGAGCGGTCTCCTTGGTGATGACGCCCTCGTTCCACAGCCTCTCGATGACGTCGTCGAACGTCTGCATGCCGTCCACGGAACCGTCGTGCATTGCGTCTGTGAGGGAGCGGCCCTCGTTCTCACCTTTCAGGATGTAGTCCCGCGTGCGCATCGTCGACTTCAGGACTTCCAGGGCGGCCACGCGTCCGCCGCCGATCTTCGGAAGAAGCCGCTGCGAGATCACGTAGCGGAACGACTGAGACAATCGCGTCCGGATCTGAGGCTCCTGATCCTTGGGGAACACGCCGATGATGCGATCGACGGTCTTCGCGGCGTCGATGGTGTGGAGCGTGGACAAGACGAGGTGGCCGGTCTCGGCCGCCTCCATGGCGATCTCGATCGTCTCCACGTCGCGCATCTCACCGATGAGGATGACTTTCGGCGCCTGGCGCAGCGCGGCGCGCAGCGCCAGCGCGAAGTTCTTCGTGTCCGAGCCGACCTCGCGCTGGTTGACGGTGGCCTTCACGTGCCGGTGCATGAACTCGACCGGATCCTCGATCGTGAGGATGTGCACGGGGTAGTTCTGGTTGATCTCGTTGATGATCGCGGCCAGTGTCGTCGACTTGCCCGATCCGGTCGGACCGGTCACCAGGACGATCCCGTTCTTCAGGCCGGGAATGTTGAACAACTCCGCCGGCATGCGCAGCGACTGGAGCGAAGGAATCCCGTCCGGAATGACCCGCAACACGATCGCATAGGTCCCGCGCTGCGAGAAGATGTTGACGCGGAAGCGCGTCTTGCCCGGAATCGAATAGGAGATGTCGACCGAGCCGTTCTCCACGAGCGTGCGCACCGCGTCGCGGTCGCCCCGCAGCATCTGCATCGCGATCATCTCGGTCTGAAAGGGAGTCAGCCGGGGCAGTCCCGGGAAGTTGACCGGAACGAGCTGTCCGTCCACCTCGACCTGCGGCTGCCGTCCAACTGAGAAGTTCAGGTCCGACACGCGATCGGACATCTTGAGCATCGCCTCGAGAATGGCGTCGAGGTTGAAGTTCTTCATGAGAGTGCCTCTTGGAGCGGCCATTGTAATTCAGGCCGTGACGTAGAATCGGCCGCGTGTCGCTGATGGGCATCGACTACGGCGGGCGCCGCATCGGAATCGCCGTGAGCGAGTCCGGCATTCTGGCCACTCCGCACTCGGTCATCGAGAACGACTCCTCGGCCCTGGGGAAGCTGGACGCCCTGGCGCGCCAGATCGGCGTGGATACCCTGGTCGTCGGAATTGCCCGCCGGGCGCGGTCGGACGCAGGGGAGAGGAAGTTCCGCGATTTCGCCGAGCGCCTGCGGCAGAGAACATGCAAACCGGTCGTCCTCTGGGACGAGACCCTCAGTACCGTGGAAGCGACCTCGCGGCTCCGCGCCGGGGGTCGCAAACCGCAACGAGGGCGGAATGACATCGACATGTATGCCGCTGCCGTGATCCTTCAGTCTTACATCGATGGCGCCGGGAGGAAGCCATAGCGGCTCGCCGGAGCCCTCCCCGCCGCGGCTGCCGCAGATATGCGGGATCGCTCTTCACGATCCTCTTCTTCGGCGTCGTGCTGCTGGCCGGTGCGGGCTGGTTCTTCTGGAGCGCGCTCCACTCGCCGTACAGGGGGTACTCGGAGCAACGCAAACGCGTAGAGATCCGCAAAGGCTCCCGCACCGCAGGCGTTCTCCGCCAACTCCAGTCGGCAGGCGTCCTGCGGGACGAATACGTTCCGCTCGTCTACATGAAGCTCGTCCGCAGCCGTGACTCAGTCAAAGCCGGCGTGTACGAGTTCGACCGGCCGCTCTCACCCGTGGACGTTCTCGAGAAGCTGATCAGCGGCGATGTCGTCCTGCGAACGGTGACGATTCGCGAGGGTCTCGACCGGTTCGCCGTCGGCAGACTGTTCTCGGCCGAGGGGCTCGGGACGGCGCAGGAGTGGAACCGGATCACCGAGGACGTCGATCTCGTGCGGGACATCGCGCCGGAAGCCGCGTCGCTGGAAGGCTATCTGTTCCCCGACACTTACAAGTTCGATCCCGGCACTCCGGCCCTGACGATCGTCGAGGCCATGGTGGCGAACTTCCGCAAGAGCTTCACCGACGAGATGGCCTTCATCACCACCGGTCTCGATCTCCACCAGACGGTGACGCTGGCGTCGATCGTGGAGACGGAGGCGCGACTCCCGCAGGAACGGCCCGTGATCGCATCCGTCTACCTGAATCGCATCCGCAAACGCATGCTTCTCGGCGCCGATCCGACAGTGATCTATGCGCTGAAGCTCGAAGGCCGCTGGGACGGCAACATCCGCAAGCCAGACCTGCAGATCGACTCGCCTTACAACACCTACCGGTTCCGCGGACTACCGCCCGGGCCGATCGCGAATCCGGGGCTGGCCTCGCTCCGCGCTGCAGCGGCGCCGTCGACGACGAACTACTATTACTTCGTTTCGAAGCAGGATGGCTCTCACGCGTTCTCGACGAACCTCGATGAGCACAACCGCAATGTCGAGAAGTACCAGCGACAGTGGTACCGGGACCAGCGTGCGGCGGCGGCCAAGACGGCCACACAGCCGGCTCAGCCGTAGCGCAAGGCGTTAGTTATTTTCTTCCTCAGGCCCGCGGTTCGGTGTATTCTGAATCGGTCCAAATAGCAAATAACCTCGTTCGGAGTCGGTCATGGCAGCAAAGTCCAAGGCTTACGAACAGTTCGGCCATTTCATTCTCTTCAAGAGACTGGAAGGCGACGGGCTGAGCGAATTGTGGCGTGCCGCGCGCATCGAGAACGACTCGCTCGGCGCGACGGTCGCTCTGCGGCGATTCATCGGCGGAAACCGCGAGGCGCTCTCCGCGGCGGCGTGGACGGCGCGGCAGATCGTCCCCAGCCTGAGCGGCACGTCCTTCGTAAGGAACCAGACGATCGACAGCCTCGCCGGCACGACGTTCATCGCGCATGAGTATGCCGGCGGCCGCTCGCTCCGTCACATCATCGACCGCGCTCGCGGCGGCACGAGCTCGACACCGCACCCGATTCCGATCGAGCAGGCCATCGTCATCGCCGAGAAAGTCGCGCTTTCGCTGGCCACGACCGAGGAGCTCCGTATGGCCGGCGAACGGCTGACTCATGGAGCGCTGATCCCGCAGTTCGTCTGGATCACCGACGGCGGCGAGATCCGCGTGGCCGGCCAGCAGCTCGGCCGCGGCATCGTCTCTTCGCTGCGTGTGGCAACCGATCTGGCGCGCTACTTCGCGCCGGAGTATCAGCAGTCGGGCCTTCCCACGAAGGCATCCGAGGTGTTTTCCCTCGGTGCGATTCTGTACCTGGTGGTGACGGGCGAAGAACCGCCCGATGCAGCGAACGCCAGCGCGTTCGCCCAGGCGGTACGCGCGACCAGGACGATGGCCGGAACACCGATGCCGGACGACATCCGCGCCATCATCGAGAAGTCTCTGGCCATCGATCCGCCGGCGCGTTACGCCACGGTCGCGGACATGAAGAATGCGCTCTCCACACTCGTCAACAGCGGCAGGTACGCGGCGACGACGTTCAATCTGGCGTTCTATCTCAGCACGCTGCTGAAGAAAGAGCTCGAAGGGGAGACGCTCGACCGCGAACGCGAGACGAAGACGAATATCGCGCCGTACCTCGCCGCGCTCGCCGCTCCCCCCCCGCCTGCCGACGCGCCACCCGCTCAGCCAGCCGTGCCGGTCCTGGCCGCGGGCGCGAAGGGGCGCGGGCGGCTGGTCCTGGCGATCGCCGCCGCCACGGTGCTCGCAGCCGCCGGCATCGGCGCCTGGCTCATCCTCGGCTCCAAACAGACTCCCGCTCCGGCCACGATGATGAATCTGGCCAGCACGGTCACACCACCCGCCGTCACCCCCGTTCCCCCACCCGTCGTCGAGCCGCTCGTCGCCACCGCCACTCCGGAGACGGCTTCGCCGGCGCCCGCGGTGATCGCTTCCGGCGCGCCGGGCGCGGCGAGCGACGAGGCGGCCAAGAAAGCGTTCGAAGACGCGGTCAAGCAGAAGCTGCAGCAGGAGCTGGCCAAGCTTCAGGCCGAATACACGCGCGAGCTGCGGCAGAGCCAGGCCAGGAACGCTCCGGTCGGGACGACCAACGCCGCTCCGCCTCCGGCGGAGCGGGTGGAGGAGCGCCCGCTGACCGCGTCGCAGCTCGACCAGCTCCGGAGGGAAGCGCTCCGTCTCTCCGACGAATCAGCGACGGCGACCATGACGGAAACGGCGTCGCAGGTCGTCACGGCGACAACCGCGCCCCCGGTCGTGGTGACACAGACAGAGACACAGCCGCCCGCACCGGTCGTTCCCGCCGCGCCGGTCATCCGCGAAGGCGACGTCGTCGAAGGATCCGCGCTCGACGTGCAGCCTCAAGTCGTTCGCGTGGCCCAGCCGATCTATCCGCCGCTTGCGGCACGGCAGCGCATCACCGGAACGGTCCTCGTGAGCGCGCTCATCTCCGAGACCGGCGACGTCATCGACGTGAAGATCCTCAAAGGGGAAGGCAGGCTCGGCTTCGACGAGGCGGCCGTCCGCGCCGTGCGGTCGACCAAGTTCGCTCCGGCGATGAAGGACGGCAAGCGCGTCAAGACGTGGATGGGCATTCCCATTCAGTTCAAGCCTTGAGAAGACTTCGGCTCCAGGAATCTAACAACTACCCATCGATACTGATCCACTCGAGCCGCTCCAGCCGGAGGCCGAGGTCCCTGGGGTCGCCGCTCAGTCCCGCCGCGAGCGGGTTGACGACGCGATCGATCTCGATCACCAGCTCGTTCCGATCGCGCAGCGCCGGCCTGTCGATCGCGAACGATCGCTCCACCGCGGGCTCGCCGGCGGTGAACGCATCGAGCACATCGCCGTTGAGCTGGATCGTCACACGCGGAGGCGGGCCCGCCCGGCTCCTCGGGATCGAGAAACGAAGGTCGAGGCGGGCCGGCCGGCGGAGCCGTGGCAACAGTGTGACGCTTCTCTTCCCCATCCATCGCCATGTGGAGCCTCCCGACGACTCCTCGTCGTACCAGCCCGAGACGAAGTCCGGCTGGCCGCTGAGCGGAACGACGGACACCACGAAGTAGCGGCGGCGCACGATGTTCCAGAGGTTTCCGCGGGCGAAACGGAACTGGTGCGCCGGGCCGAGCTCAGTCTGTCGCTCTGTGAGGTAGTAGGCCAGCTGTCTGCTCAGCCTGGCCGCAGGCGCGCCATCTGAGACCTCCACTTCATAGTGGCCCAGGTAATACGCGGCATAGGGCGCCATGCTCTTGTGCACGTAGAGGCGCGCCGACCGGTTCGCGTACTGGAGGATCCAGTCCACCGCCTGCAGCGGGGGTGACGGGAAGCGGCGCACCACTTCGAGTGCCGGCAGCGTCCAGAGCGACATGGCGATCGTCAGCGCCAGAGTCATGACCGACGCCAGGGTGGTCTGCGCTCGCCTGGCCAGCGCGCCGATCAGCCAGATTCCGTCGCCGGCCAGGATTGCCAGCAGAGGCATCCACGCGATCGAGAAGCGGCTCGTACTGTGAAAATCGAGGATGAGCCACGCCATGATCCAGAACGGAAGGAATGCCGCCAGTGCGATCAGCACGGGCCAGCGCAGGCGCACGACGGAGACGGCGATCGATACGAGGCTCAACAGGGCCAGTGTCCAGTTGATCGGAGCCACGCGAAAGGGCCGCACGAAAAAGTCGTCGGAGACTCCGCTCAGCGTGGGGCGCAGCGGCGCGCGGAACGAGTCGATCTTGTCGATGTATTCGCGGTGAAGGCGGATCGCCGTGGCGTAGCGCGACCATCCGCCGGTTGCGATGGCGGCCCCCGCATAACTGCCGGCGATGATCACAGCGCCGATCGCGATTGCCGCGGCGACCCGGCCGGCCTGGCGCCGTCTGATCTGAAAGACGGTGGCCAGGAGCGCTGGGACCGCTCCCACCATCAGGTTCTGGGGGCGATATCCCGCGGCGATGCCGAGAAGCGCAGCTCCGACGAGATAGGAACGGCCGTCGCGCGCGCCTCGCATGAGGAATCCCGACGCGGCCATGACCAGCACCATGGAAGGGACGTCACTGAAGGCAGTCCCGCCGAAGAACCATACGTTCGGCATGAACGCCAGCAGCAGGGCGGCGCTGAGCGCGGTCCCGAAGCGGAGCCGGAGCTCGCGACAGAGGAAGACCGTGACGGGAAAGATGAGAACGGCGGCCACCAGGTTCACGGCCTGGAGAGAATGAAAGTCGCTGAGCCCGAAGAGGCGAAAGACCCTGGCCGAGACGACGTACAGCGGAAAGCCGGGCGGATGGGGATTGTGCTTGGCGACGTCGAACTCGCGGAGGCCGAGTGAGAAGAGGATCTCGTCCCAATCCCACGGCGTGCGGGCCAGGCTGAGCAGCCGCGTGAGGGCGGCCGCCACGCTGACCGCAATCAGCAGTCGCCGCTGGCCTGGAGTCAGCGGCGGAAGTGCCGCGCCGAAATCGATCTTCATCCGGCTGGCCGCCACGCGTAATCGAGCAGCTTCAACCCCAGGTCGCGAGGGTCGGTCCGGCCGGCGTCGCGCGCGGGATTGAAGACTCTGTCAATCGTGATGACGAGCTGATTCCGTCCGTCGGGCCGGGCCTCGACGTGCCACTGCCGCTTCGTGTACACGCCGGCCACCTCGATCCGGCCCAGGGCGCGGCCGTTGAGCGTCACCGAGATCGCCGGCCGCGCCGCGACGAGCTCTTCGGGAACCTCGATGTCGAGCATCAGCAGCGTTCGACCGGGGGAGGGCGGCAGGGAGACCTCTCCTCTGGCCGACATCCAGCGCACGGTCCGGGTGCCGTACGTCTCGTCGCCATACCAGCCCTCGCCGAATCTGGCGATGGCATGGAGAGGGACGAGGGAGGCTACGTAATAGCGCCTTCTCGCGATCTGCCACGTGCGACCGTCGTCGCGAACGAATCTCTTCCCGCCGCGCTGCGCAACGATGGAGTGGTCGATGGCCAGAAATCCGGTCGCATCGGCGGGGATTTCCGTCACCCCTTCCACGTAGGTGACATCCCGGCCCGGAAGGAGGTAGTAGAAGAAGGGCCCGAGACCATGGGAGACGAAGAGGCTGGCCTCCTGTGGAGCCGATCGCTTCAGCTCGTCGATGACGGCAAAGGACGGCGCAGGGCGCGAGCGGACTTCGCGGATCGCCGGCAGCGTCCACGACGCGAACGCCGCCGCGAGAATGGACATCATGACAATCTCCAGCGCACCCGCCCAGCGGCCCGGGAACGCGGTCAGCGCTGCCACACCGGCGGCCGCCAGCAGCGCGTGAGCGGCGCTGTAGCTCACCGAGTAGCGCGTCACGGCATTCATGTCGAGCATCAGCCAGCTGAAGAGAGCCAGGGGGGCAAAGATCAACAGCGTCATCGTGACGCCGAAACGGTTGCGGCCGATGACACCCGCCAGAATCCCCGCCAGTGCGAGACAGCCCGTCACAGCGGCGCGATCATCGCCGCGCATCGGCGCGAGGAGGAAGTCCTTGGCGAGCTCGCGGAGCGGCGCCCGCCCGGCGCTCTGCCACGAGTCGGTGGTCTGGACGTAGACTCGCTGTCTCTCTATCGTCGAGAGAGAACCGCTCACCGAGCCAGAGGCCAGAGCGGCCAAGCCGTAGCTCGCGGCAACGATGACCGCCGCTGCGACGGCGCTGACAGCAATGGTCCTCCATGAGACTCGCATCGTGCGCCACGCCGCGTAGATGCCGGGAGCAAGAGCCAGCAGTGCGTTCTGCGGGCGGATGGAGAGGGAGAGAGCGAGGAGGACGGCGCCGGCGAAGAACGCGCGCCGATCCGATGCCCCGTGAATCATCGCGGCACACCCGCCCAGGGCCAGAGCAAGCGCAGGAACGTCGCTGAATGCCGTTCCGCCGAAGTACCACGTGTTCGGGAAAAACAGGAACACGAGCGCCGCGAGAAACGAGGTTCGAAACGAGAATCGGAGCGCGCGCCCCAGGAAGAAGGCGGCCGGGAAGAGCGCGATCGCACCGGCGACGGCAACCACCTGCAAAGCCCGAAACTCGGAGTCGACAACGAGATGGACCATCTTCGCCAGACCGATGAAAAGAGGGAAACCTGGCGGATGGGGAGTGTGATTCATGAGATCGTAGTCGTGCACGGCCGCGGCAAAGAGGGCCTCGTCCCACTCCCACATCGTCCGCGACGCAGCGAACACGCGCGTCACCCCGATCAGCGCGGTCCCTGTCAGCAGCAGCAGCTTCTCCCTCGGCGACAGTGCGCTCATTCAGGCTTCCACCCGTAGGTCACGAGCTGGAATCCGAGATCGCGGGGGTCGTCAGAAAGCCCTTCGCGCGCGGGGTTGAACACCGCGGTCACGCTCAGCTCGAGAATGTTCGTTCCGTCCGCGTTCGAGGGAACGACCCAGCTCCGCGAGAAGTCGGCCTCCGCGACGGTGATGCGGTCCACGATACTGCCGTTCAGCCTGACTTCCACCACCGGTTTCTGCGGAACCATCTGCGCGGGCACGGACCCTTTCAGCATCAATCGCGCGCGGCTTCCGGCCGCAGGCAGCTCGATCACGCCCCGCCGGCCCATCCACCGCCACTGGTCGTAGCCCACGTTCTCCTCGCCGTACCAGCCGTCACCGAACACGGCGGCGGAGCCGCCGCGGATGACCGAAGCCTCGAAGTAACGGCGGCGGACGACGTCGAAGAGCCTGTCCCGCTCGCGGACGAAGGTGTGCCGATCATCCGCCATCGCCGCACCCTCCCTGAGGACGACATCGGAGCGCCGCACCTTCTCGATCGGCAGCTGATCGTCGAACCGGACCACCCTCCATCCCGGCAACGCGTACCGGGCGAACGGCTGCATGCCGAACTGCGCGTGAACGGTGGCATCGCGAGAAACGTTCCGGGCGATCCACTGCGTGGCGGCAGCGGTCGGAGCGGGAGTGGTCCTCAGCACGGTCAGCGCGGGAAGAGTCCAATTGATGAGGATCGCCACGACCGCGCCGATCATCATGGTCACGAGCGTCACCGCGCGCCGGCCGAACACGCTGAGAACCGCCGCCATGCCTTCGACGGCGAGAAACCCGTACAACGGAGCGAAGCTGACTGCGTAGCGGGAGATGCTGTACAGGTCGAGCATCAGCCACGCGAAGATGTTGAACGGCAGGAACACCGCCAGCATGATCCATGCTCCGGGGCTGCGGCGAATGAACGAGAGAATCGCGCCGATCAGCGCCGCCACGACGATCGCCTTCACCGTTCGCGCCGGTCCGCGGATCGCACCCACCGAGAAGTCGTCGCCGAGGGAGGTCAGGGGAGGCCTTCCCGGGCTGAGGAATGAGTCGACCTCGCGCAGGTAACCCCGCAGCCACGACGCGGACTGGCGGTATCCGGCGACCGACTCCGATGCCAGCGCAGCGCCGCCGTAGCTGATCGTGAGAACCGCCGCGCCGAGCGCCGCACCGGCGAAGACCGTCCTCCACGACACGCGCGCGCGGCACACGGTGGCCATGACGGCGGGGGCCGCGCCGATGATCAGAGCCTGCGGGCGGATCGATGCGGCAAGCCCGAGCACGACGGCGCCCGCCAGATACGCGTGCGCGCCACGACAGCCGCGCAGCAACAGCGCGCACGCGGCCACCGAAAGCGCCAGGCCGGGGACGTCGCTGAACGCCGCGCCGCCGAAGATCCAGACACTCGGCAGAAACACCGTGAGGACGCTGCCCAGGAAAGCGATGTGAAAGGGGAAGCGCGCTTCGCGGCCAAGCCAGAAGAGCAGCGGAAAGAGCGCGATGGCCGCCGCGACGGTGACCGACTGCAGCGCTCGGAATTCGCTCGGCGCGACCTCGGCCACGAGTTTGGCCAGACCGATGTACAACGGAAAACCGGGCGGGTGCGGCTGGTGCTGGACGACGTCATAGTCGCGAACGGCAAGCGCGAACTGCGCCTCGTCCCAGTCCCAGAACGTGCTCGCCACCGCCAGAAACCGGGTCAGCCCGATGACGACGGTGGTGACGAGCAGGAGAAGGCGCTGGGCGCCCGTCAACGGAAGTGGCGCAGTCTGCAGCAGTTCCAAAAGGGCACCATTCTCGCAAAATCCGCACGCATATGCGGATCCGCGGTGTGAGGCGACGGTGGCAGCTCGATCACCACGGCATCCGCCGCGAAGGGAGCAAGCAGGCCGGATTCACCTACCGGAAATCCGACGGCAACCCGGTCAGAGACGAGAAGACGGTCGCGCGCATCGGCAGGCTTCGGATCCCGCCGGCCTGGCAGCGGGTGCGGATCGCCCGCGCCGACTCGTCTCCTCTGCAGGCCGTCGGCGTCGACAAGAAGGGTCGCACGCAGTATCTCTACCACCCCCGCTTCCGTCAGCAGCGCGAGGAGGCGAAGTTCCGCCACGTCGTGGAGTTCGGCGACGCGCTGCCGCGTCTCCGCTCGCGCATCCGGGCCGACCTCAAACGCGACGATCTCAGTCGCGAGCACGTCCTCGCGTCCATCGTGCGCCTCATCGATCAGGGCTTCTTCCGTGTCGGCAACGCCAAGAGCGCCAAGTCGGAGCTCACCTACGGGCTGACGACCGTCCGGGGCAATCACGTCAAGGTAAAGGGCGGGGACGTCATCAGCTTCGACTACGTCGGAAAGTGGAAGAAAAAACACAGCAAGAACGTGCGGGACAAGGATGTGGCCGCCGTCGTCCGCCGGCTCAAGCGCCGCGGCACCGGAGAGGAGCTGTTTCAGTTCGCGAACGGCGACCGCTTCGTCGGTGTCAAGGACCGCCATGTGAACGACTACATCCAGGCGATCGTGGGAGAGGACTTCACCGCCAAAGACTTCCGCACGTGGGCGGGGACGCTGCTCTGCTCGATCACACTGGCCTGGCAGGGCCAGGGTGCCAGCAAGACCGAGAGGAAGCGAAAGGTGAAAAAGGCCATCGAGGCCACCGCGCAGCAGCTCGGGAACACGCCGGCGGTCTGCCGAGCCTCCTACATCTGCCCGCGCCTCATCGACGAATACATGAGCGGGAAGCCGATGGAAGGACTCAGGAAGACGCGCAAAGGGAGTCCGGTCGCGCGCACCGGGCACTCCATCGAAGAAAAGGCCCTGCTCAAGTTCTTCCGCCAGACGATCGCGGACCGGCGGCGCGCGCCACGCGCCGCGTGAGGAGATCGTAGATTCTGCGATCTAGTGCGACGCACTACACTAGAAGGTCTGTCCGATCCAGAAGCTCGTGCGATAGTTGCCCGAGGTCTCTTTGAGGTTGTATTGCTTGGCGAAGTCCCAGTGCAGCTCCAGACCCCAGAAGTTGAAGGACAGCCCGTATCCGACCGAGGCCAGGCCGTGCTTGAGCCGGCCGTCCTCCATGAACTGATACTTCTCGCCCGTGTTCAGATCGAGGCCGTTGAAATTCGCGCCGCCGATGTCGAAGAAGAGGACGCCCCGTACCTGCTGCAGGGCCAGGACCGGCGTCGCTAGAATGTCGATGAACGGGAATCGGAACTCGAAGTTGGCGAAGGCAGCGCGGTTGCCGATCACCGATCGGAAGTCCTGTCCGCGGAGCGTGTTCAGCCCGCCGAAGTAGTAGAAGTTGGAGAAACTGCCGCTGGAATACCCGACGAAGAGCCGCGCCGCGAGCACCGTGCGGGAGCTGAGCTGGTAGTACTCGCGCCAGTCCATCTGATAGTCGGCGCTCAGCGTTCCGCCTTCGTCGATGTCCGGAGCGTACGACGCGCTGAGGTTGTATCGACGGCCCGAGACCGGCCCGAAGAACTTGAACACCGAGCTGTCGCCGGAGAACGTCGTGCTCACCAGCGGAAAGTTGTGGCGAAGCACGGGCAGGTTGCCGTTCTCGTCGAAAAACGGGAACGTGTACTGGCGGCTGATGTAGCCGGAGCCGACGTCCAGCCGGTGATACCGCGTGAACGGATAGCTCATCAGGCCGAGAGCGCCGGTCTCCCGGTAGTCCTGCCGGCCGCGCTCGAGGAGACCGCGGTTGTAGTCCGGCTCGAGGTAGAAGGAGCGGCTGTCGAAGACGCGGAAGCCCCAGTTCAGGCGCCGCTGCAGATCGAAGTAGATGAAATCGAAATTCGAGAACGACGAGACCGAGTCCAGCGAAGCCACGAAGCGGCGGTTCCCCAGCATGTCGCTCATGTAGATGATCGACCGGGAGACGAAGAGCTGGTCGGAACTGACGCCGGCGTTGACGTCGACGTTGTCGATGAACAGCTTGAAGCCCCCGGCCCGCTCGATCTTCTCCTCGTCGATGACGAACTCCGAGCCGGGACGGAAGATGGTTCTCTCCTCCGGCACGACCGGCGTGGTCGACAGAGCGATCATGACCGGCTCGCCGACAGGCTTGTCCGTCGTGGTCGAGAACAGCCGCCACTGTCCCTTGTAGTACGAGGAGAAGACCATCCGCTCGCGGTTGTTCGTCCCGGTGAAGACGACCGGGGTGAAGCAGCCACCGATGACGTCGGTGTACTGCAGCATCTGGCCGGTCTCCAGATGGATCGAGTAGATGTTGAAGGCCGCGAAATTGCCCGCCTCGGCCGTCCCTCCTTCCAGGTCTGACTCGGGGATTGCGCCGGCGCGCATCTCGCCCTCACCCTGGCCATCGCCCTCCACCTCACCCTCGCTCTTGCCGGCGCCGTCGGGGCCGGTGCGGCCGGTCTGCCTGTCCGACGAAAAGAAGATCCGCTTGCCGTCGGGGCTGAACCAGGCGTCCATGTCGTTCGATGAGCCGGTGGTGATCTGGTAACGCTCGCCCGGATTCTGGAGGTTCAGGCGGAACAGCTTCGAGCTGGAGTCGACGACGGACGAGTAGACGAGCCATTTGCCGTCGGGCGAGAAGACCGGAGCGGCGTCGAAGAAGCGATCATTGGTGATGTTCCGGACCGTGCCACCCTCGAGCTCGTAGATGAAAATGTCGGAGTGGTCGCCGACGAAACCGGAGAACGCGACATGGCGTCCGTCAGGCGAGAACGACGGCGAGAGCTGCTGCTCGATGTCCATGGGGACGGTGCGGATGATCTTGCCGCTGATCGGATTGATCATCAGCAGGTCGCGGCCGCGCTCGCGGCGGACGAACAGCGCCACCGCATCGCCGTCGGGCGACCAGGCGATGTCGCGGCCCATGACCGGCGCCGTCGTCAAGAACTGCGCGATCGGGTACTCGTACCGGCTGGTGTAGCCGCTGGTGAGGTTCTTGAGGAGCTTGCGCTCGGGGATGTTGAAGAGGACCACGTCGACGTCTTCCTTGTACGTGGTAAACCCGGCCAGCAGGTCGCCGGAAGGCGAAGGCACCGGAGAGATCTCCGCGCTGTTGACGTCAGGGTTGATCCGGAACGGGTCGCCGTACTCCTGCGGCTCGCCCTTGGCCACGAGCGCCGGCAGGTACTGCTTGCGGAGCCAGGTGCGGAAGCGGGTGTCGAACTCGTCGGGCGTGACGTCGAAGGCTCGCTTCAGCGCCTTGTCGACGTTGCTGCCGAGCGTATTCCGGTATTCATAGATGAAGTCGCGCAGCCCGTCCCACCCGTACGTCTGCACGATGTACTTGAAGACGGAATGGCCGAAGCGGTAGGCGAAGTACCCCTGCGGGTTGCGCGTGATGGTCGGGATGCGGTCATTGACCACCGCGTCGCGCAGGACCATGCGGTCGCGCGCGTTCTCGTCCTGAGCCATGAACGACGCCAGCCCTTCCATGAACCACGTCGGCGGGTTGGCCGAGATCGTCTTGCCGAGCTTGCCCTGGAAGAGGATCTCGTACTCGAAGATGTGCGTCAGCTCGTGGAGGATCAGCTGGTGGAGCTGGTCGTCGCTCATGTCGATCGGCAGAACCATGCGGTTGCGCGCCGGCTCGGCGAAGGCACCGACCCCCTCCGGTATGAAATTGAGCATGACGTTCGTCTGCTCGAACGCGGAATGCGTGTGGTAGTAGATGAGCGGGATCTTCTTCGAGATCTGAAAGTTGAATTTCTGGGAGAGCTCCAGATACGCGCTCTCGGCGCTGTCCACTACACGCTGCAGCGATCCCCGCGCTTCGTCGTAGAAGTACACGTCGAAGTGCGTGGAGTGATAGATGTTCCAGGTGAACTTGTCGTAGACGATCTTGTTCTTGCCGAACGGATAGGCCGGCAAGGCAGACAACAGGATCACCGCGGCAGCTACGATCAGTCGCTTCAAGAGGCCTCCCCGGCCAGCGTGGCGTCAATCGCTGAACACGTAACGCGTCGCGGAAGTCTCCTGCGACACGAAGATGCCGACGAGCTGGCTCTCCAGCGCCCGCAGGTTCTCGAAGAGTCCGAGGATCTCGTCGTAGTTGCGCTGGTCGAATTCCTTGAAGTCGCGGAAGTTCTCTTCCACCACTTTCTCGCCTGTATCGGCATTGAACACGGCGATGTCGATGTCGAAGACGAACCCTGTCGTCTCCACGAGCACCTGCCGGTAAAAGGTCCGCCCGTCGGCCGGCGACACATACTCCTCGGTCTTGTAGCCCGACTTGTCGTTGATGTCGAAGTCGACCACTCCGGTGATGATGAAATCAGCGCCCGTCCGCGCCCCCATCGACTTCCAGAAATCGATGTTCGCTTCCAGCGCCTTCATGTCGCCGGCGGGAAGCTGCACGGGCGGAAACTCCACCACGCGCATCTTCGTGCTCTTGGAGAGCTGTTTGCGCATGTAGCGGTTGAACTCGGACTGGACGTCGACCTTGGCCGCGCGGTCGTTCCGGCGCTCCTCGTTGCTGGCGATGATGAACGGCGCGATGGCGATCTTCTCGTCCCCAAGGATGTTCAGCTTCGGCTTCACCGGGAGCTTCAGCTTCACTTCCAGCACTCCGGCCAGCGCGTTGAGAGACACCAGTGCTACGACCAGCGGGATGAGACGTTTCATGAGAGGACTCCGTCCGGCTTCGGCGGATTCACCGCGGGCGGCGGCGTCTGCTCCGGCTGGGGACTGGGTGATGGAATGGACACCGGCGCGGCGCCGGCGGGAGAGGGCGAGGTGTCCGAGCCCGGCGGATCCGTGACCGGGGGGCCCGATGCGGTCGCGGGAGTCGCCATGGGCGGCTCCACCGGAGGGCCCGTGGCGGGCTCCGCCGGATCAGCGGCGGCTTCCGCGGCCCGATCCGACGCGTCGGAGGCCGCGGCTGCGGTTCTGGCGGCCGCGTTCTGCTGCTGGCGCTTCCGGTTTCGCGAGGTGAATTCGACGAACCGGCTGTAGTTCTTCTGAATGTACGGGTTGGACCTGTCGAGGCGGATGGCCTCGCGGTACTCTTTCAGTGCATTCTCGAAGTCGCCGTTCGCCTCGTAGGCCACCGCGAGATTGTTGTGCGCCATCGCGTCGTCCGGAGCGATCTCGACGACCCGCTGAAAGCGGAAGAGAGCCTCCCGCCACAGGTTCATCTTCGCCATCCGCACGCCGAACTGCTCCTGCGTCCCGGCCGCATCCTTCCCCCGCCCGCTCGAACAACCCGTCGTGAGAACCGCGACGAGAAGCAGGGATGATGAGGCAAGGAAGGCGCGCTTCATCGAGAGAGATCTCCTAAGGGTCGAAGGGCCTTACGCCGTCGTGAGGAAGCACAGATTGGCGGGACAAGGCGGGCGCGATTATACTCGACGGTGCTCACCTGACCGGGCCGGCTGCGAATCCTCTTCAGCATCGGCTGCCCCATGCATTCTGACGATCGTGACTTCCACATCGCTCTGTCACTGTTGCCTTTTCTCACTCCCAATCGGACACGCCTGCTCCGCCAGTACTTCGATCCGCTGCGCGCGGTGCGCGACGCTTCTTCCGCACTGCTCGAGAGCCTGTTGAGCGTAACGCCGGAGCAGGCCCGGCTGGTGAAGAATCCGTTAATCCTTCACGGCCCCGACGCGATGGCGCCCCTGCGCAGCTCCGTCCTCACCCTGGATGAGCCCGCGTATCCCCCACTGCTGCGCGAGATCATCGACCCGCCCCTGGCGCTGCATTTCCTCGGAGACACCTCGCTGCTGGCCAAGCCGTGCGTCGCCATCGTCGGCTCCCGGCGGGCCTCGCCCTACGGTCTCAACGCGGCGGGGACGCTGGCCCGTCAGCTCGTCTCGGCCGGCCTGGTCATCGTGTCCGGCCTGGCGCGCGGGATCGACGCCGCTGCTCACCAGGCCGCACTCGACTCCGGCGGCTCCACCATCGCCGTCCTCGGCACAGGCATCGACGTCGTCTATCCACGCTCGAACATCGCGCTCCTGAGGCGCATCGAGCGGGATGGTCTGATCCTGACGGAGTTCGCGCCCGGGCTCGCGCCCAGGCCGGAGAACTTCCCGATCCGCAACCGGGTGATCTCCGGCCTGGCGTCAGGCACCGTGATCGTCGAAGCGACCGGGAGGAGCGGCTCGCTGATCACCGCGCGGATGGCAGCCGAGCAGGGGCGCGAGGTGTTCGCCGTCCCTGGATCGATCTTCGCCCCCGGCAGCGAAGGGACTCACCGCCTGATCCAGTATGGAGCGAAGCTCGTGCACGACGCGAACGATGTCCTCGAGGAGCTCCCCGGCGGTCTCACGTGGACGAAGAGCCCGAAGTCCCAGCCCGGTGAGCCATTGCGCGAGGTCCTCGCAGCGCTGAGCCTGGATGAAGGAACCCACCTCGACACGCTGGCGGCGAAATTGTCGCGGACGGCCGGAGCCGTCTCGGAGTCGCTGCTGCAGCTCGAGCTGGATGGGTGGATTCGCGCGCTGCCGGGGGGGCGCTATCTGAGAGTGAGAGATGGCTAGTGCGGTGAATCAGAAATACTAGTCGTCGACCGGGCCGATGCCGGAGTGCCCTTCGCTCTGGCCGTTTCGCGCGCTTTGGATTTTCATCGCCACCAGCGCCAGCGGAAGGCCGATGCCGACGATCCTGCGCAATAGCTTTGGCAGCCCGAAGCCGACCAGAAAGCCCACCACCGCGCCACCTGCCATGATCTTCGGCACATGCTCGCCGGCGATGGTCTTCACATCGAGCGACGTGCGGAGACGCCGGTCCAGCTCATCGATGCGCTCGCTCACCCCGTCGCGGGCGCGCTCGATGGCGCGCTCGATGTCCACCTTCTGACGATCGTCCATTACCTGCTCCTGACGCGGGAGATGTCCGCTTTGACCGACTCGATGTCGGACTTGATCTGATCGATCGATTCCGTGGGGACGAAGTTGACGCCGGCGAACTTCTTCCTGCCCATCATCGCCAGAATCGCCGCCCCCGCAAAGAGGACGATCGTGATGATGAGCGCCGATACCCATGCCGGGATGCCCAGGGCCACCAGCCCGAGCACGATCGTCACGAAAAGGAAGGCCACGCCGAGGAGGGCGAAGACGACGGATCCGGCGAACATGGCGGTGCCCCCGCCCAGTTTCGCCACCGTGTCCTTGATCTCCAGCTTCAGCAGCGCCACCTCGCTGCGGAAGAGCGTCGAGAAGTCGGCAGTGAGGTCTTTGATGATCGCGCCGATGGTCCGCGCAGACTCGGTTGCGTTGTCGTTGCTCATGTCGAGAGTGTGAGTGAGCAAAAGACGGGCCTCGGGCCTCCGCCTCGGGCCTCGGGGCCCGTGGAGCGGTTACCGGTTACCGG
>DATKCA010000267.1:0-2089 GCA_035544675.1 Thermoanaerobaculia bacterium | reverse complement strand
CCCTACGGCTGAAGTTCGGCGACTGTGAGTTTGACGAGCAGTCGGGAGAGCTGTGGAGAAACGGCGACTCGGTCGTCCTGCCGAACCAGCTATTCAGGCTCCTCGTTGTGCTGATCGATCGACGTGGGACGCTCGTTACGCGCGACGAGCTGTGCCGTGAGCTCTGGCCCGAAGGGACGTTCGTCGATTATGAGCACAGCCTCAACGCAGGCGTGAGGCGGCTTCGAGAAGCAATCGGCGACTCGGCGGCGGCGCCCCGCTTCATCGAGACAGTCCCTCAACGCGGATATCGTTTCATCGCGAGTGTGAAAGACAACACCGCCGCGGCGTCGGCGGAGAATCTGGTGGCCGTGGCGTTGCCGCTATCCACCGTGATCGATTCCGTGGGTTCTTTTCCCAACACGCGTCGTCGCCCGACGAAGTGGCCGCTGATCCCTGCGACCATGCTTGTCGCTCTCCCTCTCCTCCTCGCCTTTCATGGATCGAAGCAGGGACGCCCGAACTCTGACGCAGTTTCAAACCGGAGGCTGGTCAGATTGACGTCGGCGTCGGGCCTGAACACGGAGCCGGCGCTTTCGGCCGACGGAACCCTCCTCGCGTATGCGTCTGATCGCGCGGGCACCGATTTCGATCTCTACGTGCAGCCTGTGGCCGGTGGCGATCCAATTCGGCTCACCAGCGATGGCGCTGACGACTCCGAGCCATCGTTCGCTCCGGACGGAGCACACATCGTTTTTTCAAGGCGGGGAGCTGGCTTATACGTCATCGGATCACTAGGCGGAGAGCCGCGCCTCATCGTCAGGACACCGTGGGCTCGCACGCCGCGATTCTCGCCCGATGGACGTTTGATTTCGTACTGGACCGGATTTCCTGCATCCGCAATCGCGGGCGGTATTCCAGGCGCCCTCGGCAGCATCTTCATCGTCCCGTTCGACGGCAGATCGCCTCGCGAAATCCCGACGCAGCTCGCGAGCGCCCGGTATCCGATCTGGTCCCCCGAAGGGGAGCACCTGCTGTTCCTGGGCGAGGAGGACACGGATCGGAAGACGCACGACTGGTACGTGATTCCGAGGAATGGCGGCACGGCGATCAAGACCGGCGCCGTTGAGGCGCTGCGCGCGGCGGGCCTTCGCGCGCCGCTGCCGATACCAGGCACGTGGAGTGCGCGAAATCATGCGGTGGTCTTCGCGACCAACGAGACAGATAGCTCGAATGTCTGGCAGATCCGGATTTCTCCCTCCACGAATCGCGTGGACGGGAGCCCGGAGCGGTTGACGTTCGGCACCGCGATTGAGCGGAACCCGATCATCGCAAATTCCGGCCGGGTCGTGTTCGCGAGCCTCGTGGAGAACGTTGACATCTGGCGGGTGCGGCTCGATGAAAGTACCGGCCAGGCGGCTGGTCCTCTTGAACGGATCACCGACGACGCCGCGAGTGACAAGCTACGAAGCGTCAGTTCCGACGGCAAAACACTGTTCTTCATCTCGTCGCGAACAGAGCGCGACGAGGTCTGGATGAAGGATCTCCGAACCGGTCGAGAGCGTCAGTTGACACATACGGGAGTGGTAGAGGCCTCGGCGAGTCCGGATGGGTCAAGGGTGGCGTTCTCCACGACTGACGCGGGAAAGCGCCGAATCGAGATCGTCACCACAACCGATGGCGTGCCATCCATGCTCTGCGATGAGTGCGATTCGCCCGGCGGTTGGTCGCTCGACGGCAAACACCTCCTGTATCGCGGCGGTTTTCCGTCCAGTCTTCTTCTACACGACTTCACTTCGAGCCGACGCACCCGATTGCTGACACATCCCACATGGAGTCTGCAGCGCCCGCGGTTCACGCCGGACGGCCGGTCGGTGACGTTTCATGCGGCGAGCTCGCCAAACGTCCGGCAGATCTACAGTGCACCGCTCGGTGTCGAAGGACCGGTACCGCAACGGTCGTGGGTGCCGGTCGTGACGGACCACGGCTGCCATCCAAGCTGGTCATCGGACGGCGCGCTTCTCTACCACTTTTCATCCCGCGACGGCGCGTTTTGCCCCTGGGTTCAAAACGTCGATCCCGCAACCGCTCGCCCGATCGGCGCGCCGCG
>DATKCA010000266.1:0-17211 GCA_035544675.1 Thermoanaerobaculia bacterium | reverse complement strand
GACCAGCACCAGCGGCACGTGCATCGTGCTCTGGTACAGCAGGTTTCCGTGCTGCTCCTCGCCGTGCTCGCCGAGGCCTTCGCCGTGGTCGGAGAGGACGGCGATGGCGTGCGGGCCGGGGGCCGACTTCTCGAACGCGGCGACCAGCCGGCCGATTTGCTCGTCCATCGCTGCGACCTCGCCGAGGTAAGAAGGGGTGTATGGGTAGTGAGGGTCGTAGTAGTGAACCCAGAGGAAGAGCGGAGCGCTCGACGGCTTCGCCAGCTCCGCCAGGGCGCGGTCCGTGGTCTCTTTCGCCGCGCGCTCGGCGTTTCCTTCGCCAAAGTCCTCGTCCCAGACGTCGAAGCCGCGCGCCAGTCCGAAGCGCCGCGCCAGCGCGAATGCGGAGATGAACGCGGCCGTGCGATATCCGTTCTCGCGGAGCTTCTCCGTGACGAGCGGCTGCGTGGGGTCGAGAGTGCGCGCGTTCTCGTGCACGCCGTGGCCGGCGGGATACAGCCCGGTGAGCATCGACGCATGAGAGGGGAGTGTCTGCGGCACGGTCGCGTAGGCGTAGCTGAATCTCAGTCCGCGCGCCGCCAGCGCGTTGAACGCCGGCGCCACCTCGGCCGTCATCGCATCCGCGCGCGTGGTGTCCATCGTGACGAGGAGGATGGAGGGGCGGGCGGGAGGGGCGGGGGCCTCCGGCTTTGCGCATGCCAGGAGCAGCGCGAGCAAGGTCAGTCGCTTCATCACTTCGAATGTTGAATGCTCATCGTTGAATGTTCAATGTCGAATGTTGAACTGCCCCCCACACGGTCTCCAACGTGCCCGAGCCCGTGCCCGAGCCCGAGCCCGGCTGTTGGGCGGGCGGGTGACAAACATCACACGGTGAGGTGCGACGTCTCGCCGGTGGTTCGGATGCGGCTGTTCATCACGGAATGGAGGCGCGGGTGTCCTCACCCGCGCCCCGGGACCGGCGGTTAACGTTTTGGCTCTGGGCTCTGCCCCCCTGTGATCTGTGATCTGACAACTCCTATATCCTCGCGCAATGCTGAACTACATCTGGTTCGCTCTGATGGCGATCGCGCTCGTCGTTGCGGCATTCAACGGCACGGCCGAGGGGGTGACGAAGGGGGCCATCGACTCGGCGAAGACGGGGGTGGAGATCGCCATCGGCCTGGTCGGCGTCATGACGCTCTGGCTGGGGATGATGCGTGTGGCGGAGGCGGCCGGTCTCGTCACGCTGCTCGGGCGCGCGCTCCGGCCGGTCCTGAAGCTCCTCTTTCCTGAGATTCCGAAGGACCATCCGGCCAACGGCGCCATCGTGATGAGCGTCGCGGCGAACATGCTCGGCCTCAACAACGCCGCGACGCCGTTCGGCATCAAGGCCATGGAGGAGATGCAGGAGCTGAACGATGACAAGGACACGGCCACGAACTCGATGGTGACACTCATGGCCGTCAACACATCGGGCGTGCAGCTCATCCCTGCCACGATGATCGGCATTCTAGCCGCGGCGGGATCGCTGAATCCGACGGCCATCATCGCGCCCAGCCTCATCGCCACGGGCATCGGGACGGTCGCGGCTGTGATCGCGGCCAGGGCTCTGCAGCGCTTCTATCCGAGGCGGGAAGCCGAAGCCACAGTCGAGCCGGAAGGGGAGGTGGTGGAGTGATCCGCGCCATTCTCGACGCCATCTCGCTCTGGGCAGTCCCGGTCATGCTGGTGGCGATTCCGCTGATCGGGATCGTGCGCAAGGTCAAAGTGTTCGACGTCTTCGTGGAGGGGGCCAAGGAAGGCTTCGAAGTGGCCGTGCGGATCATCCCGTTCCTGGTCGGGATCCTCGTGGCCATCGGCATGTTCCGCGGATCGGGCTCGATGGATCTCTTGAACGCCGCGCTGCGTCCGGTGGCGCAGGCCACCGGGTTCCCCAGCGAGCTGATTCCGCTGGCCATCCTGCGCAGCCTGACGGGCAGCGGATCGCTCGCGTTCACGACCGACCTGATCAACGTGCACGGCCCCGACTCGCTCCTGGCCCGCATGGCCGCGACCATGTACGGCAGCTCCGAGACCACGTTCTACGTGCTGGCCGTCTACTTCGGCGCGGTCGGCGTCCGCAAGACGCGCCATGCCGTCCCGGCCGCGCTGGTGGGCGACATCGTCGCCGCCATCGCTACGGTTGCGGTGTGTGCGTGGATGTTCGCGTGACGGCGTAGAGCATCGCGCCCACCGTCATGGCCAGTGCCGCGGCAATGAACTGGAACCTGTTCAGGCAGAGGAACGACGCCAGCGAGATGATCGTTCCGAGCACGGGAACGACCAGGCCGGGCGTTCGGAACCCCTCGTTCAGTCTGCGGAGCCGCGGCACGGCCAGACACGTGAACAAATACGTCGTCAGGCGCGCGATCGCTGACAGCAGCGCCAGCTTCGCGAACGTGCCGCCGAGCGCCAGGCCGAGTGCTACGGACGAGTGAATGAGGATGGCCAGGGTCGGCGTGCGGAACCGGGGATGCACATAGCTGATCGCGCTCATGCGCGCGCGTCCGAGGGACAGCGCATAGAGCATGCGCGACCCCTCCAGCATCGTGCCCGAATTCGTCCCGGCCATCGACAGCAGGGATCCCACGGTGATGATCACCGCCCCAGCCGTGCCGACCAGCACGAATGCGGCGTCCGCGATGGGCGTGCTGGTCTTCGACAGATCGGGCAGCGCCGACATCGCGGCGAGCTGCGAGAGGCTGTACAGCGCGCCGATGGCGAGAATGCCCAGGAGCAACGCCCGCGGCAGATCGCGCCGCGGGTTCTTGTATTCGCCGGCCGGAACGCCGAGATTCTCGAACCCGGCGTATGCGAACAGCACGAACAGCCAGGCCTGACGCAGGTCCATCGACTCCGACATCTGCAGCGAGCCCGGAATCGGATTGTGCTTCCAGGCGATGAGCGCCACGATGATGAACAGCGTCAGCGGAATCAGTTTGCCGGCGGTGAAAATGTAGATCGACGCCGCCCCGTAGCGCACGCCGAGGAGGTGGATGAGCGCCAGGATCGCAATCGTGGCGAAGATGACGCCTGCCCGTGGCGCGCCCGTCCCCAGCTCCGGAAACAACCTGGCCAGCGCGAGCACGAATCCGTTCGACAGCGATGCCAGCGACGTCACGCGCGCCAGCCAGTTCATCCATCCCGTCTCGAAGCCGATGAAGTCGCCGAACGCGGTTCGCGCGTACAGATACGCCCCGCCCGGCTCCGTGAAATGGCTCGACGCCTCGGCGAAGCAGAGCACGAGGATGAACACCGGAATCACGGCGATGAGCGGAATCCACAACGAGAACGGCCCGAGCAGCTTGTACGACTCGGAGGGGAGCAGGAACACCCCGCTGCCGACCACGGCGTTGATGCACATGGCCACCAGGCCCCACGCGCCCACCGTTCTCACGAGTTTGCCGCTGGGTTGATCGGTCATCGTTCCTCTCTTCGTTTCGGCAACCGGTTCCCCGGAAACCGGCAACCGGCAACCGGTTCCCCGGAAACCGGCAACCGGAGACCGGAAACCGTTTCATGATTCTGCAGTAACCGGCAACCGCACTACGACTGTCCGGTTACCGGTTTCCGGTTTCCGGTTACCGTCCCCCCCCCGGTTTCCGGTTTTCGGTTTCCGGTTACCGTCCCCCCGGTTACCGGTTACCGGTTACCGGTTACCGGTTTCCGGTTACCGTCCCCATATCCCTTCCCGCGAATGCTGCGTCCCGGCAATGCTCCTGTCATGGCGCCCTCGCGCAAGACAGGCACTCCGTTCACGATCACCTCGGAGACACCGACGGAGAAATGGTGCGGGTCTTCGAATTTCGACTCGTCGCGGATCTGCGCCGGATCGAAGACCGCGATGTCGGCCTTCATCCCGGGGCGCAGAATGCCGCGTTCGGTCAGGTTCGCGCGCAGCGCCGCCTGGGACGTCATCCTGCGCACCGCTTCCTCCAGTGTGAACAGCTTCAAATCCCGCGCGTAGTGTCCGAGGACTCGGGGGAACGTGCCGTAAGCGCGCGGATGAATGGCCGCTCCCCGAGCGCGGGCCGCCGCGGTCGGTGCTCCGGAGTCGGCGCCGATGGAGATCCACGGCTGCCGCAGCGCGTACTGCACGTCGTCCTCGCTCATCGAGAAGAAGATGACCGCCGGAGAGCTCTCGTTCTCCGCGAACAGGCGCATGATCGCCTCCTCGGGTGCCACGCCCATCACCGCGGCGATCTCCTCGACGAATTTCTTCTCGTACCGGTCGTGGGCCGGATTGGCGATGCGGGCGATGTAGATCCCGCGCTCTCCGCGCCGGTCCATCTGCCGCCGCAGCTCCGCGGCGATGCGCTCGCGCTGTGCGGGATCGTTGAGGCGGAGGCGGAAGCCGGCGTAGCCGCCCTCCATCGCCCAGTTCGGGGCCAGAGTGCTGAGCGACGTCGAGGAGGCGGGGTAGGGATAGACGTTGGCCGCGACGTCGATGCCCTCCGCGCGCGCGGCCTCGATCCGCTCGATCACGTGCGGCATCTTTCCCCAGTTCGGACGTCCGCCCACTTTGAGGTGCCAGATGTTGACCGGGATGTTCGCCTCGCGTCCGACGCGGAACGCCTCGTCGAGGCCCTCGTCGATGCGGTCGCCCTCGTCGCGCATGTGCGTGAAGTACATCCCGCCGTACCGGGCCGCCACACGCGCGAGATTGACGATCTCCTCGGTCGTCGAATACATGGCCGGCACGTAGATCAACGACGTGGAGATGCCGATGGCGCCGTCTCTCATGGCTCCGTCGATGATCTCCTCCATCCGCCGCATCTCGTCAGCCGTGGCCGGACGGTCGACGTCGCCGATGACGAGCCGTCTCGGATTCGAGGCGCCGGCCAGCAGCGCGAAGTTCACTCCCGCGCCTTGACGGTCGATGATGTCGAGGTAGTCGCCGAGAGTGGTCCACGGACGCTGGGCACTGCGCGCTTCCGGCGCGATCGGACCGGGCGAGTGTCCTTCGCCCGTCACCTCGGTCGTCACGCCCTGCCGCACCTTGGCCTCGACCGATGGATCGCTGAGAACCGAGAACTGCGACTGGCCCAGGAGGTCGATGAAGCCGGGGGAGACGATCTGCCCGCGGGCGTCGATCGTCGTACGGGCCGGCATGTCGCTCAGATTGCCGATGGCAACGATCGTGTCGCCGCGCACTCCCACGTCCGCGCGGAACCATGGCGCACCGGTGCCATCCAGGACACGTCCGTTGATGATCTTCAGATCCAGCATGGCCGCTGGCTGCGTCGGCGCGGTCGCACACGACGACAGCAGCAGCGCTCCCACTACCATCAGTCTTCTCATTCAAGTCCCCGGAACAGATCTTCCATCGGCTGGCGGCGCCGGATGACCTGCACGTCGCTCCCTCTGACGAGCAGCTCCGGCGGCAGAAGCCGGGCGTTGTAATGCGAAGCCATGGAGAAGCCGTACGCCCCGGCGTCGCAGAAGGCGATCAGATCGCCGACGGAGGTATGGTTGAGCCGGCGGGTGATGACCGAGCCGCCGGCCTCGCGCGTGAAGACATCGCCCGACTCGCAGAGGTTTCCCGCCACGACGAGATCCTCGGTCATCTCCCCGGCGCTGAAGTTTTCCCGCAGCGCGCCGGGGGATGGCCGGCTGGCGTTGACGATGTGGTGATACGCGTTGTACTTCGAGGGGCGGACCAGGTGGTTGAAGCCGGTGTCGCAGCCGATCCATTCCGTGCCGCCGCTGACCCGCCTGGAGGTGACGCGCGCCAGCAGCACGCCTGACGACGCGACGACGTAGCGTCCGGGCTCGAGGATGGCCGTGAGACCACGCGCGCGAAGAGTGGCGTCGGCGATCTTCGTCAACGCCTCTCCGTACTTCTCGACCGGGAACTCTCTCTCCCCGGGGCGATACGGCACGCCGATCCCGCCGCCGAAATTGATCCAGCGCAGGTTCGGGAAGGAATCGGCGAGCTCGAGGAGGCGGCGCGCTGCGTCGAGGAGCGGGTCGATCGTATCGATGCCGGAGCCGATGTGCGCGTGCAGACCGACCACCTTGTGCCCCTGGTCTTCGATGATCGTGCGCGCGGTCTCGATCTCGGCGAGATCGATCCCGAATTTCACCCCGCTCCCGGCCGTGACGACGTCCTGATGATGTCCGGCGCCGACGTCGGGATTGACGCGGAGCGCGACCGGATTGAGGAGGCCGAGGGCGATCACGCGGTCGACTTCGGACATCGAGTTGAGGTTGATCACGATGCGCGGGTCGGGAATGGACCGGAGGTCTTCGTCGGAGACGTTCGAGCAGGTGAACCAGATGTCGTCCGGCGCGAACCCGGCGTGCATGGCCAGGGCGATCTCGCCCGGCGACACCGCATCGCATCCGTAGCCGTGGGCACGGATGAGGCGGAGAATGGCGATGTTGCCGTTGGCCTTCATCGCGTAGAACGGGCGGAAGGGCATCCGCCCGAACGAGCTTTTCACCCGCTCGACCTGCCGCTCGATGACCGCCGCGTCGTAGACGTACGCGGGTGTGCCGAATCGGGCGGCGATGTCCGCCGCCGCAACGTCGCCGATGAGAAGAGTGCCGTTCTCGACCCGCATGAAGCCGCGGAAGTGTACACGTCATTCCGCATGACAAAGTAAAATGAGCCATGCAGCAATACCTCCACCTCGTCCGCCACATCCTCGATCACGGCACGCCGAAGTCCGATCGCACCGGGACCGGAACGCTGAGCGTGTTCGGTCATCAGATGCGCTTCGACCTGCAGGCCGGCTTCCCGCTGCTGACGACGAAGAAGCTGCACCTCCGCTCCATCGTCTACGAGCTGCTCTGGTTCCTGCGCGGCGACACGAACGTGAGGTTCCTCGAGGAGAACAAGGTCACGATCTGGAACGAATGGGCCGACAGCAACGGCGACCTCGGCCCCGTCTACGGCTATCAGTGGCGCTCCTGGCCGGCTGCCGACGGCCGCCACATTGACCAGATCACTCAGGTCATCGACCAGATCCGGCGCAATCCCGACTCCCGCCGCCACATCGTCAGCGCGTGGAACGTCGGCGACCTCGACAGGATGGCCCTGCAGCCGTGTCACGCGCTGTTCCAGTTCTACGTGGCGAACGGAAAGCTCTCCTGCCAGCTCTACCAGCGCAGCGCCGACGTGTTCCTGGGCGTTCCTTTCAACCTCGCTTCCTACGCTCTGCTCACGATGATGGTGGCCCAGGTCTGCAACCTCGCTCCCGGCGACTTCGTGCACACGCTCGGCGACGCGCATCTCTACGCCAACCATCTCGATCAGGCCCGCCTGCAGCTCGAGCGCGATCCGCGGCCGCTGCCGTCGATGAAGATCAATCCGGAGGTGAAGTCGATCTTCGAATTCCATTTCGGGGACTTCCTGCTGGAGAACTACGACCCGCATCCCGGCATCAAGGCGCCGATCGCCGTATGACGCTGACGCTGATCGCCGCACTCGGCGACAACAACGTCATCGGCCGCGACAACACGCTGCCCTGGCACATGCCCGCCGACCTGAAGTGGTTCAGGAAGATGACGACCGGCCATCACGTGCTGATGGGCCGCAAGACGTTCGACGAGATCGGGAAGCCGCTGCCGGATCGTACCAACGTCGTGATCACGCGGAACGCCGGCTTCCGGCCGGAGGGGGTCGCCGTCGCACGCTCGCTCGACGAAGCAATCAGCAAGGCGGAGGCGGCCGGCGATCCGGAGATCTTCATCATCGGCGGAGCGGAGATCTTCCGCCAGAGCCTTCACCTGGCCGGCCGCATGTACCTGACGCGCATTCACGCCGAGCCGCCCGGCGACACGTTCTTCCCGGAGTTCGACGACGTCACGGAGTGGAAGCTCGTCGACGTCGAGCATCACGAAGCCGATGAGAAGAACGCCTATCCGTACAGCTTTTTGACTTACGAGCGTTCGGAGGTCAGGCCTTAGGAACCTCTGCGTAACCTCTGCGTCCTCTGTGGCTCTGCGGTTCTTCAACCACAGAGTCACAGAGATCGCAGAGTGGCGCAGAGAGGCCGTGCTAAAGTCCGCCGCCATGATTCGGCTGCCCTATGACGGCAAGGAGCCGCGCATCGGAGCGCGCGTGTTCGTCGCGCCGAACGCGACGCTGATCGGCGACGTCGAGCTCGGCGAGGACGCGTCCATCTGGTTCGGGACCGTCCTGCGCGGTGACATCCACTTCATCCGCGTCGGGGCCCGCAGCAACATCCAGGACAACTCCGTCGTCCATGTCGAGCACGGCACCGGTCCGGCCATCATCGGCGAGGAGGTCACGGTGGGTCATGCCGCGGTCGTGCACGGTTGCACCGTGGAAAATCGCGCCCTGATCGGAATCGGCGCCCGCATTCTCAGCCACGCCGTCATCGGCGAGGGGGCCATCGTCGGCGCCGGCGCGGTCGTGCAGGAGGGGATGAAGGTCCCGCCGCGCACGCTCGTCGTCGGTGTGCCCGCCCGCGTCAAACGCGAGCTCACGCCCGAGGAGCTGGGGCGCATCGAGCGGGGGTGGAAGGTGTATGTGCAGTACAAGGATCAATACCTGGCTCTCAGCTCTTAGCTGACAGCTCACTACGATGGACAGACTCTACGCAGGAACTCTCCGCAGGGAACACGTCGGCAAGCAGATCGCTCTGGCCGGCTGGGTCCAGAAGCAGCGCGACTTCGGTGAGCTGATCTTCATCGACGTGCGCGACCGCAGCGGCATCTGCCAGGTCGTCGTCGACCAGAAGCTGGTCAAGGACGCGGACGTGGTCAGCGCGGCCAAGGAGCTGCGCTCGGAATTCGTCGTCCGGATCGAGGGCGAGGTCGTCCACCGGCTCGACGAGCGCCGCAATCCGAAGCTTCCCACCGGTGACATCGAGCTGCTGGCCTCGCGGATCGAGATCCTCAACCGCGCCGAGACCCCGCCGTTCCCCATCGAGGAGGATGCCGAGGTGGCCGAGGAGCTCAGGCTCAAGTATCGGTATCTCGATCTGCGGCGTCCGGCTCTGACGCGAAACCTCATGCTCCGGCATGCTTTGACGTTCGCGGTGCGCGACTACATGAACCGCAACGGCTTCCTCGAGATCGAGACGCCGATCCTGACGAAGTCCACTCCGGAAGGGGCGCGCGACTACCTCGTCCCCAGCCGTGTCCACAACGGCCAGTTTTACGCGCTGCCGCAGTCGCCGCAGATCTTCAAACAGATCCTGATGGTGTCCGGCCTGGAGCGCTATTTCCAGATCGCCAGGTGCTTCCGCGACGAGGACCTGCGCCGCGACCGCCAGCCCGAGTTCACGCAGATCGACATCGAGGCTTCGTTCATCGACGAAGAGTTCATCTTCCGTCTCATCGAAGGGATGTTCACGGAGGTGTTCCCGCTCGCGACCATCGCGGTGAAGACACCGTTTCCGCGCATGAAGTGGAAGGAGGCCATGGAGCGCTTCGGCATCGACCGTCCGGACACGCGCTTCGGGATGGAGCTGGTCGACATCTCGGTGGCGGCAAAGGCGACGTCGTTCGAGGCGTTCCGCGCGGCGGCGACCATTCGGGCCATCGTCGTGCCGGGCGGCGCCTCCCTCTCGCGCAAACGCATCGACGAGCTCACCGAGCAGGCCAGGAAGCTCGGCGCGTCGGGTCTGGTCTGGATCAAGTTCGACGCGCAGAAGGGCTCGTCGATCAGGAAATTTCTCGACGATGCCGCCTTCGACGCGCTCCGCGACGCCACGCGCGCGCACGAGAACGACATGGCCCTCATCGTCGCCGGCACACCGGCCGTGGTGTGGGATGTCCTCGGCCAGCTCCGCCTGAAGCTCGGACAGGAGCTCGGACTGATCCCGGCCGAGCGCTGGGACTTTCTCTGGGTCACCGATTTCCCGCTCTTCGAGTGGGACGAGGAGACGCGGCGCTGGTTCGCGCGCCATCACCCGTTCACCTCACCGGCCGTGGCCGATCTGGAGAGGCTGGAGAGCGATCCCGGCAGCGTGCTGGCGCGAGCCTATGACGTCGTCCTGAACGGCCTGGAGCTGGGCGGCGGCAGCATCCGCATCAACCGTCCGGAGGTGCAGTCGCGGATGTTCCGCGCGCTGGGGATCTCGGACGAGGATGCGAACGATCGCTTCGGTTTTCTCCTCGACGCCTTCCGCTACGGCGCCCCTCCCCACGGCGGCATCGCCCTCGGCGTCGACCGCATGGCCATGCTGATGGCGCGGGCAGACTCACTCCGCGACGTCATCGCCTTCCCGAAGACGGCGCGAGCGCAGGACCTGATGAGCGACGCGCCGTCGAGAGTGGACGCGAATCAGCTCGCCGAGCTGGGGATCGCGGTCAGGAAAGGCTGAAGGATGAAGAAACCGGATGAATTTTCATCCTTCATCCTTCATCCTTCATCCTTCGCATGCAGCCTTTCCTGATCATCGAGCAGGCCGCGGTCTCTTACCCCGTCTATATCGGCCGCGACCTGCTGGACCGGGCCGGCTCTCTGGTGAGGGCGCGGGGGCGCGTCTTCGTCATCACATCCGTGGCGTTGCGGGACCGGTTCGGCGCGCGCGTGGCCAGGAGCTTCTCGCCGGCTGCCGATATCATCCTGATGAAGGAAGGGGAGGCCCAGAAGACCCTGGCCACGGCCGAGGGGATCGTCACCCAGCTCCTCGAGCGCGGCGCGAGACGAGACTCGATGGCGGTGGTGGTGGGGGGCGGGATGATAGGCGACACGGCAGGGTTCGCGGCCTCGATCTTTCTGCGCGGAATCGATCTCGTGCACGTGCCGACGACACTCCTGGCGCAGGTGGACAGCTCCATCGGCGGCAAGCTGGCCGTCAATCACGAGAAGGGGAAGAACCTCATCGGCAGCTTCTTTCCGCCCTGCGCCGTGGTGAGCGACACCGCGACGGTCGACACCCTTCCGGAGAACGAGCTGCGCAGCGGCCTGTTCGAGGCGCTCAAGGGCGGGGTCATCCGCGACCGCTCCCTGTTCGAGCTGTTCGAGAGCAACCGCGAGGTCATCCTGCGCCGCGACGAGCACATCATCGACGAGATCGTCCGGCGCAAGGTTCGCGTGAAGGCCGACATCGTGTCGGCCGACGAGCGCGAGGCCGATCTGCGCCGCCTGCTCAACTACGGGCACACGATCGCCCACGGCATCGAAGCAGCGATGCGCTACGAGGGCATCACGCACGGAGAGGCGGTGGCGTGGGGGATGATCGGAGCCAATGCCATCGCCGTGAAGCGCGGCCTGCTGGGCCGCCCCGAGGCGCACCGGATGGCCAGCGTGATCAGGTCGTACAGCCCGGCGGAACTGCCCAGGCTCGATCCGCAGGAAGTGCTCGCCGCCACCGAGCACGACAAAAAGAACACCGGCACGCAGCGGGTGATGGTGTTCCCCCGTCAGATCGGCGACTGCGTCGTGGTGAACGACGTGACGGAAGAAGAGATCCGCTACGGGATCGAAACCGCGCTCTCCTGACGTCTGAAGTGGAGCGCTTGACCGGGACCCTCACGATCATGCTTGTGCCGACGCCCTCGACGCTGGCCACGGTGACCTCACCGCCGTGGGCCTCCACGATCTGCTTCACGATGTAGAGGCCCAGGCCTGTGCCGCCGCCGCCGCGGAAGGACTTGTTCCCGGTCTGCTTGTACTTGTCGAAGAGCTTGTTGATGTCGCCGGGCTTGATCCCCATGCCGCTGTCGGTGACGGTGATGACGATCGCTTCCGGCGCGTCACCGTTGCGTACGATCTGCGCACCGACCGAGATCAGGCCCTTCTTGGGCGTGAACTTCAGCGAGTTCGAGATGAGGTTGATGATGGCCTGGGTGAGCTTCTCGACGCTGCCGATGATCTGGGGGATGTCGCGGCCGTGAGCGCTGACCAGGAAGATCTCGTCGCGCTGGGCGACGGACTGGAGGCTGCGGATGGCGCGCTTGAGCAGGCCGGCCACGCGGACCGGCTCCTTCTCCACCACGAAGTTGCCCGACTGGATCTTGGAGAAGTCGAGCAGCTCGTTGATGAGGTTCATCATGCGCTCGGACTCGTGCTGGGCTTCGTTCAGAAGATCGGTGTACATCGAGTCGAGCTTCGTCCCTTCCTGGGAAAGGACGAACTCCAGCGTTCCCTGAATGCCCGAGAGCGGCCCGCGGAGGTCGTGGACGATCTGCGCGGTGAAGTCGGACTTGGCCTGCTCGGCCTGACGCTGGGCCGTGACGTCGTCGAACGCCAGCGCCACCGCCGTGCCTTCGCCCTCGGTCACGTTCAGCATCTTGTCGATGCGATAGATGCGGCCTTCGATCTCCACGTCGATGGTGTGCTGGTCGCTGTCGCCGACGAAGAAGCTCTGCAGCCAGCCGCTCTCGCCGGCCACGGCCCGGGCGGCCTCTTTGAGCCAGGCCGTCTGCGAGCCGAACTGCTGTTCGAACGCGGCGTTGCGATAGGTGATGTTTCCGGCGTCGGAAACGGCGCAGATGGCGATGGGGATGTGGTCGAGCAGCGTCGTTGCCAGTGAGCTCATTGCGGCACCGTGATCGCCCGCTCCTGCGTGAGCTTGGCGAGATTGAACAAGGTTGTAAACGGATCGAACGGGCTGAGGATCAGCAGCTTCTGCACGTCGAGCCGGCCGTCAATGAGAGAGACGAGGTACCCTTCCTGGGCACTCAGGTTGAATCGGTCGAAGTTCGTGAGAAATTCCGCGCTCAACTTCGGGACTGTCTGCATCCCTTTGGGATGTTCGAGGAACTGCCTGACGATCATGTTCCGCACGATCTCCACATAGCCGCGCACCGAGAGATCGCCGGGGTACGCGGTGCGCGCCTCGACCAGCTTCGCGTAGGTGTGCCAGGCGCCGTACTGCTTGAGGGAATCGCCCACGAGCCGGCTCCATTCGGGAGCGGCGTCAGGGATGGGGACGGATGACATGCGCCCATTTTATCAGGAGGCGCGAATCAGCCTCAGGCCTTGGGCGTTTGGCCCTGCGGAAACCCGGTTCTCCTAACGCCTAAGCCCTAACGCCTAAGGCCCAACGCTAAGGTCTTGTTAGAATCGCCCTGTGACCGTCCCCAAGACCCGCCTGCTCATGATCTTCGTCGCCGCCGTTCTGGGCGTGCCGGCGGGCTTCCTCTTCGCGCACGCGGTGCGCGTCCCGACGGTCAAGACCCTGAGCGACTACACGCCGGCCATCATCACCCGGGTCTTCGACCGCAACGGAGTCCCCTTTGCCGAGTATTCGATTCAACGCCGTATCATCGTGCCGAAGCGCGACATGGCGCCGGCCCTGGTCAACGCCATCGTGGCCACGGAGGACTCGGAGTTCTACCGTCACGGCGGCATCAACCCGAAGTCCATCGCCCGCGCCGCGCTGAAGGACATCATCGCCCGCAAGAAACTCGAGGGTGCCTCCACCATCACCCAGCAGCTCGCCAAGATGATCTTCCTCAACCCGGAGAAGAGCTTCCGCCGCAAGATCAACGAGGCGTTTCTGGCCGTCCAGATCGAGAAGGACTTCACCAAGGACCAGATCTTCGAGCTCTACGCCAATCAGGTCTACCTCGGACACGGCGCGTACGGCGTCGAGGCCGCCTCGCGCCTCTACTTCGGCAAGCACGCCAGGGAGCTATCCATCCCCGAAGCGGCGCTCATCGCCGGGATGATCCGCAGGCCCATGGCATACAGCCCCATGCTCAATCCCGAGCAGGCCATGCGGCGCCGGAACCACGTCCTGCGCCGGCTGTTCGACGAGAAGTACATCACTCGCGAACAGCAGCTTCAGCTGATCAGCGCCCCGATCATCCTCGGCACGTTCAAGGAAGAGGCCCCCCGCACCGGCGGGTACTTCGCCGAGGAGATCCGCCAGTACATCGAGAAGAGCGAGAAGTTCGGTGTGGAGAACCTCTACCAGCGCGGTCTGAAGGTCTACTCCACGCTCGACCTGGCCATGCAGCAGGTGGCGGAAGGAGCGCTGCAGCGCGGGCTGCGGCGCTTCGACAAACGGCGTGGGTTCCGCAGGCCGACGCGCAACGTGATCAAGGAGGGGATCGACCCGGCCAGCTATCGCGATCCGAGCTGGAGCAGCGACCCGTACGTCGTCGACAAGCTGTATCCCGCGGTCGTCACCAACGTGTACGCGCAGAACGTCCAGGTCCGGATGGGACGGATGGAGATCGAGATTCCGCCGGCTGCGTACGCGTGGACCAAGAGGAAGAGCATGTTCGGTGCTCTGCAGAAGGGCGATCTCGTCCACATCCGTCTCGAGGAGGACGCGAAAACCAAGGAGCGGCGCTGGGTTTTCGATCAGCTCCCGCAGGTGCAGGGGGCGGTGGTGGTGCTGGACGTGACGTCGGGCGAGATCCGCGCGATGTCCGGCGGATACGACTTCCAGATCTCGAAGTTCAACCGGGCCACGCAGTCGAGGCGGCAGACCGGCTCGTCGTTCAAGCCGCTCGTGTACGGCGCGGCGTTCGAAAAGGGGCTGACACCGGCCGATACGCTCTTCGATGCGCCGGTCGAGATCCCGATCAGCGACACGCAGATGTATGCGCCGAAGAACTACGGCGGGAGATATGCCGGGATCGTCACGATCCAGCGCTCGCTGGAACTGTCGATCAACATCCCGGCGGTGAAGACGATGATGATGGTGGGAGTGGACCACGTGGTCGATTTCGCGCGGCGCTGCGGCATCACGGCCGATCTGCCCGCGTATCCCTCGCTGGCCCTCGGGGCGGCCGGCGTCTCGCCTCTGGAGATGACGGCCGCGTACAACGTGTTCGTGAACCACGGCGTATACGTGAAACCGCGTCGCATCCGCCGCATCACCGATCAGACGGACCGCGTTCTGGAGGAGCCGCCGGTGGAATTGTCGGAGGCCACGCAACCGCAGGTGGCGTACGAGCTCGCCTACATGATGAAGGCCACGATCGATCGGGGGACCGCATTTGCGGCGCGCAACATCGCCGACCCGGTTGCGGGAAAGACCGGGACCACCAACGGGTATACCGACGGATGGTTCATCGGCTTCTCACCCGAGTTCACCGTCGGCGTGTGGATCGGCTACGACGACCCCAGCCGGTCCCTCGGCGGCGGAGCCACCGGCGCGGACACCGCGCTGCCGATCTGGATCGACATCTTCAAACAGTTCGAGGCCATGAATCTGAGGGTGCCTCAGAAGGAGTTCGAGGCGCCTCCCGGTGTCGTCATGGTCCCGATGGACCTGAAGACCGGACGGCGCGGAAGCGGTCCCTGCGGGCGCGTCGTCATGCAGGCATTCATCGCCGGTCAGGAACCGGACCAGGACTGCAGCGGCGACTCCGTGGCCGTGTCCAAGCTGCCGTATTACCTGCAGCGGCCGTTCTACCAGGCCAAGGAGGCGGAGCCGACGCGGGCAGCTCTCGACGCGTCAGCTCAGGTTGGCGAAGGTTCGGAGTCGATGGTGCCGGATGCCGAGGACGATCCGACGACGATCGAGCCGCTGCCGCTCGAGGAGCCGGAGGCCGAGGAAGCACCCCCTGCGTAGTTGTCTCGCTAGGTCGCCGGCACGTAGCGCGTGATCATGTCGACCATCTTGTCGCGCGTGAGCGGCTTGCGCATCCAGGCGTTCGCACCCGAGCTCGGGAACATCTCCTCGAGCGATTTCTCAGGAAGGTCCGAGATCAGGACGATGGGGATGTCCTTCTTGTTCGACTGCGACTTGAGCACTTCGCTGAGGCGGTTGCCTTTGATGCTGGGGAGGTTGACGTCGAGGAAGATGATGTCTGGCGTATTGCCGGCCAGAACGTGATTGAACTCGATCCAGCTCGAAGCGGTGAGCACCGTGCAGCCTTCCCGCTCGAGAAGAGCGCGCCCGAGTTTCAACACGAGCGGATTGTCATCCAGGATCAGTACAGTCACTTTGGACAGCGGTGGCATGAACCCTTATCCTTCTCTCTGAGACTCGAGTGGGAGCGAACCGTGCGCATGATACATTCTCGACTGCTCCATGCCCACCGGAAATTTTGACGCAACCCCGTCTGAGCCGCCCCCGGCCGACTCTCCCAGACGTAGATTCAGGCTCCCGGCCGACTACTATTCCACTCCACTCTCGGAGGTCCGGCCCATCTTCCCGCGATGGGTTCCGTATGGCTGCGGGATCGCCGCAGCGGTCTTCACCGTGGTTTTGTTCGCTACCGGTGCGATCCTCACCGGTCCCCGCCTCGCCCAGGGGGTGGACTTCGTGATCGGCATGTCGCTGGGCGATGTGCGAGGGATGTTCCAGGGCGTTTCCACAGAGCAGAAAGACGCTTTCGAGCGCGAGGTCAAGGCAATGCGCGACGGCCTGACTGCCAAGCAGGTCCCCGTCTCGGCGGTCCAGCCGTTCCTCCAGTCGATGCAGAAGGCCATTTCGGACAAGAGGGTCACCCCCGAGGAGGTCGAGCAGCTGACCGGGGCGGCGCGGGAAGCGTCGAAGGCGCGGTAGGCTCCACGCGCGATAAAATCGAGAGATGCTGCCCGGTCGCCTCCTCCCACCCCTCCTGGCGCTCACCTTCGCCGCATGTGCGACCGTCGACCACGGTCCGATGCAGCGGATCCGCGTGGACAGCCAGCCGGCCGGTGCGAATGTGACGACGATCGATTGCGGTCCGGGCAGCACGAAAAAGGCGCGCACTCCCGCCGTCGTGTGGGTCAACCGGCGGGCCAGCCGGTGCGCGATCACGTTTTCCGCGATCGGCTATGAGTCCGAGACGTTCCGTCTCCAGCGGCGCATCTCGGATGCGACTTCGGAGAACATCCGTTTCCTGGACGGCCTCTGCACAGAGGAGGCTCTGGACTGCAACAGCGCCTCCGACTGGTTCGGCGTCATCCTGATCTCCGCAGCCGTGAGCGGCACCGGCATCGGTGTCGACGCGCTGAGCGGCGCGATGTTCGAGCAGGAACCGAACGAGATCGTGGCCAATCTCTGCCCCCAGGAGTGGCGTACCCGCACCGATCCCTGACCCCCGATGGATTTCAAAGTCATCTCCTCGTTTGAGCCTCAGGGCGATCAGCCCGAGGCGATACGGCAACTCATCGACGGCATGCAGTCCGGCGCGCCGCACCAGGTCCTGCTCGGCGTCACCGGATCGGGCAAGACGTTCACGGTGGCCAAGGTCGTCGAGGCCCTCAACCGCCCCACGCTGGTGCTCTCGCACAACAAGACGCTGGCGGCGCAGCTCTATCAGGAGTTCAAGAACTTCTTTCCCGAGAACCGCGTCGAGTACTTCGTCTCGTATTAC
>DATKCA010000265.1:0-6873 GCA_035544675.1 Thermoanaerobaculia bacterium | reverse complement strand
GGACGTGTTTCCGCGCTACGGCAGCTATCCGGTCTTCCATCCGCTGATGGACGCGCGGCTGATGTGGCAGAACGTGATCGGATCGGGCGGCGCGAAAGGGCTGCTGTGGCTGGAGCGGCAGGAGGGGTATGCGCGAGTCCTCTTCGAGAACGAGCCGATCCGGGCGGACGATGTCATGGTCGTGTTCTCGCACGGCGGGATGAATGCGGCCGGCATCGAGGTGGCGATGGAGGCGCGGCAGCGCGGGCTGAAGGTCGTGGCCATCACGTCGATGGACAACCAGCGGATCGCGAAGGCATCGCACTCGAGCGGCAGGAAACTGTCGGACCTGGGCGACGTGGTGATCGACAACTGTGTGCCGGCGCAGGACGCGCTGGTGGACATCGACGGATGGAAGGCGCCCGTTGCGGCCGGGTCGACGGTGGCGTTCGTGACGATTGCCATGGCGCTGGTGGCGGAAGTGGCGGCGGAGCTGTCGAGGCGCGGCATCTCCCCGCCGACGTTCGTCTCCCCGAATGTTCCGGGGATACCGGCCGACAACAACAGGAGCGTGTTCGCGGCGTACGAAGCGGCGCTGAAGAGATGAGCAGCCGCACGCAGCTTTTCTGGGCCGCCTGCGCCGGCATCTTCGTCTTCGGCATCGTGCTGGCCCTGCTCGGCGTGCTGTTCGGGCTGCCGGAGATGCGCGAGCGGCTGGCCGTGAATCTCGCGCAGCAGGGCGACGTCTTTCTGGCGCTGTTCTTCGGAGTGCTGCTGTCGACGGTGATCTCCGGCCCGATGATCGACAGCTTCGGCAACAAGATCGTGCTGACCGTGTCGGCGCTCCTGGTCACGATCGCGCTGGTGATGTTCTCGCTCGCGTCGTCGTTCCCCGCCGCCGCGCTGGCCGCGCTGGTCCTCGGCTTCGGCGGCGGAGGGCTGAACACCTCGACGAATGCGCTCGTGGCCGATCTCTTCACGGAGAGCCGCGGGGCGATGCTCAATGTCCTGGGGACCTTCTTCGGCGTGGGCGCGCTGTTCGTGCCGCTGACGGCGGCGATCATCACCGGCATCCTGACCATTCCGCAGTTGCTGCTGGCGGCGGCGGGCCTGGCAGCGACTCTCACCGTCGCGTATCTGGTCATGGCATTTCCGCCGCCCCGCGACGTGGTCGGCTTCTCGCTACTGGCGTCGATCAGGGCGGCCGGCTATCCCGGCGTGCTTCTCTTCGGCGCGCTCCTGTTCTGCCAGTCCGGGAACGAGTCGTCGATCGGCGGCTGGACGTCGACATACGTCGGCACGCTGGGGGCGAGCCCGCGCACGGCGACGTTCATCCTGGCGGGGTACTGGGCGGCGTTGATGGCCGGGCGGCTCATCGGCGCGAAGCTGCTGGAGCGGATGACGAAGTCGCAGCTCATTCTGGCCAGCGGAATCGGATCGGTGATCGGCTGCGGGATGATGCTGGCCTCGACGTCGATCGGGATGATCACCGTCGCGGCCATCGTGACCGGCTTCTCGTTCGCCGCGGTCTATCCGACGACGCTGGCCATCGCCGCGGACCGGTACGAGCGGATGGCCGGAACGATCTTCGGCTTCCTCTTCGCGGTAGGACTGATCGGCGGGATGCTGTTCCCGTGGGGCATCGGGCACCTCTCGCAGCGGGAGGGCGTGCGGGCGGGGATGATCCTGCCGCTGCTCGGCGCGATCGCAATCACGGTGATCGCGACGGTGATCCACAAGCGAAGCGCAGCGAAGGTCGCGCTCGTGCTGCTGGTCGCGGTCAACCTCGAGGCGCAGGAGCCGCCGGCGCGCACGATTCTCGCCATCGGCGCGCACGCGGGGGACATGGAGCTGACCTGCGGCGCGCTGCTGGCGAAGGAGAGCAGGCGCGGCGGCCGGGTGGTGCTGCTGCACCTGACGCTGGGAGAGCGCGGGAATCCCTCGCTGAATCCGGAGGCGTACGCGGAGCAGAAGCGCAAGGAGGCCGCGGCGGTGGCCGCGGCGCTGGGCAGCGAGGTGATCTTCGGACCTTATCGCGACGGCGAGCTGCCGAACGACGAGGAGGCGCGCCGGTACGTCGCCGGCATCATCCGGCAGGTGCGCCCGACACACGTCGTCACGCACTGGCGCAACAGCATGCACAAGGATCACTCCACGGCGAGCGCCGTGGCCAACGACGCGGTGCTGCTCGCCGCGCTCGAGGGCGTGGCCATCGAGCAGCCGGTCTGGCGAGGTGTGCGGTCGGTGTGGTTTGCCGAGAACTGGGAAGACCGGGAGGGGTTCGAGCCGTACATCTACGTCGACGTGAGCAGCACGGTGCAGCAGTGGCGGGACGCGGTGGCGAAATATGCGTTCACCAGCGGGCCGTCATTCCAGTATCTCGACTACTACACGGCGCTGTTCGCGTTGCGCGGCGCCGAAGCGCGCAGGAAGGCCGCGGTGGCCTTCGACGTGTCGCCGTACGGGAAGAGGCGCGTGCTGGATGATGTGCCTTGACAGCTGTCAGGGGGCCGCCGAGTCGGCGGCGCTCCACAGACAGGGGCCGCCGGGTCGTCGGCGCTCCCACATCGTTCATGGCGCTGAACTTAGAGGCCGATCGTTTGAACGGACGTTGTTTTTCAGGCTCGCTGTAGCCCGGGTCACGAACAGGGCAAAAATGGCGGGTTACCTTGTCCCGTCATGAAACCCGTTCTTCGATTCATCGCTGCTTGTCTGTTCACAGCTTCCGCGGCGGGTCAGGTTCCCCTGGAAATGGAAAACCTGCGCGCGGGTGAGGGGATCAATGGTTTTCCGAATTGGTCGGAACGGGTCATCCATCAGTGGATGAACCGGGCCCGCGTCGATCCGCAGTACGAGATGTCGCGCTGCCCGTCGGGATTCTGTGGAGAAGGCCGCTGCTACACGGCGAAGCCGCCGCTGGCGTGGAGTGAGGCTTTGAATCGCGCCGCCCGGTTCCATTCCGACGAGATGCTCCATCAGGGCTACTTCGCGCACGACTCGAAGTGCGTGATCAATCCGGCCATCGACTCGCTGTATCCGGCCGGATGCAACGGCGCCGCGTCGTGCGCGTGCGTCGGTGGGACGATCGGATGCAATGGGGGGCAGTGCACCTCGTGGGACCAGCGCGTGGCGATGTTCGGGGCGCGGCCGACCGGGGAGATCGTGGCGGGCGGATTCGATCCCAACGTCTCGTTCTACGCGTGGCTCTTCGAGCCGGCCCCGAATCCCGCGTGCGGCTTCAACGCGCAGAACGGACATCGATACCTGATTCTCGAGTCGCTCGGCAGCGTCGGCGTCGGCGTGTCGGGCGGTCCCGCGGTCGGCGACTTCTCCACCGGAGTTGCGCCTGGGCGGATCCCGTCCGGCTCTCATTACCCGAAGCAGGCCGGCAGCGTGGAGGTGTGGGCGAACTGGTTCGACGGGAGCGCGCCGCGCAGCGCGTCGGTGGTCGTGGACGGTGGATGCGTCCCGATGAAGCTGGCGCGTGGCAGCGGGCAGAACGGCGCGTGGACGGCCAACGTCAGCGGCGCCGGCTCCGGCTGCCACCGTTACTACTTCTCGTTCATCGACTCGACAGGCGCCGAGGTGACGTATCCGGCGACCGGATCGCTCGGCATCGGCGGAGCGTCGTGTGCGGACTGGGACCCGTCGCGGATGGCGTCGAAGTGCGCGACGACGGCGGCTGTCCCGGCGAAGCGCAGAGCCGCGAGACGCTGACTCGACTTACGTGTTTTTTCGGGCCAGGGCGCTGGCGCCGAGCGCGCCGGAGAAGTCGCCGAGCACGGCATGCTCGATGCGCACGCGGCCTTCCGGATCGGGACGGAGGAACCGGCTGCGGGCGATCTCGGCGATCGGCGCGACGAAGTCTTCCTTCAGCCGCTGCGCCACTCCGCCGCCGATGACGATCATCTCCGGGTCGTACATGTTCACGATGTTTCCGGCCAGCAGTCCGAGGTAATGCTGTGCGCGGGCGATGACCTCTTTCATGATCGGATCGTCGGCCTTGAGAGCGCGGGAGATGATGCTGGACGTCATGCGCTCTTTCCCGCGCTCTTTCATGATCGCCAGAACACCGCCGCCGTCTTTGGCCTTCTTCGACGCGGCGCGCATCTCGCGCTCCATGGCCGTGCGGCTGGCCAGAGCCTCGACGCAGCCGCGCCGCCCGCAGCCGCATTCCGGACCGTCTTCCTTGATCAGCATGTGACCGATCTCGCCGGCCGCTCCGCGGAACCCGCGATCGAGCTCGCCGTTCGAGATCAGGCCGCCGCCGATTCCGGTGCCCACCCAGATTCCGACGGCGCGGTCGGTGCCTTTGGCCGCCCCGTACGCGTGCTCGCCAATGATCGCCACCTGCACGTCATTGCCGAGCACGACGTCCGGACCGAGCCTCTTGCGAAGCGTTTTCGACAGGGGAACGTTCGTCCAGCCCAGGTTCGGTGCCCGTACGACGAGGCCTTTTTTTGCGTCGACCGCGCCGGGAGCGCCGATACCGATGGCGCGCACTTTGGACATCTTCACTCCGGCATCCTTCGCCGCCAGCAGGATGTGATCGGCGATGGCATCCATCGTCTCCTCCGCCTTCGCGCCCGGGACGGTGGCGCAGTCGGAGCTTCCGAGGACTTTTCCTTTCCGATCGGCGAGGACCGCAATGAAGCTGGTGCCGCCGAGATCGACCCCGGCATAGATCTGTGACATTCCGTTCTCCTGTGCTGCTTTGTTTTTAAGCCGTTGCCGGCTGGTACTGCGCGTCACCCCACGCCAGCATCGGATAGAACACCGGCGGCAGAAACATGAGACCGAACGCGAAGCCCGTGCCTTTTCCGAAGTTCTGGGCCAGGGAAATGAGCACGATGACGAAGACGACGAAGTTCACGATCGGGATCAGCATCAGCACGATCCACCAGACCGGCTTGCCCGCGACCTGCAGCAGGACGACGAGGTTGTAGATCGGGATCAGAGCCGCCCATCCCGGCTGCCCGGCCTTCTGGAAGATCTTCCACATGGCCGCGATCATGAGGATCGCCACCGCCAGCCACACGATCGTGAGTCCGATGCCGAGGCCGTCGGCAGCCGCGGAGTCGCCCGTGGAAAAGTCACCCTGGAGCAGGAACAGTGCGAGTGCATTCATCATCAAGAAAATTCTCCTTGTTGTCTCGGGTGGACCTGGACGCGCGGCACGATACCGCGTTCGATTGTCGGGGATTGCCCGCAAGGATAACAAATTCAGGTGGAGCGCCGCCGACCCGGCGGCCCTTTTCTCGGATTTCGCCGCCGGGCCGGCGGCGCTCGACTCACCGCACTACGTGCCACCGCGTCTGCCGCCCGGCCAGGTAATGCACCTTCCTGCCGTCAAAAATCGCCGACTGTTCCAACTTGACCTGCACGAGCTGGCCGTTCCATTCCGGCACCGGCGCTTTCACGTTGCCCTCGATGGCATAGGCGGTGTTCGCCCGCAGGCGCCACTCTCCCTGGATCGGAGTGGGGCCCTGGTTGTCCCACATGCCGATGGTGGGGCCGGCCGCGTGCCCATGAAATCCGAGGGGATGCGTGTACGTGGTCGAGCGGATTCCTTCCTTCTGAGACGCCGCGCGCGTGGCCGCCAGAATCTCGTTGCCGGTCCGTCCGGTGACGAAGTTGCTCGTCAGGATGTCCTGCCACCGGTTCCCGGCGCCGAGAGCGGCTTTGAGGCTCTCCGGGACGTCCGTCTCGCCGATCTTCAGCACGTATCCCATCTCCTGCGTATCGGTGTTCATGCGGAGGTAGCTGATGCCGACGTCGGTGTGCAGGACGTCGCCGCGCTGGATGATTCCGCTCTCGCCACAGAAGTCCGTAGCCGCCTCGCAGGCGATGCCGGGGCGCTGGATGTTCACATACGGCATGAACCAGATCGGCAGTCCTCGTTCGGCGTAGCGCTCGCGGATGTACCACGCCACGTCGTCCGTCGTGGTCACGCCGGGCGTGATCACGCGCTCGGAAAACGCCTCTTCGATGACGCTGCGGGCGATGGCGACGACGGTGGGATAGAACTCCAGCTCGAGCGGTGTGCGCGTCTCCAGCCAGCGGACGACCAGGTTCTCCGCGCTGACGACGCGATTGCGCAGCGCCGGATCGAGCACCGCCATCAGCCGCTCGTGCAGTCCATGCGAGAGGCCGTCTGCGAACGCCCAGTTGCGGCTGACGCCGACGCCGATGCGCTTCGGATTGCGCTCCCGGATGATCTCGCCGAGCCGTGTCCACTGCTGCTCGATCTCGCCGCCCTCCCACGCCGCCTCGTAGTAGCCGGGCATCGGGTAGCGGCTGACGGTCATGCGCTCGACCCCCTTCTCCGGCCCGCGGTCGAAGAAGAGGAGGATCGTCGTGCGCCGCGCCGCGAACGCCGGCTCGGGCACGAGCGTGAGATACACCGGATCCTCGGCATATTCGCGGTTGATGATCAGCCACATGTCGATGCCGGTCTCCCGCATCAGCGATGGGAGGAGGTTGTCGAGCCGGTCTTTCAGAGCCCGGTTGACGGCGTCGACGCGCGCGCGGTCAGGGAGCACGGCCGGCTGGGCGAGGGCGGAGGTGGCCAGGAGGAGGATGGCAAGCAGACGCATGGGGGGATTCTAAGGGGCCTCGGGCCTTAGGCCTCGGGCCTCAGGGGAACGTGGAGCTCGGGGCTCGGGGCGGAGTTCCTCGGTTTTTCCCGGGGGCGCCGCCGAGTCGGCGGCGCTCCACCGTTTATGGCCCGCCCGTCATCGTCCTCAGCAATCCCAGCCACCGCGTCCACGACTCGTCGTGCGCGCGGCGGTTCGCCACGGATGCATCCGGCATCTGGCCCGAGCGCATGTACGCGTGTCCCGCGCCGTCGTAGATCATCGGCTCGAAGCGCTTGCCGGCGGCGCGCATCAGCTC
>DATKCA010000264.1:0-14476 GCA_035544675.1 Thermoanaerobaculia bacterium | reverse complement strand
TCCCACAGCGCGATGCGGAGATGCTCGAGCAGCTCCCATGCGGAATGCGGCGCTCCCGGAGGCCGGACTCCGCGCCGCTCGCGCGGGAAGCCCTCGACGGCATCATCGAAGCGAAGGTGTGCGCGGTCCCAGTCGAGAAACGCAGCGAGTTGATGGCGAAGCGCGGCATCATTCGGCATAGGGCAGCCAATCTATCCCGGAACCTCTGAATGTTGTGATGGCGCGCCTATCTGAAAACCCGGATCACCGGGTACTGGTACACGCGTCGTGCTCGGGCAACGTCTCACGGAGTACGGATTCACCGGTTCAGGCGAGGCGAGGTGATCCCCGAGCGAGAAGTTCGGCAGGACGATCGTTTCAGTCTTCACTTTCCGGCCGCCCAGTTGCCCGATGCGGCGGACCATCGCGGGGAGGTCGTTCGAATACGTCAGGCTTTTGCCGATGAAGAGGATGCGCAGCTCATCGGCATGCACCGGCGCGACGAAGCAGATCGCTAGCAGAATCGCAGCACGGCGCACAGGGTCATTCAGGTTTAGACTCGCCTGGTGACGGCGAGAACAATCCCATTACTCCTGTTTTGTGTGGCGACGGCCGTCCCGGCCGCCGAGCGCGATCTCTCCGTCGCCTTCATCGCCCGCGAGCCCCGCATCGACTACGTCTGGAACAGCTCGAACCCGACGCGCGAAGGCTGGCCGGAACCGGGAAGCGAAGTGCGCTGGGTCGCGCATGTGCGCTGGCTCGGGTCGGAGCCGCTGCGCAACGTCGGTTACCGATGGCTCGTTGACGGCGAGGTCGCGCGCACCGGCACACTCGACTTCAAGCCGGAGGCGCTCGTCACGACGGAGTTGCCGAGGACGTGGACGTTCGAGCGCAGCGAGATCGTGTTCGAGATCGATCCCGCGCGCGCCATCGACGAAACCGAAGAACGCAACAACCGCGTCGCTCTCCACACCGACTCCCTCGGCATCGCCTTTTATGTGGAGCGGACGTTCTGGGACGGCATCGGCGCGAGAATCCGGCGCGGCAGGTTCGGCGCGAACACGTTCGACGACTGGGTGCAGAAGCGGGTTCGCCACTTCAACGAGATGGCGGCGTATGCGATCTATCCGGAGACGCCGCGCGGTGTTCTCGATCGCTGGCGCATCGACGCGATCCACATCGTGGAAGACGGCGCGCTGCCGCTCGTGCCGCCGTACGTCGAGGCGCGAGACTGGGGAGCGCCGCCTCCGGCGTGGGGCGGGCTCTATCCGAACGTGCTGGATCACACGGTGGACATGCAGTGGGGATATCCGGCGTTCACCGTCGACTACTGGTCGGACTCAGCGCCGTGGAACCTCACCATCGGCAACGCGACCCTGCACGAGCTCGCGCACGCTCGGACGATGATCGATGTGTACGCGTGGAACCTGACGGCCACGGGCGACGTCGTCCGCCTCGATCCCGCGCCGCCGGCGGTGAACGGCGCGTATTACTCGACGCGCCAGCACGGGATGATGCACTTCGACTGGGGCCACATCGATCGGTACAGCGCCATCGCGATGAATCGGATGGCCGGCCGCCGCGCCCTCTCCGGCAACTACAACGAACCCTGGGACCTCGGATTTTTTCTGAACGATCTGCCATCGCGGAATCGCGTGCGCCTGGTGCGGCCCGACGGGAGCGCGATCGCCAATCGAGCGGTGCGGATCTATCGCGTGACGGGCGAGAAGATCGACGCGCCATACGGGATGGTGTTCGACGCGACGCCGGATCTCGAGCTGACGACGGATGCGGAGGGCGTCATCGAAGTGGGGAGGAATCCGTTTGCTGAGGGCGACGTCGTCGCGTTCGTCGATCGCGCGAACGGCGTGGCCATCGTGGAGATCCTGGACGGCGAGACGCGGCGCTGGGCGTATCTCGATTCGCTGGAGTTCAATCTCGCGTATTGGCGCGGCAACACTGCCATCGCCGAATATGAGGTGATGGCGGACGCGCCGGTGTGCAATGACGATCTGGGACCGTCTGCGGTCACACCGTCACCGGAGGCGGTGGTGACGACGCGCGAGGTGCTGTTCCACTTCCCGGCGGCGCGGGGGCGGGAGTACGTACTGTTCATTGGGATCGATGGAGAGCTGCCGCATCGCGTGGAGGTGCCGGCGGAGGACCGCACCACGAGGACGTTGAAACGGGCGCTGCCGCCGGGGCGGGTGGTGTGGTGGTTCGAGGACGAGAAGGTGGCGGCGCCGTGTCCGGCGCGGCATTCGAGCATCTACGCGTTCGACCACGAGTCGGAGGCGATGCCGCGGCGGCGAAGTATCCGCCGGTGAGGGTGAGTTAACGAGGGTCCTTGACGCAGGAGCGTGACAAGGAAAAACACGAAACGATGGACTTTCATGATGATCAGTCCCCACCGAGTAGATCGCCGAGCGGGCCGAGGATCGAGCCTTCGCCTTTTCTGCGTCCGCGCAGGTTGCCGGGCATGGCCGAGAACACGCGGCTGGCGAAGCGGCTGAACGGCAGCGACTGAAGCCACACTTTACCCGGTCCCTGCAGCGTCGCGAAGAACAGACCTTCCCCTCCGAACAGCGCGGTCTTGATGCCGCCCACGAACTGGATGTCGTAGTTGACACGCGGCTCCAGCGCCACCAGGCAACCGGTATCGATCCGCAGAGTCTCCCCGGCCGCGAGTTCGCGCTCGGCAATCGTTCCGCCGGCGTGCACGAACGCCAGCCCGTCGCCGTCGAGCTTCTGCAGGATGAATCCCTCGCCGCCGAAGAAGCCGGCGCCGAGCTTCCGCTGGAAGGCGATCCCGATGGAGATGCCCTTGGCCGCGCAGAGAAAGGCGTCTTTCTGGCAGACAATCGTTCCGCCGAGCTGGCGCAGGTCGAGCGGCACGATCTTGCCAGGATAGGGAGAGGCGAACGCCACCTTCTGGCGCGATCCGCCGTTGTTGGCGAAGACCGTCATGAAGAGAGACTCGCCGGTGAGCACGCGTTTGCCGGCCGACATCAGCAACCCCATGAAACCGGCCCCATCCTTCGACGAGCCGTCGCCGAAGATCGTCTCCATCTCGATGGCCGGATCCATGTACATGAACGCCCCGGCCTCGGCCACGCACGCTTCACGCGGATCGAGCGTGATCTCGACGTATTGCATCTCCTCGCCGAAGATCTCGTAGTCGATTTCATGCGCCGTGCTGCCGCCGAACGCCGGCGGCGGAGGAACCGCGGCGCGCCCGAACGCCGCCGAAAACTCCGCGCGCGACGTCACCGGCGCCCACGCCGCAAGCCCCTGCGCAAAGACGTGCGCAGACCGGGGAACCTGCCCGGCGCGAATGCGGCGGACCACTTCCTCCGCCGAGAACGGCCCTTCCTGTTTTCCACTGACCGCGACGTACCACTGATCCACGAGCGCCCCCATCGATGAAGTTGGTGCGATACCTTATCGCACTCCTTCTCCTCGACTGCATCTGCCGCCCTTCCCGCCGCCCTGCAGCTTCGCCAGCTGGGCGCTGAGCCTGGCCGTGACGTACGCCGCGGTTCGCGCGGACGCGTGGAGCGAATCGCCGCAGGCTGCGCTACCCTGCTCGCCGTCCATGAAAGGCTGTGCCGTCAGCGCGATTCTGCAACTGCTGCTCTGGCTGTCGGTGAGCGCCGCCGTGATGTGGGGCGTCCGCGAGCGTTGCGGCATTCCGCCGGAAGAGTCGTTCGGCCCGGCCGCGTTCACCGGCCTCCTGCTGTCCATCGGCATCGGTTTCTTTGCCGGAATCGCGCAAACCACCGGAGAACGGCGTCAGATTCAGCGTGCGCTGCGCGGCCAACGGCCTGCCGACGGGCGGCGCGTCGGAATCGCCGGCACCATTCACGCCGATGCCGGCCCGATACTCGCACCGCTCTCCGGGGCTCGATGCGTGGCGTTCCGTTACAACATCGGCATGCACACCGGCAGCAGCCGCACCGCGCACTTCGCCGTCCTGTACGAGGGCGTGGCAGTGACGCCATCGAGCATCCGGACCGCGTCCGGCAGGTACAGACTTCTTGCTGTGCCGGTGATCGACGGTCCGGCCGAGAGTCTCGATAGCGCCGCGAAGCGACGTGCGGCAGACCATATCCGGACGGCCACGTTCGCCGATCCGCAGCCGGCGTTCACCCGCCCGCAGGTGGAGAAAGAGTGGTCCGACGACGACGGCTCGTACCGGCACGAGCGACGGCGCACGGACGCGGTCGTCGATCTGGAGAAGTGCACACTGACTGAATCGGTGGTCAGGGAGGGAGCGAAGGTCTGTGTTTTCGGCCGCTACTCGGCCGAGCGCGGCGGCATCGTTGCCGACAGGAACTGGGCGAAGCAAACGCGGGTCATGACCACCGACCCGGCGGCCGCCGCGCATCTCCTCGGCAAGCGCTCACTTCGCTACGCGATCGCCGGAGTCATCTTCTGTGCTGCAGCCGCCGGAGTCGCGTTCGCGGCATTCGACCGCTGCTGGTGAGGTGATCCGCCCGGAACGAAACTCACGTTCGCTGCGCCCCGTATGTAGCGTACGCCCATGAAGACCTTTCCCGCGTTTGCGATCCTCCCTCTGCTCGCCGCCTGCACAGCGGCTCCGTCTGCCGTTCCGGTGTCCCCCAGGGCCGCGCCGATCGTCGACTATCACCAGCACCTGGTGAGCCCGGCGTTCGAGCCGATTGCGAAACTTCCCGCGCGAGACGGCGCAGCGCTCGTTCGCGAGCTGGATGCGGCCGGGATCGAGCGCGCGGTCGTGCTCTCGGTCGGCTACAGCTTTGCCGATGAGCGGAAAGGCCTGCCGGATCCCGACCGGCTGACGCGGGAAGAAAACGACTGGACCGCGGCCGAGGTGGCGAAGAACGCGTCGCGCCTGATCGGGTTCTGCAGTGCGAATCCGCTTCGCCCGGCATCGCTCCAGGAGCTGGAGCGATGCCTCGCTCTCCCCGGCATGACCGGAATCAAAGTCCACCTCGGCAACAGCGGCATCAGCCTGCGCAATGACGCGCATCTCGCACCGGTGCAGGAGTTGTTCGCGCTCGCACAGCGACTCGGCGCGCCGGTCCTGGTGCACATGCGCGCGCGCGGCGGCGCGAACTTCGGGGCCGAGGACGCGCGGATCTTTCTCGATCAGGTCGTGACGACGGCGCCTGACGTCGAGATCGTCGTCGCACATCTCGGCGCCAGCAGCCCTGGATACGGGTCACAGAACGACGAGGTGATGTCGGTCTTCGCTGCCGCCGCGCAGCGCAACGACCCGCGGATGAACAATCTATTCGTCGACGTCGCGGCCAACGTCACCGACGAATTCACGGCCGCTGACGGCGAGACTCTGGCGCAGCAGATCCGGCAGGTGGGCGTCGGGCGAGTCCTGTACGGGTCCGACCTCAGCCCACCCGGCGGCATTCAGCGTGGCTGGGAGATCTTCCGAACGAGAGTGCCGCTCACGGCTGCGGAGCTGCAGCAGATCGCGAACAATCGAACCCGGTTCGCGATGAGCGAGTGATTCAACGCGGTCATCTACCTATTGTGGATTTCTCGTGACGTCGGGGTTTCCGAGGTAGGCTCGATTCGCAGACGGAGCTCACGACATGCCCGTGGCTTGATGCGTTCTACCGGACGAAAACGACCGCGACGTTGTTCGGAAGTGAGGACGAGCACGTTGTGAAGGCATCGACCGACACCATCGGCCGCTTCTTCAACGACCGCCTGAAATCGATCTTCGCCGGCGTGGCAGATTCTCCCGCGGTTCTCCGCAACTCGACCGGGTCGCCGCTGTATCTTCTCTGTTTCGCGGCGGCGAATGAGAAGGGAGCACCAATCGCCGTGCGTATTGCGGATCATCTGCTGAAAGGGGTGGGTTGATGGCTCACGGTTCCGACATCGAGTGGACGGAGTCGACGTGGAATCCGGTCACCGGGTGCACGAAGATCAGTCCCGGTTGCAAGAACTGTTATGCCGAGCGGATGGCGCTACGCCTCCAGGCGATGCGGCAGCCGAACTATCGCAACGGGTTCGAGGTCACGTTGCAGCCTCACATGCTCGAACTGCCGCTTCGCTGGAAAAAGCCGCAGGCGATCTTCGTCAACTCGATGAGCGATCTCTTTCACGAGCGCGTCCCGCTCTCCTACATCCAGCAGGTCTTCGCGGTCATGCGCACCGCCCACTGGCACCGGTTCCAACTCCTGACCAAACGCGCCGAGCGCTTGCAAACCGTCGACTCGCAAATTGAATGGCCATCGAATGTCTGGATGGGAGTGAGTGTCGAGAGCGGTGCATACGTCGGACGCATCGACGCGTTGCGGGGGACCGGAGCAGCGGTGAAGTTTCTCTCTCTAGAGCCGCTCCTCAACGCACTTCCATCGCTCGACCTCAGCGGCATTCACTGGGTGATCGCAGGCGGCGAATCAGGGCCGCATGCGCGAGCAGTGCGTCCGGAATGGATCACCGATCTCCGCGATCAATGCCGGCGCGCCGGCATCGCCTTCTTCTTCAAGCAGTGGGGCGGCCGGAACAAGAAGAAAAGCGGGCGAATGCTCGAAGGGCGGACCTGGGACGAGATGCCGGTGCCCGAATCGATCCCGATGGTATGAGACTGCCAGGGATTTGACGCGTCGCCAGACGCCGCTCTACTGTGTGCGACGAAGGAGACCTGGTGAAAAAACGCGTCACGCTTGCAGCACTCTGCCTCGTATTTCTCGCCATCGCGCCGGCGGACGCCGAGGATCGTCGCGCGCTGCCGAACGTCGTCCTCTTTCTCGCGGATGACGTCGGCTACGGCGACGTCGGCGTGTACGGCGGGGTCGTGCCGACGCCCAACATCGACCGGCTCGCGCGCGAAGGCATGCGCTTCACCGACGCCCATTCCCCCGCCGCGCTCTGCGCTCCGTCGCGCTTCAGCCTCCTCACGGGGAGCAATCCCTATCGCAACGGCCGTCCCGGCGGCAGCTGGGACATCAACTTCAGCTCGGGATTCACGACCGGGGCCGCACACCTGCGCGAGGGGCGGCATCTCACCGCCGGTGAGATCCTTCAGCGCGCCGGCTATCGCACCGCCTTCCTCGGCAAGGGCCACCTCGGCGGCGACATCTATGACACAAACGGCAAAGTGATCCGCGAGAAAGACGCGATCAGCACCATGGACTTCGCCCGCGGCATCCGCGACTCGCTCAGCGAGCACGGCTTCGACTATTCGCTCCTGCTGCCCAGCGGCATCCAGCACGAGCCGTACGCCTTCTTCGAGAACGGCAGGTACTTGCCGGTCGACCCGGCCAGCCCGCCCGACAACCGCAGCACGGTCCTGCGCAAGAACGGGCGCTACGAGATCACGAACAACGGCGTGTGCGAGATCGTCGAGGCGGAGAAGGTCCCCGCCCGCTGCGACGTCCACTACGACTCGAGCCAGGTCGGACGGATTCTGACGGCGAAGGGGCTGCAGTTCATCGACGACCACCTCGCCCTCAACCGGCGCGAAAAGCGCGACCGGCCGTTTCTGTTGTACTTCTCGTCGCAGGCCATCCACGTGCCGCACACGCCGCCGATCGATTTCGATGGAGACCCGAAGGTGCTCGACCGGCCCGTGAAGGGCCGCACCGGCGGAAGGACCTCCGACGTGCTCTACGAGCTCGACCTGCAGCTCGGTGACATCGTCGCCAAGCTGCGCAAGGAGGGCCTGCTCGAGAACACGATCATCATCTTCACCAGCGACAACGGCGCGCTGTGGCCGAACGTCGTGGAGTACGGCGATCCGCGACACGACAACAACGGCCCGTTCCGCGACTACAAGGCCTCCGTCTATGAAGGCGGCCATCGCGTGCCGTTCATCGTGCGCTGGGGCGATGGCACCGCCGCAGGCTCGAAGGTCGCGCCGGGAACGGTGTCCGACCAGTTGATCGTCAATCACGACTGGGTGGCGACAATGTACGAGCTGACCGGGCAGACCATGGCCGCGGACCAGGCGATGGATTCGGCGTCACTGCTGCCGATCCTGACCGGAACGCAGAAGGGTCCTCTCCATGAGTTCGTGATCTACCAGGCCGGCTTCGCCTACGACGGCGCGATCCGGGAGGGGAGCATGGTGCTCCTCGTCGACAGGGACAACAAGGCGACGGAGCTTTACGACCTGTCGACCGACATCGCACAGGAGCGCAACCTCATCGCCGATGCGAAGTACCGCGATGAGGTGGCCCGCCTCCGCGCGAAGTTCCTCCAGTACAACGACCACGACAACACCACCTTCCACGAGCCGCGGACTACGCCGCCGGTGGTCGGCACTCGCTGAGAGTGCTCGCCGCTGTGGTTGTGGCGGCTTTGGTCGTCGCCACGGTTGCGTGCAAGGGAGGTGCTTCACGCGAGGAGAACGCGCCGAAGGCTCCTCCGGGGATGGTGTGGATTCCACCGGGGGCCTTCGCCATGGGCTCGACGAGCTCACCTGAATCGCAACCGGTCCATGAGGTACGGGTCGACGGTTTCTTCATGGACGAAACGGAAGTGACCAACGCCGAGTTCGAGAAGTTCGTGATCGCCTCGGGATACGTCACCGTCGCGGAGCGCGTCCCCGCGGCGGAGGATTTTCCCGGCGCACCTCCGGATCAACTCGTCGCCGGTTCCGTCGTCTTCACGCCTCCCGCCGAGGCGGTGCCGATCGATTCGCCGCTGCGCTGGTGGAGCTTCGTTCCAGGCGCAAACTGGCGCCATCCGGAAGGTCCCGGGAGCGATCTCACCGGAAGGATGGATCATCCGGTGGTTCATGTGGCCTGGGAGGACGCCGCTGCCTTTGCCCGGTGGGCGGGCAAGCGGCTTCCCACCGAGGCGGAGTGGGAGAGGGCGGCGCGGGGCGGGCTGGCCGGGCGGCGCTACGCCTGGGGCGATGTGTTTCAGCCGGACGGTCGATTCATGGCCAACACGTTTCAAGGGACGTTTCCTCACAGGAACACGGTCGAGGACGGCTTCGCCGGGACGGCACCGGTACGCTCCTTCCCGCCGAACGGCTACGGCCTTTACGACATGGCCGGCAACGTATGGGAGTGGGTGGCGGACTGGTACCGGCCGGACGCGCACGTTCATCACGCCCGGGCGAACGCCGTGGAGAACCCGCGAGGTCCCACCGGCAGCCACGATCCGGCCGAGCCGGGGATCCCCAAGCGAGTGCAGAAGGGTGGATCGTTTCTCTGCACCGATCAGTACTGCTCGCGGTATGAGCCGGGGATGCGCGGCGCAGGAGCGATCGACACAGGCACGAATCACGTCGGGTTCCGCTGCGTCAGGTAATTCGGCCGGCACCTTGCGTTCTCTCGATCTGGAGCGTATATACTCCTGATACGGAGTGTGCCATGGCGCTGCATCCGAACTATCCCGTCACGCGTTACGAGCCCTCGCCCCTCGTCGACCTGACATCGAAGGCCGAGCGGGCGCGTCTCAGTCCGTCGGCCGTGCGCGCGTTCTTCAACATCGCCACCCGCTGGGGCATCCGTGACGAGGACGCCAAGGCGCTTCTGGGAGGCATCTCGAACGGACCGTACTACGAGATGAAGAAGGATCCCGATCGCGTGCTCGACGCCGACCGGCTGCTCCGCATCTCGTATCTCATCGGCATCTTCAAGGCCCTCAACATCCTTCATTCGAAGAAGCTGGCCGATGCCTGGATCCGTCTGCCCAACAGCAACCGCATCTTCGCCGGCCAGACGCCGCTCGCCTACATGATCAAGGGAGGCGTGCCGGCGATGCAGACCGTCCGGCGGCTGCTCGATGCGCGCCGCGGCGGCCTATGACGCTGCCGGCCGTCCGGCTGATCCGGCAGAACGACACGCACCGTCTCATCCCCTCCAGATACGGCGAGGGAGACGACAGCGTGCTGGTGCAGATCGCCGACGATGACGCGCATCTGCAGGACCTCTTCGATCTCGATCACGCGACGAACGACAGGCTGCTGGCCGAGAACGACCGCGTGCTCGGGATCGGCATCCACGAGCTGGTCTTCGGCGTTCCCGCTTTCCGGATCGTCAATGCGGCGTTCTGCCACCCCCATCCCCTCGGCAGCCGGTTCAGTGGCCCCGAACGCGGCGCCTGGTATGCGGCGTTCGAGCTGGAGACCGCGCAGGCGGAGATCGCCTTCCACAAGTGGACGGAGCTCGCCGAAGTTGGCTGGACCGAGGAGGAGCTGACCTACGACGATTACCTCGCCGACTTCAGCGCCGAGCTCCACGACGTCCGCCGCGACAAACGTTTCTCGAGCGCCCTCGCTCCCGACAGCTACGTCGCTTCGCAGGAGCTCGCGGAGAAACTCCTGGAGGCCGGCTCGCTCGGAATCGTCTATCCGAGCGTCCGGCGGCCGCGTGGCACTTGCGTCGCCTGTTTCCGCCCGGCGCTCGTGATGAACGTGAGAAGAGGACGAACGTACCGCTTCCGCTGGGAGGGAGAGCCGAAGCCGTCCGTCTCCGTCGTCCGGTGACCCTCCACTTCGCGCGGCGGCAAGCCGCCGCACTCCTAGAGACGGGGAGGGCCCGGACTGCACTATCATTCCCTTCGGTTACGGGAGGCCGGCCATGAGGTACGTGATCGAGCGTGAAGTTCCGAATGCAGGATCTCTGACGGACGAAGAACTGCGCGAGGTGTCGCTTCGCTCGCTGGCCGTGCTGGGCGAGCTCGGCTCGAGCATCCAGTGGCTGCACAGCTTCGTCACGGACGACAAGATCTACTGCGTCTACATCGCCCCGGACGAGAACATCATCCGCAGGCACGCCGAGAAGGTGGGCCTCCCGGCGAACCGGATCTCGGCCGTCCGCCGGCTCCTCGACCCGACCAACGCGGCCTAGCCGATCTCACCGGGCGGCGGCGAGCGCATAGGCGATCGCCTCCGTCATCCCCATGCAGCGCCCGCACTGATACGGATTTCTCCGCCCCTCGCCGCCGAGCGCACCGAGCGCTCGCTCCAGCTCGCGATCGAACTCGGCCTGCTCCTGCTCGGGAAGGGGGGCCCCGATCAGGTCGCGGACCCGGGCCGCGGCGCCGGCGAGCGTCAACGCCTGTTCGAAACGGTCGCGCGCACCGGCCAGGAGGGCCATCGCTTCCAGCACCCGGGCGATCCCTCTCGAGTGTCCGAGCCGCCCGAAGTGCTCGAGCGATTCCCGGTAGGCGGGCGCGGCATCCTCCAGCCGCCCGGTCCGCCGGGCCAGGTTCCCGATGTCCAGCAGCGAGGTGGCGATGCCCCAGGAGTCTCCCAGCTCCCGGAAGGCCCGGAGGGCGGACGCGTAGTCGTGTGAAGCCTCCTGGAACTGCTCCAGCTCGCGGGCCACGTCGCCCTGGTGATTGAGCGCCCAGGCCGCGCTGGTGGGATCGTTGATGCGCCGGAAGAGCGCTTCGGTCTCGATGTACATCTGCTGCGCCGCGGCGCGATCTCCCTGCAGTCTCCGGACCACGGCGAGGTTGGTGAGCGACCGCGCGTAGCTGGCCTCGTCGCCGATGGCCTTCCAGAGTGACAGAGACTCCTCCAGATGCGGGGCCGCCTCGTCGAGCCGGCGCAGCTCGGTGTACATCACGCCGAGGCTGTTGCAGCTCACGGCGATGCCGTGGCGGTCGTTCAGGCGGCGATGCAGTGCCAGGCCGGCGTTGGCCTGGGCGATCGCCGGTTCGTAATCCTTCTGCGTGCACGCCAGCACGGCCGTCGAGAAGAGGGCCCGGGCGCGCAGCAGGTCGTCCCCCGGGTCTTGCGGATGCGCCAGCAGCGCGTCGAGCCGTTTCCGTCCCTCGGAGAGGTGCTCGCTCCGCTCCCAGAAGGGAAACATCCCCACGGCCATGCGCAGGCCCCACTCGGTCCGTCCGCTGGCCGTGGTCCACTCCAGGGCGGCACGAATGTTGTCGTGCTCGCGCGCCAGGCGCGCCATCCACACCGCGTTCTCCCCGGCGCGCTGCGCCTGCGCCCCTTCCTCGGCGACCACGAGGTAATACGCGGCGTGCGCCTTGCGCGTCTCCTCTTCCTCGCCGCTGGCGGCGAGCTGCTCGGCGGCGTAGTCGCGCACCATGCCCAGCATCGCGAATCGCGGCTCGCCGTCCTGCTCTCCCTTGCCCACGAGCAGGCTCTTGTCGACGAGAGAGCCGACGACGTCCACGACATCCAGCTCGAGGCGGCCGAACGGATCGGCGACCGCTTCCGCCCCTTCAAGGGTGAAGCTCCCGGCGAACACCGACAGCCTCCGGATCAACGCCTGTTCGCCGGGCGTGAGCAGCTCGTAGCTCCAATCGAGCGTCCGCCGCAGCGTCTGCTGCCGGCCGGGAAGATCGCGAGCACCGCCGGTGAGCAGTTTCAGCCGCTCACCGATCCTCCCCAGCATGGCCCGAGGAGTCATCAGGCGCGTCCGTGCCGCGGCCAGCTCGATGGCCAGCGGCAGCCCGTCCAGGCGCCGGCAGATCTCCGCGACGGCGGCGATGCTCGGCGGATCGAGCTCCAGAGCCGGATTGACGGCCCGGGCCCGCTGCACGAAGAGCGTGACGGCCGGGTTCTTCATCACGTCCTCCGAGCTCCACCACTCCACCGGCTCGGGCACCGGAAGAGGCGGCACGGGGAGATTGCGCTCCGAGTAGAGGTGCAGGATCTCGCGGCTGGTCACCAGAATGGTGACCGAGGCGCATTCGGCGATGAGCTCGGCCAGGAGCGACGCGGCGTCGATGACCTGCTCAAAGTTGTCGACGACGAGCAGCGAGCGGCTTTCGGTCGCGCGAAGGCTGGCGATGACGGCGGGCACGGGCGGGCGCGAGGGATCGCCCGCGCCGAGCGCCTGCGCGATCGCCGCGCCGACCAGATCGGGATCGGTGACCGAGGCCAGCGGGACGAAGAAAACGCGGCCGGCGAACCAGTCGAAAAGCTGCTCGGCGGCGCTCAGGACCAGGCGTGTCTTCCCGCTTCCTCCCGGGCCGGTCAGCGTCACCAGCCGGGCTTTTTCGTCGACGATCATCGAGCGGATGGCCGCCAGCTCCCCCTCCCGGCCGAGGAGAGGAAAGTCGAACCGCGGCAGCGACCGGGTGCGCTGCGAAAGCCCGGCTCCCGATTTCACCGCGGAGGCGAGGGCTGCCAGCTCGTCGCGCAGAGCGCCGGTCGCGGAGTAGCGCTGCGCGGGGTCCTTGCGGAGTGATGTCTCCACGATCGCGGAGAATGCCGGCGGCAGGTCGGATCGGATCGCGCTCAGAGCGGGCGGCTCCTCGCGCAGACTGGCGGCCAGGACTTCCGTGAGCGACCGCCCGGTGAACGCGCGCCGGCCCGCCGCCATCTCATAGAGAACGCAGCCGAGCGAGAAAATGTCGGCCCGGAAATCGGCCGGCTGACCGGCCACCACTTCCGGCGCCATGTACCCGATCGTGCCGATCGCCGAGCCCTTGATCGTCAATTGCTCGACCGTGATGCCGTCGTCCGTCACCGCGCCACGGATCCGGGCCACGCCGAAGTCGAGGATCTTGGCGTTGCCCTCCGCGGTCACGAAGACGTTTTCCGGCTTGAGATCGCGGTGCACGATCCCGCGCTCGTGGCTCGCGGCGAGGGCGTCGGCAATCTGCGCGCCGAGCCGGATGACATCTGCCGGAGCGAGCGGCGTCTGCAGCAGATCGCGGAGCGACTGCCCGTCGAGGAGCTCCATGACGATGAACGGCTGGTCGCCGGCATCGCCGATGTCGTAGATGGTGATGATGTTCGGATGAGTGAGAGCGGAGGCGGCGCGCGCCTCCTGCTCGAACCGCGCCCGCGCCACCGGTGTGAGTGGGGTCGATCCCCGGATCACTTTCACCGCCACCTGCCGCCCCAGCCGGGCATCGTCGGCGACGTACACCTCCCCCATCCCTCCCGCCCCCAGCGGCCGCAGGACGCGGTACCGCCCGAGCTGCGTTCCAATGGCCAGAGGGCATTCGGCCGAGCCCCCCGCCCGCGGCAGCGCGCCAGCGCCCTCGGGAAACTTGCCGGTATGCGATTGGTCGTCCGACATCAGATTGTGTACGAGCGTCCCGACTATACCCGCTGAAATGGAGGAGCAACAAGGCGCAAGCTCGACGCGCCGCAGTTCGCGCCCCGCGCGGCCGGATCATGGATGCCGGTCATGAAGGGATCTCTTGGGCTTCTTCTTCTCCTGGCCGGCTGCGCCAGTGCGCCGCAGCCTCTCACCGCCATCGTCGGCGCCACGCTCGTGGACGGCTAGGGCTCCTCGGCCGTCCCGGACGCCACGGTCATCGTCCGCGGAGACCGCATCGTCTCAGTCGGTGCGAGGGCGATCCCGCGGGCGAAGCCACGGTCGCGCAGGTGCAGAAGGCGCTCGCCAAGCACAAGCTGGCCTACACGACCGTGCTCACCGCGGCATCATTGAAGACCGGCTGCACCTCGCAGCGTCGCGCCGATCTCCCGCAGCGCATCGCGCAGGGGAGAGCTCTTTCGCCACGCCAGCACGATCGTGCGGCGCGGCGCAGGTTCGGCGAAGCTCCGCAGCTTGAGGCCTCGCGCTTCCACGTTCACAGCGAGCTC
>DATKCA010000263.1:0-47529 GCA_035544675.1 Thermoanaerobaculia bacterium | reverse complement strand
GCCCCTACCAGGAGCGACGCAGTGAGCAGGAGCGAGCGACTATAGCCTTGCATGACCGGTTAGACGCGGTCACCGCCTGAAGGGAAACCGCGGATCAGCGCCCCACCGAACGCCGCCGTGCGGCCGGGCGTCGCTCCGGCTGCCATCCGAGCTGGATGACTTCGAAGTCGGCCGCCGTGATCGCTCGAAACGCCGGATTGAGCAGATCGTTGTCCCAGCGCGTGTCGTGTGTGCCGGTCACGAAGAGATCCGAGCCGTTGTCGGCCACGATCAGACCGTAGGTCTTCATGGCCTGGAAGATCTTCCGCAGCGGCTCGGCGAAGCGGGAGATGTCGGTGCTCGCTTTCAGCCGCAGGCGCGCACCCATCGGCAGAGCGCCGGCCGTGTTGCCGGCGCGATGGGATGCCGGAAACACGAAGCCGTTCGTGCTCCGCACGGTGACGCGGAAGGCGTGACGGATCGGATCGGGTCCGTAGACCTCGTCGTGGCGGACCAGTCCCGGAAGAATCGCCAGACCGGCGGCATCGGCGCTGGTCCAGCCTTCCGGGCGCCGCGCGTTCGAGTCGAGCGGAAAGGTCGCTCCCGACCCCGCTTCCCACCGGTTCAAAGCGGTGTTGAACCGGAGAGCGAACAACTCGTAGAGGATGCGGTGATCGCGGTCGACGATCAGCATGTGGCGATCGCCGCCGGCGCGTGGATCGTTCCCGGCCAGCCCCCCTTCGATGAATCGCTGCTGGGTCTTGGCCTCCTCCGGAATCGGATATCCGGGCGGGCGCCCCGGTGCGCCGCGGTCGCTCTCGTCGTCGAACTCGAAGGTGACCGGAACGAGCGGCTGCGTCCCGGCCACGACGATGTAGGGAATCCCGAAGATCGGCGAATCGGGGTCGCCGCTGTCGCCGCCGAAGTCGGGATGCATCCCGCGGGTCGGGCCGATGAAGCTGATGAATGCGGTGCTGGCGGGGTCGACAGGTGCGCCCGTGATGTCGGTGTTCCACCAGTTCGTGGGAGGAAAGAGAGGGAGGGGGGCTGGGAGCTCGCCGCCGCGCTGTGGAGCTTGTGCCAGGGCTTCGGCCGCGAGCAGAAGGAAGAGCAGCGCGGCGGCGACTCTCATGAGTGAGCGATTCTTCATAGGTTCAGGGATCGTAGCGTGCGCCGGGTCACAGTGACGCTGCCTGCCCGCGTTGGCGCCGCGTTACCCCTTCCGCGCGGCCCTGATCAGCGCTTCCATGTGGCCGAGGTAACGCTCGAAGGCGCGGCGGCCGGCGCCGGTGAGGGAGTACTCGGTGCGCGGCATCCGCCCATGGAACGACTTGCGGCAGACGAGGTAGCTCGCTTCCTCCAGCTTGCGCGTGTGCACGCTGACGTTTCCGTCGGACGTCTCCAGGATCGCCTTCAGCTCGTTGAACGTCAGGCTCTCGTTTGCCGCGAGAGCGCTGATGATGGCCAGGCGCGTCTTCTCGTGGATCAACCGGTCGAAGTCGGGGATCTTCGTCTCCACGACCTGCGCCTTGCGCAGCGGTCTAGCCACCGTACCTCCTGGCGATCAGCAATCCGAACACGATGTGCAGGCCGCCGAACCCTGCGCCGAGCAGGATGTTGCCCGCTGGAAACGACGACAGCGCGGCGACCACGCCGAGGGTCATGAAGCAGAGACCCATGACGGGGACGACCCGGATGGAGAACGCGCCGCTGCTGATGAACGACGCGCCGTACAGCAGCAGCCAGGCGGCCGGCATCGCGCCGAACGCCCCCGCGCGCTGCAGCACGAAGGTGAGCACCGCACCGGCGCCCAGCGGCGCCGCGTACGAGGTGAAGAATCGCCGCGCCGGCGGCGAGGTCAGCGTCACGCCTGCCCGCGCACCCTTCCGCCTCATCGCCACCAGCGCGATGACCGCGGCCAGCGGAGCCTCCGCCAGCCACACCATCAGCCACCGTTGCGGATCGGTCGCGGTCAGCGGATGCGCGAGAACTGCGGCACCGACTGCGGTCATCCCGATGAGGAGCCCGCCCCAGCCGGGAATCGACGTGAAGGCCGACGCGCGCTCCATCGTCTCCCGGATGAAGCGGATGTTGTCGACGGCGTGATCGTGAAGCGCTTCGGGCACGTCAGCGATGGTACGCGGAACCGCTTTGCGTCGCAAAGTCTCTGACACAGAGACTACACAGAGTCGTCGACGTCGCCCGACGCCGGCCGGTCGATGAACCACCAGGTCTCGCCCTCCGCGGTGGCTCGCGCGATCGGGTAGCCGGCGCCGTCGCGGACCTGCTGCAGCATCGACCGCTTCGACTCCCCCGCCGTCATCACGATCCGGAGCGCGGCCGCGCGAATCACGGGGAACGTCAGCGTCACGCGCCACTGATTCATGCGTGGCACGAACACCGGAGCGGCGATCCGGTCGCTCACCTCGAGCACGTCCGTGCCCGGGAAGAGCGACGCGGTGTGGCCGTCATCGCCCATCCCCAGCAGCACCATGTCCAGAGTGTCGATCTTCAGATCCTTCCACTCGCGCTCGAACTGGCCGGCCGTCTTGGCCGGATCGCCAAGGGACGTGTCGAAGCGGAGAAAAGCGTGATTGGGTGAGATGCCGTTCGCGAAGAGCGTCCCGCGGATCATGGCCTCGTTCGACTGTGGGTCCGTGATCGGCACGTGACGCTCGTCCACCACGACCCAAACGATGCGCGTCTTCGCCAGGGTCTCCTTGTGAGGTGACCGCCCCAGCATCTCGTACAGCGGCTTGGGCGTCGAGCCTCCGGAGATGGCGACGGAGAGCGATTCCCTCCCCGCCGCGCGCTGCTCGATCGTGCGCGCGGTCGCCTCCACGAGATCATCGGTCGAATCGAAGATACGAAGGTTCATGTTCTCAGCCTCTCCGCCAGTTTCACTGCGTTGGGCAGGACTCTCATGAATACGCGATCTGCATCCGATCGCTTCAACTGCCTGATGATCAGTTCATCCTCGGATCCGGCCAGCGCGCGGGTCACGGAGCTCATGGCCTGCGAGATGCCGCTCACCGTGGTCGTCAGCGCGCCGTGCTCGTCGTCGCTGCGGACCGTGGCCGCCGAGCCGTCGTCGAACTCGATGGAGACCTCGAGGAGCGAGCCGGTGTCGCCGCTCCCCGTAACGCTCGTCATCCGATAGTCGATCGATCCCGCCGCCCCTTCCACCTTCCCGTCGTCGTGAATGCGATGGCCGGCCTGTCCGCTGAGCCAGGCGGCGTAAAGAAGCGACTCAGCGTAGTCGCCAAATGCCTGCCCCGTAGCATTCGTCACCACACGGACCGTGCGAATCCGCGGCAGCAGCGCACGCACGGAGGGAGGATCGAACAGCGCCGCGGTCGCCACGCGCCACGCTTCGAGGCGCACCCAGTTCAGGTCGGCGGGCGCCGTCGTGGTCTGGTGCGCGATGCGGCTCACCAGTCTGAGGTCCGCCGGTGAGTCGAAGTACGAGGAGTCGACGATCAGACGATCGGCCGGCTCGAGCAGAGTGGCGCCGTAGAGCTCAGGGTCGTCCGGAAGGTCGCCGAGCCACCACACCGCCACCGGCATGTCCGGAATCAGGAGGGCGTTGACGATCGGCGCCACGTCATGGATCCGCCGCCCTCCCGCCACGATCGACACCTCCTCGGAACACACCTGCTTCCTGTCCCCCAGAAGGTGGCAGTTGGCGCTGATCCACGAGGTCATGTCGTCGGGAGCGTCGGGCTCGGCGCGAATGACGATCGTGCGTTGCGGCACGGAGGCGCTGGCGGTGCTGAGCGTCCTGCTGGCCTGCGCGTGCGCCTCCGACGAGGAGGTGTGCGCCACGACGTTCCAGAGGGCCGCTCGCGTGACGGCCGGCTCTCCTTCTCTGGTTTCACCGCGCCAGAGCTCGGCCAGGCTCTTCTCGATCGACGAGAGATCGACTCTGACCTCGTCGCCGGACAGGACCCCGCTCACGGCCGTCTCCACTTCCGCCCGTCGCGTTCCAGAAGCGCGTCCGCGGCCTGGGGACCCCACGAGCCGGCCGGATAGAGGTGCGGCTGTCCCTTCGTGTCTTCTTCCCAGCACTTCAGCAACGGGTCGATCCACTGCCAGGCGATCTCGACCTCGTCGCGACGGGCGAACAGCGTCGAGTCGCCGAGCATGGTCTCGAGCAGTAACCGCTCGTACGCCTCCGGCGGTTCCGCGCCGAATGACGTCGCGTAGCGGAACTCCATCGTCACCGGGGCGATCCTGACATTGGGGCCTGGGACCTTGGAGTCGAACTTGAGCGAGATCCCCTCGTCGGGCTGGATGCGGATTGCCAGCACGTTCGGCTGCATCTTCACGCCGGGTATCCTGTGAAACATCGGATAGGGAGCGGGACGGAAGTGAATGGAGATGTCGGTCACGCGTTTCGGCATCCGCTTCCCGGCCCGGACGTAGAAGGGCACGTCGGCCCACCGCCAGTTGTCGATGAACAGCTTCAAGGCCGTGAACGTCTCGACGTTCGACTTCGGGTTGACGTTCGGCTCGCTGCGGTACGCGGCCGATTTCTCGCCGAGCACCGAACCCTCCCCGTACTGGCCGCGGACGGCGGTCAGGTCGTCGCAGCTGGCCGGGAAGTCGCGGAGCGCCTTGAGGACCTTTACCTTCTCGTCGCGCACCGCGTCCGCCTCGAACTCGACCGGCGGCTCCATGGCCACCAGAGACACGAGCTGCAGCATGTGGTTCTGGATGATGTCGCGCGTGATGCCGCTGGTCTCGAAGTAGCCGCCGCGCTTCTCCACGCCGACCGTCTCGGCCACGGTGAACTGCACGTGGTCGATGTACTGCCGGTTCCAGAACGGCTCGAAGATCCCGTTGCCGAACCGGAGCACGAGGAGGTTCTGCACGGTCTCCTTGCCCAGGTAGTGGTCGATGCGGAAGACCTGACGCTCGCGGAAGACGTGGACCACGACCTGGTTCAGCTCGCGCGCGGTGCGAAGGTCACGGCCGAACGGCTTCTCGATGATCGCGCGCGTGTACGGTTCCCCCTCCTCCGGGTCGTTGACCATCCCGTGTTTCGCCAGCATCTCGGACACGGTGGCGAAGAACGACGGGGCGACGGCCAGATAGTAGATCCGCCGCCCCTCGGTCCCGCGCTCACGGTCGCACGCCGCCGCTTTCTCCTTGACCCGCTCGTACGCCTTCGGGTCCTGGAATTCGCCCTGAACGTAGAAGAGCCGTTTGGCGAAGCTGTCCCAGATGGCCTCGTCCACGGGACGGCGCCGCGCGTGCTTGTCGCATGCCTCGCGCATGGCCTTGCGGAACGCGTCGTCGGTGAGCTCGGCGCGGGCAATCCCGATGATGGACTGACCGCTCGGAAGGAGGCCGTCGTGCGCGAGTGAGTAGAGCCCGGGGATGAGCTTGCGCATGGTGAGGTCGCCGGATGCTCCGAAGATGACCAGACACGAGGCTTCGGGGACTCGCTCCTGCTCGAGCCCCTCTCGCAGCGGATTGGTCTCCAGGACAGGCGCGACGGTCATGGAAGCTGGCAGGATGTCGCGCCCAGGGCGCACCGGTCAAGCATGCTATTCTCCGCGGCCTATGACCGCCCACCGCGTTGCAGTCATCCGCGGGCTCCGGACACCCTTCGCCAAGTCAGGCACCCACTACGCACACCTCACCGCACTCGATCTCGGCAAGCTGGCCGTGACGGAGCTGATCGAACGTGCCGGCGTCGACGCCGCGACGGTTCAGGAAGTCATCTTCGGCAACGTGATTCCGTCGGTGAAGGCGCCCAACATCGCCAGAGAGATCATTCTCGGAACGGGTCTGCCGCGGAAAATCCCCGGCTACACGGTCGGGAAAGCGTGCGCATCGGCGAATCAGGCCATCACCGCCGCCGCCGACATGATCTACCGCGGATATGCGGATACGGTCGTCGCGGGCGGATCGGAGTCGCTGTCCGACATCCCGATCCTCTTCTCGAAGAACTTCTCCGATGCCCTGGTGTCCGCGAGCAAACAGAAGAGCGTCGGCGGCAAGCTCGGCGCGTTCACCAGACTGCGGCCGAAAGACCTGGCGCCCGATGCGCCGGCCATCGCGGAGTCGACGACGGGCCTGTCGATGGGCGAGTCCGCCGAGAAGATGGCCAAGGAGAACGGCATCAGCCGCGAGGCCCAGGACAAGTTCGCCTGGCAGAGCCATACGCGCGCGGCCAAAGCGACCGCCGACGGCCGGTTCAAGGACGAAGTGATGACGGTCATGGTGCCGCCTCGCTTCGAGAACATCGTCGACGCGGACAACCTGATCCGCGGCGACACGTCCGTCGATGCGCTGGCCAAGCTCCGCCCGGTGTTCGACAGGAAGTACGGCTCGATCACGGCCGGGAACGCCTCGCCGCTCACGGACGGCGCCGCCGCGGTGCTCCTCATGTCCGAGGAGAAGGCCAAGGCGGAAGGGCTCCAGCCGATCGGCTACATCCGCAGCTACGCCTACGCCGCCACCGACCCGTTCGACCAGCTGCTGCAGGGTCCCGTCTTCGCGCTGCCGGTTGCTCTGGAGCGCGCCAGCGTCTCGCTGAGGGACATAGGCGTCATCGAGATGCACGAGGCGTTCGCGGCCCAGGTCCTGTCCAACATTCAGTGGATGGGATCGAAGAAGATCGCGCAGGAGAAGCTCGGCCGATCCGAGCCGGTGGGCGACATCGATCCGGAGAAGATCAACCGGACCGGCGGCTCGATCGCGCTGGGACATCCGTTCGGCGCGACCGGCGCGCGCATCGTCACGACCGTGTGCAACGAGCTGCAGCGCAGCGGCGAGCAGTACGGCCTGGTCACCGTGTGCGCTGCGGGCGGCATCGGCGTAGCCATGGTGCTGGAGCGGGAGTAGCCCTTTCAGTCGTTAGTCCTTAGGCCTTAGGCCTTAGAGGGATGACGGGCTCCTAACGCCTAAGGACTAAGGACTAAGGACTTTTATAATCCGACCAGATGCCCACCACCACGCGCGCGGTCTGCCCGCACGATTGTCCCGATACCTGCGCCATGATCGTCACCGTCGAGGGTGGCCGTGCCGTGCGCATCGCCGGCGATCCCGAGCATCCGATCACGCAGGGGTTCCTCTGCACGAAGGTATCGAAGTACCTCGAGCGGACGTATCACGAGGGACGGCTCCTCTACCCGCAGATCCGCACGGGACCGAAAGGCGAAGGGACCTTCCGCCGCGCCTCGTGGGACGAGGCGCTGTCGCTGATCGCCTCGAAGCTCCGGTCGATCATCGACTCCCCCCACGGGCCGCAGGCGATCCTGCCGTACTCGTACGCCGGGACGATGGGACTGATCCAGGGCTCGTCGATGGACCGGCGCTTCTTCCACAAGATCGGCGCGTCGCTGCTCGACCGGACCATCTGCGCGTCCGCCGGCGCGGAGGCGATGAATCTGACGTACGGCTCACGGATGGGAACGGATACCGAGGCGGTCCCGGACGCGAAGCTGATCATCCTCTGGGGCACGAACACCCTCACGGCGAATCCGCACCTCTGGCCGTTCATCCGCCGCGCCGTGTCGAATGGCGCGCGAACCGTCTGTATCGATCCGCTGCGCACGCGCACCGCCGTCGCCTGCGACGAGCACATCGCCATCCGGCCCGGCACCGACGCCGCGTTCGCGCTGGGGATGATGCACGTGCTGTTTCGCGACGACCTGATCGACGTCCTTTACGTGCGGCGCATGACGGTGGGGTGGCAGAAGCTGCGCGAACGCGTCCTCGCTGATTACTCGCCCCAGGCAGCGGCGGACATCTGCCGCGTTCCCGCGGAGACGATCGAGCGGCTGGCCCGCGAGTACGGGTCGACGCGACCCACGTTCATCCGCCTCAACTACGGACTGCAGCGCCACGGCGGCGGAGGGTCGGCGGTCCGCGCCATCACGCTGCTGCCGGCGATGACAGGGGCGTGGAACGACGCAGGGGGAGGTTGCCAGCTCTCGACGTCCTCCACCTTTACGATTCATACCGCGGCTCTGGAGCGGTACGACCTCATCCCTCCCGGCACGCGCACCATCAACATGAGCCGCCTCGGGGAAGCGCTCACCGAGATCGCCGATCCCCCTGTGAAAGCGCTGGTCGTCTACAACTCCAATCCCGGCGCCGTCGCGCCCGACCGTGAGGCCGTGCTTCGCGGCCTTCGCCGCGAGGATCTCTTCACCGTGGTCCTCGAACACTTCCAGACCGACACCGCAGACTATGCGGACGTGCTTCTCCCGGCCACCACGGGGCTCGAGCACGACGATCTTCACAAGGCGTACGGGCATCTCTACCTGATGTACAACCGTCGCGCCATCGAGCCGATGGGCGAGGCATTGCCGAACTCGGAGATCTTCCGGCGCATCGCCGCGGCGATGGGACTGGAGGAGCCGGCGCTCCGCGAGAGTGATGAAGAGATGATGCGGCAGGCTCTCAGCCGCGGGACGGTCTCGCTCGAAGAGGTCCGCGAGAAGGGATCCATCCGCGTCGCTGTCCCTTCGCCGCATCTCCCCTATCGCAGCGGGACGCGTCTCAAAACGACGAGCGGCCGCATCGAGATCGAGTCCGAGAAGTTCGGGAAGCTCGGCCTCGATCCCATTCCGTCGTATGTGCCGCCGCACGAGTCGCCGGAGCGCAACCCGGAGCTGGCGCGGCGCTTTCCGCTGGCCCTGATCTCGCCTCCCGCGCATTCGTTTCTCAACTCCACGTTCGTCAACGTCGCCTCGCTGCGGCGCTCGGCGGGGAAGCCGACGCTGGAGATTCACGCCGATGATGCCGGTCAGCGCGGCATCGCCGGCGGAGACGCCGTGCAGATCTTCAACGACCGCGGCGCCTTCGCGGCCGAGGCGGTGATCACCGATCGGGTGCGGCCGGGTGTGGTCTCGGCGCCGTCGGTCTGGTGGGGCAGGCTGACCGGCGACGGCCGCAACGCCAATCACACGACCTCGCAGGCCGTGACCGACGTGGGCGGCGGCGCCACGTTCTACGACAACCTCGTGGAAGTGCGATTGGGTACACTGCACCCCGAATGATCTACGCCATCACACTGGGATTCGTGGCCGTCTTCTGGCTGGCCCTGGTGATCCTCAACGAGAAGATCCACCTCCTCAGCACGGACCGGTTCCCGAATCCCATCGTGAAATGGCTGGCCTACGCCTGGCTGCTGCTCTTCGTCTTGATGCTCGCGGCAATCGTGACCGGCGCCGCGCTGAATCCGGCGCGGGCCGGCGACCTGCAGAAGGCGCCGTTCTACTCGCTCTTCGGCCTGCACGCGATTCTGATCATCTTCCTTCTGGGATGGTGGCTCATGTCCGGCTGGCCGCACCTTGCCGACTTCCTGAACTTTCAGCGCGGCCGCAACACCGAGGGCGTGATGATCGGGCTGGCGGTGGGTGTGGGCGGGTGGATCTTCACACTGGGCACGGCGCTGCTGATCGCTCTCGCGCTGCGCGCCACCGGGATCATGACGGAAGACCCGCAGCCGTCGCCGATGATCGGATTCATGGCGGCGATGGAGTGGTGGAAGAAAGTGCTGATCATCCTCTCGGCCATGACCGTGGAGGAGTTCTTCTTCCGCTCCTTTCTGCAGAAGCGCGTGGGCCTGATCGTGTCGACGCTTCTCTTCGCGCTGGCGCACTTCACGCTCGGGCAGCCGCTGCTGCTGATCGGCGTGACCGTGATCTCGCTCGTGATCGGCTTCACGTTCTACCGGACCAAGAACGTGCTGCCGGGGATCGTTGCGCACGGCGTGTTCGACGCGATCCAGCTCTTCGTGATCATCCCGATCGCCTTCCAAATGACAGGAATGTAGATGGGGGCCTAGGACTCCGACACGACGACCCCGTCGCCCTCGAAGCGGATCTTGAAGCCGGTCAGATCGCCGCTGGAGATCATCACGTTCTCCAGGGCGCTGTCGTCCATGACCGTCGGGATCAGGCTCCCCGTCCAGGCCACGAGCGAGCCCGATGAGATCGACAGGGGATACTCCCGCGTCACACGCAGAGTGAGCGGCTCGATCGAGGTGGAGATGGCCAGCGAGCCTCTCCCGAAGATCTTCACGGTGTCGATCTTCTTCTGGTAGGAGGAGTCGTAGATCGACTCGACGCGATACGTCAGCGTCTCTTCCAGCGCCAGCAGGTTCGCGCCCTCGACGTAGATGAACTCCTCGTTCAGGTCGAGAAGGAACGTCTTGCGCCCCTTCTCGTAGACGAAGATCTTCCCCTGCCCCACCGCCTTGATCATCGTCTGGGCGGTCGTGCCCAGGAGCCCTGACTCGGCGACGAACTTGAGGTTGCCCGAGTAGCTCGACACGGTCCCGCGCTTCACGTAAACACTGCGGGCGAAGTTGATCTCCAGGAATCCGTTCTCGTGCAGCGTGAACGTCTTGGAGGCGCCCTCGATGCGGCGCTCCAGCGTGATGCGCTTCTCCTCGATCTGCTCGGTGTCGTCGACCGCCTCCTGCAGCTTGCGCGCGGCCGTGTGCGCGGCGACTTCGACCGGGGTCTGAATCCGCGTCGAGATCAGCGTCGGCTGCTGGTCCAGCGGAACGTCCAGCGTCTCCTCGACGCCGCGCCGCTGCGCCTGGGTAATGCCCGGCTGCGTCACCGCGGCATTCCTCTGCGTGATGACACGCGACTGAGAGACCTTCAACGCGGGCTGCGCTGGCTGCGTGTTCGCCGGCGCGCGGGGCGGCACGGGGGGCGGCGGGGGTGGCTCGGGGGCCGGGGGCGGGGCCGGGCGGATCTCGGCCTCGACCTCGCGGACCAGCTTGTCCGCCCCGGCGAACCGCAGATGCTCCAGTGCGAGCTCCGGCTTCTTCCGCTGCCGGTACAGAAGACCGAGGTAGAGGTGCGACTTCGCGTAGTTCGGACGCAGCTCGACGGAGCGGAGCAGGTACGTCTCCGCCTCCTCGAGGTTTCCCTGCTTGAACAGGATCAACCCCAGATTCGAGTGCAGGATGAAGACCTTCGGATTGTCTTTGACCAGGCGCCGGTAGATCACTTCCGCCTCGGGGAACGCGTTGGTCTTGAAGTAGACGAGCCCGAGCAGGTTCATGACGTCGGACTCGTCCGGTCTCAGCTTCTGCGCATTCTCCAACTCCCGCCGCGCCTCGGCGTAACGCGCTTCCTGGAAGGCCTCCCGGCCACGGTTGTAGTGAAGGAGAAAGATGCCCTGATCAAACGGCGCCGGGGGAGCGACCGCACTATCCCGATCAGGCATTCGAGAAATTGTACGTTACGCCGGTGAGGACCCGTTCCCTAGTGAGTGCCGAGGATCCGCATCCCGGGCAGCATGGCCGCCAGAGGCTCGCTGACCCCGGAGGTGAACCCGCCCCGCAGCGACGCCTTTTTCGGGTCCCCGGCGAAGATCACCGCCTGCCCGTACGGCCGCCCGTAAAACACCGTCAGAGCACGCTTCACGTACGTGCTGGTCTCCTGATACGGAGGAATCCCCCCGTACCGGATGACCGCGTTCTCCCCGGCGTTGTACGCGGCCAGGACTCGCGGGAGATCGTTCGAGAACATCTCCAGCAGGTCGCGGAGATAACGCACGCCACCGCGGATGTTGTCATCCGGATCGTGCACGTTCTTGACGCCGTAGCGCTTGGCCGTCCCCGGCATGAGCTGCATGAGCCCGCGCGCGCCCTTACGGGATACGGTGTTCGGGTTGAAGTCGGACTCGACCTGGATGACGGCGCGGATCAGGGTGGCGTCCACGCGGTACTGGCGGGCGTACTTCTCAATCGTCTCGTCGAACCTGGACTTGCGGTCGTGCTGCTGCGCCAGCCACTTCCAGTTCGTCCCGCGCGCCGTTCCGCTTCCGAAATTCGTGATGACGGTCTTGCCGCCCCTCACGGTCAGCCGGACTTCCGCGCTCACCGCGGAGGCGGAGAGGGAGAGGAGCGCGCCGAGAAGCAGAGCCGTGACACGCATTGCCCAGGATGGTAACACTTCATGGATGAGCTTCGAGCCCGATCCAGAGAGACTGCCCCCTGGAGCGACGTGTGTGCTGGGGAGGGACTTGCCCACCCCTTCGAGGCCGGCAGCGTCCCACTCCCGGAGCAACGTGACATCCTTCAAAATTTACGTCATTCCCGGTGAGTCCTGTCGCGCGGTTTGGGCTATGATTGCCCCATCCGTACAAGATCTCTGGTTGATTTCCCGCGGCCCGGGATGGGTACTGCGGGTAGTTTGCTCATTCAATAACACTCCCCGACGAGGTGCATCATGGACGGTCTCCTACGGGCTCTGATCAAAACGGTTCGCCGCCGCCTGCGTTCCGACGAGGAAGTCTCGGTCGAGGCGGTCACGAGAGAGCTCGGCTACACCCGCCAATACATCTCCGGCCGTTTCCACCGCGTCACCGGTCGCCTCCTCAGCCACTTCCTCAAGGAGAAACGGCTGGAAAAGGCAGCGCGCCTGCTGAAGTCCGGCAACCTCCGAGTCTCGCAAATCGCCCGCCGGTGCGGCTTCGACTCGGAAAACTACTTCCGGCAGCAGTTCCGGCATCGCTACGGGATGTCGCCTCGCCAGTTCCGAACCAACGGCAGCGGGCGCATTCACGTGGCGAAACAGGCCGTCGCCCAGGCCTAGTGGCCTGTAACGGAGAAATCGGTAGTGGCGTTACAGGCCACTAGGACCGTTTCACGAGCTCTTGTCGTAGCCCGCTTCGGTCCAGATGTAGCGCAGCGTATTGCGATCCAGCGTCTTGGTGCCGAGGGCGTTGCGGGCAAAGAGAAGGATCCGGCGGAGGCTCGAGTGCGGCACCGCCGTCCTCTGCAGATACGCCAGATGCTCGGCGACCGTCGGAAACGTCTCCGCGTGAAACGCGTTGCCGAGCCGGACGATCGTGCCCTGGATGACCGGCTCCGGCCACTCCCCCTTTTCCGCGAACCGCATGTAGTGCCGCTTGTGGAGGAGGCGAACCTCCCCTTCCCCTGTCCCCAGGAGAAGTGGAGCGCCCCCGTAGAACGGCTGCACGCGGATGCGAAAACCCCAGGCCCGGGCCGTGTCGGTGACCGCGCCGATCTCGTGGGCCAGAGCCGCCGTCACCGATTCGCGCTCCCGGACGACGAGGATCCAGTCCGCTGACGCTGCGTCGACGGCGCGGTTGAACTCCGCCCGATGCTCCGACAGGGGATGGCGCGGGTTGATGTCGAGGACGAGTTGCTCCAGCCGGTTGAACTTCTCACCGAGCGGCATCAGCTCCTCGGCATGAACGTCGCCGAGAGCGATGATCGACAGGGCCTGCATCACTCGCCGAGATGTTCGTGAATGCGAGCGATGCGGGAGGCGCGGCCGGTGGTCTCGTCGATCTCCACCACGCAGCCCGACAGCCGGATGTCGCGTTTGGCGACTTCGAGCTTCTTGGGCGTGTTGTAGAGGAAGCGGTGCAGCGCCTCTTCCGGGCGGAACCCGATCACCGAGTCATACGCGCCGGTCATCCCGACGTCGGTCTGGTATGCCGTGCCGTTCGGGAGAATGCGCTCGTCCGCGGTCGGAACGTGCGTATGCGTGCCGAGAACCGCGGAGACGCGGCCGTCCAGGTAGCGTCCCATGGCCTGCTTCTCCGAGGTGGCCTCGCCGTGGATGTCGACGATGATGACCTTGATGCCGTCGCCGATCTCCTTGAGCTCGCGGTCGGCACAGTAGAACGGGTTGTCGATCGGCGGCATGAAAACGTTGCCCATCAGCTGCAGCACAGCCACCTTCACGCCTGCCGCGGTCTGCCGGATCACTTTGCCCTTGCCGGGATTGCCGGCCGGGTAGTTCGCCGGCCGGACCACGTGCTCGTAGTGGTCGTAGTTCTCGACGAAGTCCTTCTTGTCCCAGATGTGGTTTCCGGAGGTATAGGCCTGGATGGGGAGCTCGGAAAGCTCCTCCATGATCGCTTCGGTGACGCCGAAGCCGCCGGCCGCGTTCTCGACGTTCACGATGGTGAAGTCGATCTTCTCGCGGTCCACCACGTGCTCGAGCTTCTGATGAAGCGCCCTACGGCCCGGCTGGCCCACGACGTCGCCGATGTACATGACTTTGATCAATACGAAAACCTGCTATTTCGCGTACTCGACGGTCCGCATCTCGCGGATGACAGTGACTTTGATCTGACCCGGGTATTGCAGCTCGGACTCGATCTTCCTGGCCACGTCCTTGGAGAGCCAGATCGACTGTTCGTCGTTGATCTTCTCCGCGTTCACGATGATGCGAAGCTCACGCCCAGCCTGGATGGCGAAGCTCTTGGACACGCCCTCCATGCTGTTGGCGATCGACTCGAGCCGCTCCAGCCTGTGAACGTAGTTCTCGAGAATCTCGCGCCGCGCGCCCGGCCTGGCTGCGGAAAGGGCGTCGGCGGCATTGACGAGGACGGCTTCCACGGTGGTCGGATCGTAGTCGCCGTGGTGGCACTCCATGGCGTGAATGATTTCCCGCTTCTCGCCGTACTTGTCGAGGACCTGGCGGCCGAGCTCGAGGTGGGTGCCCTCCATCTCGCGGTCGATGGCTTTGCCGATGTCGTGGAGCAGGCCGCCGCGCTTGGCGATCGTGTCGTTGACTCCCAGCTCGACGGCCATGAGGGCGGCCAGCTGCGCGACCTCGAGCGAGTGCACCAGCACGTTCTGGCCGTAGGACGTGCGGTAACGCAGGCGGCCAAGGAGCTTGAGGACTTCGGGGTGGATGTCGGTGATGCCGAGGGAGAACGCCGCGGCCTCCCCTTCCTCGAACAGCTTCTGGTCGAGCTCCTGGCGGACCTTCTCCACGAGCTCCTCGATGCGGGCCGGGTGGATGCGGCCGTCCTGCATGAGCCGCTCCAGGGAGATACGGGCGATCTCGCGGCGGATCGGGTCGAATCCCGAGAGGATGACCGCCTCCGGCGTGTCGTCGACGATCAGGTCGACGCCGGTGGCCAGCTCGAGAGCGCGGATGTTGCGACCCTCCCGACCGATGATCCGGCCTTTCATGTCCTCTGAGGGGAGGTCGACCACCGAGACGGTGTTCTCGGCGACGTAGTCGGAGGCCATCCGCTGGATGGCCATCCCGAGGATCTTGCGTGCTTTGACGGTGCCGTGCTCGCTCGCCTCGGTCTCGATGCGCTTGATGATGTGCGCGGCCTCGAGCTTCGCCTCGTTCTCGATGCCGCGGATCAGCTCCTGCTTGGCCTGGTCGGCGGTGAGCCCGGCCACCTGCTCGATCTTGTGCCGCTGCTCCAGGGCGAGCTGTTCGAGCTCCACCTCGCGCGTCTCGACCGTTTTCTCCCGCTCGGCCACCTTCCCATCGCGCTTCTCGACCTCGGCCATGCGGCTGTCGAGCTGCTGCGTCTTTTTGTCGACGTTCTCTTCTTTCTGCTGAAGGCGTTGCTCGGAGACTTTCATCTCGTCGCGCCGCTGCTGGGCCTGCTTGTCGAACTCCGACCGCATCTGCAGAAGCTTCTCTTTGGCTTCGAGATTCGCTTCCTTGACACGGGCCTCGCCGGACTTCCGGGCGTCGTCGACGATCCGCTCCGCGGTCCGTCGCGCCTCGGCCACCTGCGCCTCGGCCCGTTTGCGGGAAACCATTGCCCAGAGAAGGGCCAGAATCACGGCCCCTGCGAGGCCGATCCCGATCGAAATGAGGATGTTGCTTGTCAAACCGCACCTCCGCGTGGGGAGGCTTGCGCGAGGAGGACAACTCGGAGAACCCCGCCTGAGCCGTGTGAGGGATTCTTACTTGAACCCGCTAAGCAGGTGGGCGCCCTACTCGTGCCCTTTGGCTACCTTCCAATACCCGTGAGGGCGAAGGCCTGCGCCGGACTCGAGACGCGAGCACCCGAAGTAAGAAGCATCGGTTCAAGCGTTAGATCATTCATCACGTACTCTGCAGGGATCTCCGAAATCGATCCATTTAGTGTTGGCTTAGGCTGATTACCTTACCGAGCCGCTCCGAAATTTCCTCCGTTTTCTCGACCCAGATTCCCGCAGCGTCCTCGCGCTGCTTCCGGTACCGGGAAAACTCATCAGCGATGTTGAGAGCCGCCAGAATCGCGATTTTCAACGGGTCGACGGTCGCTACCTGGGCCGCCACCTCTCGCATCCTGGCGTCAACAACCCGCGCAAGCTCCATCAAATAGTCCGGATCGCCTTCCCCTCGGACGCTGTACGTCTGACCGAAGATCTCTACCTCTGTCGGATCGTGTCTGGCGTCCATCGGAGAAAGCCACCCTGAAACGGGCCGGATTATAACAGGCGCCCTCCGGCGCGGCGGCGGATCGCAGCCAGCCACTGTCTGCGGATGAGGGCGCTGCCGGGAAGGATCAGACGCCAGTACATCGCGAAGCGGCGGCGAGCGTCCCCGAATGCGGCGATCCGCGTCTCGGTGACCAGCAGGATCCCCCCTTCCCGCGGCGTCGCCAGGAAGTTGATGGCCGCTTTGGCGAAGCCGGGCTCGGCGAACGCCATGAAGCTCTCCGGACTGGTGATGGTCCGCTGGCACCCCCGGGGCCGCAGCCGCCAGAACTGTCCGATGGTGCCCAGGACCAGCTCGTGATCGGTGCGGCCGATCTCGGCGAAGCCGCCGGCGCGCGCGACGTCCAGCAGAGGGAGATCGGCGTCGTTGCGGCGCGTGCGGCCGAGTCCACGGAGGAACGTCAGCAGCATGAAAAGCCGGATCTCGCGCGGACGCACCTGTTCGATGGCGCGCCACACGTGGTCCATCGATGCGTCAATCAACGTTTGATGGCGCTCGACGTGCGCGTACTCCGGCATCAGCGCGTCGAGAAGAGTCGGAGGACCCACGCACGCAGTCTAGTGGAGCCCGCCGAGTCGGCGGCAAGCGGAGTGACCAGGTCGGCGGCAAGTGGAAGGCCGCCGAGTCGGCGGCGCTCCACCGCTTGCTTTACGCCTCATTACCGCCTATGTTGTTCGGGCGGTTTCCCAGATGACTGCAACGGCTCCCCGTCTCGACTGGCAGTTCCAGCTCCTCGATCTCAGGCCGAGCCGGCCGCAACCCATCCTCGTTCCCGCTCCACCGCCCGTAGAACCGGGTCAGTCGGCCGCCGTTTCGCGCCTCCGCGCCGCACTCGATCCGGCCGTTGCCGCAAGACTGCTCAACGGCTCGGAGCTGATCCGCGCGCTGCAGAAGTCCCGGCGCGAGGAAGTCATCCCGACCACGCTCGAGCCGCTCGACGCGCTCCTCGCCGGCGGTCTCCTGCGCGGCAAGGTCGTCGAAGTCGTCTCGCGCCGGAGCACCGGCCGCTTCGCCGTGGCCATGTCCGCCCTCGCTGCCGCCACCAGCACCGGCGAAGCCGCCGCCCTCATCGACCTCGGCGACCACTTCGATCCCCAGCTCGGCGAGGCGGCCGGCATCGACCTGCGCCGCCTGCTGTGGATCCGTCCGAAAACCTTAAAAGAGGCGGTGATGAGCACGGAGATGATCACCGCCACCGGATTTCAACTGGTGGTGCTCGACGTGGGGCTTCACCCGATTCGAGGCCGCCGCGTTCCCGGCGCGGCGTGGGTCCGTCTGGCGCGGACGGCCGAGTCGCACGGCGCGGCGATGCTGATCTCTTCGCCGTATCCGCTCACCGGAACCGCATCCGAGGCGGTGGTCAAGAGCGGCGGGATGCGGGTGAAGTGGCTCGGCCAGGGCCGTGCACCTCGCCTGCTGGCCGGCGTGAAGACGAGTTTCGTCCTGGAGAAGCACCGGCACATCAAACCGGGGACTGCTGCGAGCCTGGAGCTGGCGGAGCGATGAGCCGCATCGCCTGCTTTTCGGTCCCGATGTTCCCTCTTGCCGCGCGGCTGCGCTGCGAGCCGGAGCTGCTGCAGGAGGCGGTGGCCGTCGTCGAAGGGAACGGCAACAGCGCGCACGTCGTCGCGGCGACGCGGCGCGCGCGCAGCAAAGGGATCCGGCCGGGCCATTCGCTGGCGCAGGCACGGTCGATCGTGCCGAAGCTGATCGCGCGCGGCCGCGACAACGAGGCGGAGCGGACGGCGCAGGAAGCGCTCCTCGAAATCGCCGAGACGTTCTCGCCTCGCGTCGAGGACGCCGGTGAAGGGGTGGTGTTCGTCGACATCGCCGGCCTGGAACGGCACTGGGGGGAGGCCGCGGCGGAGGCCTCGGGCCTCGGGCCTCGGGCCTCAGGTGAGAGCGACGCCGGCGGTGGGCATGAGGTCCTGCTTGGCCGCGCGGCCATGCGCCGATGCGAGGCCATCGGGTTGCCGGTGCGCGTCGGCATCGCTGCCAGCAAGCTGGCGGCGCGCGTCGCGGCCGAGCTGGCCAAGTCGCCCACGGTCGTCGCAGCGGGAAACGAAGCCGGCTTCCTCGCGCCGCTGCCTCTCACGCGGCTCAGCCCCGAGCTCGGCGCGGCGACGACGCTGCACCGCTGGGGCATCACCTCGATCGGCGATCTGGCCGGCCTGCCCGAGAGCGAGGTGGCAAGCCGCCTCGGCGAGCTCGGTCGCGAGCTGCATTACGCGGCCCGCGGCATCGATCCCCGGCCGCTCATCCCCCGCCCCCTCCCCCCCGACTTCCGCGAAGGGATGGAGCTGGAGTGGCCGCTCGTCGCGCTCGAGCCGTTCCTGTTCATCGCCAACGCCGCGCTCGACCGGCTGTCGAAGCGGCTCGAGACAGTGGGGTTCTCGTGCACGCGACTCGAGCTGACGCTGACGCTCGAGCCGGATGGATTTCACGTCCGGGCCATCGAGCTTCCCGCGCCGACTCGCGATGTGAAGACGATGCTGACGCTGCTCCGCCTCGATCTGGAGAAGACCCCGCCCGGCGCGCCGGTCACCGGTTTCTCCCTGGTCGCGCATCCCGACCGCCCGCGGCGCGCGCAACTCTCGCTGTTCGGCCCCGCCGCCCTCTCCCCCGAAAGACTCGCCACGACCATCGCCCGCCTCATCTCGATCCTCGGCGACGGCCGGGTCGGCATGGCCATGCCTGTCGACGGCCATCTTCCGGAACGCTACGCCATCGCCGACTACGCACCGCCTCCCCCACCCACCACCCGCCCCAGGCCGAAGAAGAGCCGCGGCCTGCTGGCCGTGCGCGTATTCCGCCCGCCCGTCCCCGTCGAGGTGAACACGCACGTCATCGACGGAGAAACGCAGATCGCGGCGATCCACGGCGAAGGCGATCACGCCGGCGAGGCGCGCGTGTCGTCAGGTCCCTGGCGAATCGAGGAAGGGTGGTGGGCCGAGAAGCGCAACGACCGCGAGTACTGGGACGCGGAGCTCACGCGGGGAGGCATCTACCGTCTGTATCGCGATCGCGTGAGCGGAGAGTGGTTTCTGGATGCGCGGTATGACTGACTCAGCGAAGCGGATTGATCCACCGGAGACCTGTGGATGTCGGGGATCAGCACAGATCACCGATCGCGGATGACGTGGTCGATCTCCATTTCATCGACGAGCTGGTTCAGTTTCCGGAGATCGATCCCCGGTTGGAACCCGCATGCTTTCGGCCGCACACGGAAACGGGACGGCCGCGGAGCGGGCGCGGCACCGGCTGCCAGACCACGGCGCAAGGCATCGTTCACCACGTCCTTGAAACTGCGTCCGGTCCGTCGAGCCTCTTCCCGAAGTTGTTTCGCCAGATCGTCATCGAGGGTCATCGTCGTGCGCATCCAGGCATCGTGATGTCCGTTGATTTTGCAGTCAAGATGCCGCAAGCAGGGTGACCCATGTTCCACGGTAGTAAACCCACCCGCAACCTCGATGCCCTCTCCATCACGCACAATCCTCCCGGTGCGCAGAAGGAGAAGATCAGGAACGTCCCCCTCTCCTCCCAGTACGACCACATCCCCTACGTCCACGAGCAGTGGGGTGGCTCTTACGTCGAACAGGAGGAGCCGCAGCCGAAGAAGCGCGCGGGAAGAAACGTCACGAGACCGTACGCCGAGCTGCGCGCCGCCAGCGCCTTCTCGTTTCTCGACGGCGCGTCGCTGCCCGAGGATCTGATCCATGAGGCCGCGGCGCACGATCTGCCGGCCATGGCGCTCGTCGACACCAACGGCGTCTACGGCGCGCCGCGGTTCTACAGCGCGGCGAAGAAAGCGGGCGTGAAGGCGCTGGTGGGATCGGATCTGGTGCTCTGTCATCCCGAGCGTAGCGAGGGATCCGGGAGGGCGGGTGGGGATGACAATGCCACTGCCACTCTCCTCGTGGAGAACCGCACCGGCTACAGGAATCTGTGCAAGCTCATCACGGCCGGCGCGGCCGGGCGGGAAAAGGGCCAGGCCCGCTTCACCTGGGATCTCATCGAGCAATACGCCGTGGGGCTGCACTGTCTGACCCGCGCAGATGACGAGACCGTGCAGCGGATCGCCGGCATCTTCAAAGGTCGCACACACGTCGAGCTGCAGCGCCATCGCCGGCGCGACGAAGAGCGTCACAACGTCCGTCTCGTCGATCTGGCCCGGCGCATGGTTCTACCGCTGGTAGCGACGAACGGCGTCCGCTATGCGCGTGCCGCCGACAAAGAGCTTCACGACGTCCTCACCTGCATCCGCGAAGGCACGCACGTCGACAAGGCCGGCCGGCTCCTCGGCATCAACCGCGAGCGCCACGTCAAGCCGGCCGCCGAGATGGGCGCGCTCTTCAAGGACCTGCCCGAAGCGATCGACGGCACGTGGACGCTCGCCAACACGCTCGACTTCACACTCGCCGATCTCGGCTATCAGTTTCCCGACTACCCGCTGCCGCCCGGCGAGACGAACACCTCGCTGCTCCGGAAGATGGCCTGGAACGCGGCCAGGGGACGCTTCCGTCCGCTGACCGCGAAAGCGCAGGCGCAGATCGAGAAGGAGCTGAACATGATCGAGAAGCTCGATCTGGCCGGCTACTTCCTCATCGTCTGGGACATCGTTCAGTTCTGCAATCGCGAGAAGATCCTCGTGCAGGGCCGCGGCTCCGCGGCAAACAGCGCCGTGTGCTACGCGCTCGGAATCACGGCGGTGGATCCCGTGAAGATGGAGCTGCTCTTCGAGCGATTCCTCTCCGAGGAGCGGGGAGAGTGGCCGGATATCGATCTCGATCTGCCGTCGGGCGACCAGCGCGAGAAAGTCATCCAGCACGTCTACAAGACGTACGGCGTGCACGGCTCGGCGATGACGGCGAACGTCATCACCTATCGCGACCGGTCGGCGGCACGCGAAGTGGGCAAAGCCCTCGGCTACTCGCTCCAGCAGGTCGACAAGCTCTCCAAATGCGTCAGCAGCTGGAACTTCGGCGAGATCCGCGAAGCGATGGAGAACCTTCCCGGCGAGCTGGCCAGGAGCGGCTTCGACCCGGCCGATCTCCGCGTGCGCCACTTCATGCGCCTCTTCATGCAGATCCAGAATCTCCCCCGCCACCTCGGGCAGCACTCCGGTGGAATGGTGATGGCCAGGGGCCGCCTGGACGAAGTCGTTCCGCTGGAGCCGGCCTCGATGCCCGGCCGCGTCGTCATCCAGTGGGACAAAGACGACTGCGCCGACCCCGGCATCATCAAGGTCGATCTCCTTGGCCTGGGAATGCTGGCGGCCATCGAGGAGGCCCTGCCGATCATCCACACGAACGAGGGAGTGGACGTCGACCTGGCCCACCTGCCGCAGGAAGACCCGCTCGTTTACAAGCTGCTGAACGAGGCGGATACGGTCGGCATGTTCCAGGTGGAGAGCCGCGCGCAGATGGCTTCCCTGCCGCGCAATGCGCCGAAGAAGTTCTACGACATCGTCGTGCAGGTGGCGATCATCCGCCCCGGACCGATCGTCGGCGGCATGATCAAGCCGTTCTTCGACCGGCGGCAAGGCAGGGTGCCGGTCGAGTATCCGCACCCGTGCCTCGAGCCGATCCTCAAGCGGACGCTCGGAGTTCCGCTGTTTCAGGAGCAGTTGCTGCGCATCGCGATGGTCGCGGCGAACTTCACCGGCGGTGAAGCGGAGGAGCTGCGTCGGGCCATGGGGTTCAAGCGCTCGATGGAACGGATGCACGAGATCGAGAAGCGCCTGCGGGACGGCATGACGAAAAACGGGATCGGCGCGGCGGCGCAGGACCAGATCGTGAAGTCGATCACGTCCTTCGCGCTGTACGGCTTCCCGGAGTCGCACGCGGCGAGCTTCGCGCTCATCGCGTATGCCAGCGCGTACCTGAAGGCGCACCATCCGGCAGCGTTCTACATCTCGCTGCTGAACGCGTGGCCGATGGGCTTCTATCACCCGGCCACGCTGGTCAAGGACGCGCAGCGCCGCGGCCAGGACGTGAAGCCGATCGACGTCAATCACTCCGGCTGGAAATGTCGCTGGGATGAAGGGGCGGTGCGGATGGGACTGCGCTTCGTCAAGGGACTGCGCGAAGTGACGGGAAGGAAGATCGAGCAGGGCCAGCCGTTCGCGTCGGTGGAGGATCTCGCGGTTCGCTGCCGGCTGCGCGACGACCAGCTCACCAGGCTCGCCTACGCGGGCGCACTCGGATCACTGGGCCTGACGCGGCGCGGCGCGCTGTGGCAGGCGGCGAAGGCGGCCAGGCCGGCGGGAGAGCTGTTCGAAGGGGCTCAGGGCTCAGGGCTCGGGGCTCAGGAGAACCCGCTTTCCGACATGTCCATGAGGGAAAACACGATGGCCGACTATCAGGCCATGGAGCTGACGACGGGGCCGCATCTCATCGAGCACTTCCGGGTGCGGCTGAAGAAGGACAACGTGCTCTCGGCGGAGGAGCTGAAACGCATTCCGACCGGCCGCCGCGTCACCACGGCGGGCGCGGTCATCGTCCGCCAGCGTCCCGGCACGGCGAAGGGATTCGTTTTCCTCACCCTGGAGGACGAGACGGGTCTCTCGCAGGCCATCGTCAGCCCGCAGCTCTTCAGCGAGGAGCGCACGACGATCCTCGGTCATTCAGGTTTGATCGTCGAAGGAATCCTGCAGAACACCGGAGGGCAGTGTTCGGTGAAGGCAGAGCGCTTCTGGCCGCTGGAAGGCGTCGGCGAGATGCAGAGCCACGACTTTCATTGAGATGTCATTCCGAGCGTGGCGAGGGATGACTCCTACTCCATCTCCCGGGCGCTGGTGCGCTGTAGCAGGTAGGCCTGTCCCCTGTCAAAGCCGATCAGGAACGCCTCCGTCCGGCACGGCCCTGGATAACAGCTCTCGATGTAGCCCATCGACTCAGCGAGGCTGCGACCGCGTGTGGCGGGGTGGAGTGCGGCCTCGAATCCCGCCTGGTAGTCCGCCTCGTTCGGCTCGAACTCGAGGCCGCGGGAGCGCGCGTAGTCGCGCTCGCTCTCGCGAATGTTCTGCCACCAGTCGCGGCGGACCGTGTGCACATTGCGCGCGCCGGAATGCTCGAGGATGTTGCGGGCCTGGGTGGCGCGATCGGGATTCTTCGCATCGACGAAAAGGACGATCTGCCCGTCGCGGACGGCTTCCTCGTAGAAATAGAGCTCGTCGTTGGGGATGCCGGCTGTCATCTTGTCGGCGACCTTCCCCGCCGCTGCGCCGAGGCCGGCGCCGGCGAGAGCGGCAGCGATCATCCCGACACCGGCAACCGGGCCGAGGCCGGGGACGAGAAACGTCGCCGCGCCCATGCCCAGGACACTGCCCATGGCGGCGCCGAGGCCGCGGGCGCCGGCGGAGTGCTGATCGCCGCGCACGATGAGACTGACTTCATTGTCGGTGAATTCCTGCCCCTTCAGAGCCTGGACGGCACTATCCGCCTCAGTCGATGAGCCGAAGATCCCGCTGATCGTCATTCGCCCCTCCGGCGAAACGTCCTGCATGACTTTCGCCAGCAGAGCCTAGTGTGGTGAATCACACTAGATCTGATCGATTTTTGCAGCCAGCACAAAATCGCTGCGCGTGAGCCCATCGATCTTGTGCGTCCAGATCTTCACGCCGACTTTTCCCCACGCCAGACTGATGTCCGGGTGATGCCCCTCCCGCTCGGCGATCGCGCCGACGGCGTTCGTAAACGAGAGTGCCTGGGCAAAATCGGGAAACGTGAAGTCCTTCTCCAGATGGTGCTCCTCGATGATGCGCCATGTCCCTCCCAGCTCGCCGGCCACGGTCTCCAGCTCCTCACCGCGGAGCGGCGGAACCCCGCCCCGACAGGGAACGCATTTCTCTTCCACAAGCCCCGAACGCATACCAGTCTCCTCCTGTCGGATGAATGCAGCAAAGGCCTTCGGATCGACACGATGGCGGAACGCCTCCACCGCCCCGACGACGACGACCGGGATGTCGTCGGAATATCGCCGGCGGAGAGCCGGATCGTCGTCGATGTTGACCTCGTGCAGAGTGACGTCGACACCCGATTCCCGGATCGCCGCTTTGGCCTTGTCGCAGAGCGGGCAGTCCGGCCGCGTGTACATCGTGACATCGACGCGCTTGTCCATGGATCTGCGCAGCTTAATGCCGTGGCAGAACGATTGCTAGGCCAGTCAGTCAGATGTCCTCAGCCGTCATCACGCTCGTCGTCATTGCCGCGGCGGTAGCTCTGGGCATCGCCCTGGCCTACCTGCCGATGCGCGTCCTTCTCTCAACGATGGCGAAGAATGTCCGCCAGTTCATTCAGCGGCAGCGCGACCGCCGCCGTATTTCCCGGGAGACGCCGGATCGGCGAAAGGTGGAGGGGGGCTCGTAGATCACATCTACCTCAGGGCCGTCTCGAGCGCGCCGATCATCTCCGTGTCGGTCATGTTGACGATGCCCGCGCTCATCCAGACGACTTTTCCGGTGCGATCGATGATCGCGGTGGTCGGGAGGACAGTCGTCCGGAAGAGACCGGCCAGCCGCCCCTGCGGATCGAGAGCGACGGGATAGGTCATCTTCTGGTCGGCGACGAACTTCCGCACTTCCTCGACGGGACCCTCGTCCACACTCACACCGATGACTTTGAACCGCTGCGCCGAGTAGCGCGCATGAAGCTGCTCCAGCTCCGGAATCTCGTATCGACAGGGGCCGCACCAGGTCGCCCAGAGGTTGAGCATGACGACGTTGCCGCGCTCCCCGGCCAGGTCGAATCTCGATCCGTCGAGCCACGTGGCGGTGTACGCCGGGACCCGCTTTCCGACCTCGACGGTCTGCGAAACGGGTGCGTCCGTTTCTGCGGATGGCGCGGCGGTTTCCCTTCCCCCGCACCCTGCAAGAAGCGACATGAAAGTAATGGCCAGGGTCGTGCGCATGATCGCGGAGGATATCAAAGCCCTTCTCCCGGCCTGGTCGGCTGCATCTGAAGTGCGTCGTTCACGCGATTGAAGTAGTTGAAGAGGCCGGCCATGGCCGAGATCTCGACGATCTCACCTTCGTCGTAGTGCTGGCGCAGGCGTGAGAACAGCGCGTCGCCGACGGCGTGCGCGTCGAGGGTCAGTTGTCTGGCATAGGCGAGCGCCGCTTTCTCGGCCTCGCTGAACGGACCGTTCTCGAAGTCGAGCAGTTGCCTGAGCTGTTCCTCGCTGGCCCCGTGCCGCGCAGCCTGCGCGGTGTGCGATCGCCCTCAATACTCGCAGTCGTTGAGACGCGAGACGAGCGTCGCCACCAGCTCCTTCGTGCGGACGGGTACGGTGCCCGTACCCGTGATGGCGCTCATGTGCGCCACCATCGTCTTCAGGATCTCGGGGCGGTGCGCGTAGACGCGGAACATGTTGGGAATGTTGCCGCGCTGCGCGCCGACGCGCGTGAAGAGCTCGCGCACGTCATCGGTGACCTCGACCTTGGTGAGCCGTGTAAGCCGGGACATAGGAGAAACGCCGCCGAATCGGCGGCTCTCCACTCAATCTTCCGTGTCGGTCTTGCCCTTCTTGATGATTTCCGGCTCGGCAGGGGTGGCGCCTTCCACAGCCGCCACCACGTCGGTGGCCGCCACGGCCTCCACGACCTCTGCACGCGCGTGCGTGACACCGACGATGACACGCTCGTCATCGTCGAGCACCCTGATCCCTTCCGGAAGCTTGAGATCCGAGACGCGGAGGTAGTCGTGATGTCCGAGCTCCGAGACCTCGACCTCGATGGTGTCGGGGATCACGCCGGGCAGGCACTCGACGTGGAGCTCGCGAATCTGCCAGTCCAGGATGCCCCCCTCTTTCACGCCGATGGGCGTTCCGTTGAGGTGGACCGGGACGTTGACGCGCACCACCTCGTCCATGACGATACGCACGAAGTCGATGTGGGTCAGCTTTCGCGAGATCGGGTCGATCTGCACTTCCTTGATCATGGCGTGGCGCTGCTGGTCCGTGCCGGACATCTTCAGAAGGAAGATGGAGCGGATCCCGTGGTCGCTCTTCTGGATCAGGTCGAAGATCGACTTCCGGTCGACGGTGATCGCCACCGGATCGCGGTGACCGCCGTAGACGACCGCGGGGACCTGCCCCTGCGCGCGAAGCTTCTTCGCGATTTCCTTGCCGGTGCTCTCGCGGCGGACGACTTCCAAGGTGACCTCAGCCATTGAATGGACTCCTCTTGCGGATTACAGCAGAAGCTGAGAAAGCCGGGCCGCCCCGTCATTATTCCCAGGGCTCCGGGCCTCCGGGCTCGGGGCTCCCAAACCCCTGGGCCCGCCCTACATCTCGAACAGGGAGCTGACCGAGTCCTCCATGTGGATGCGCTTGATCGCCTCGCCCAGCAGCTCCCCGACCGACAGCGTCGTGAGCTTCGGGCACTCCTGCTCCTTGTCGGCCATCGGCAGTGTATTGGTGGTGACCACGTGCTGGAGTCTGGACTTGTTGATGCGCTCGACGGCCGGACCCGACAGCACGCCGTGAGTGCACGAGGCCGAGATCGAGCGCGCTCCCTTCTGCAGCAGCGCGTCCGCCGAGTGAATCAAAGTGCCGCCGGTGTCGATGATGTCGTCGACGATGAAGACGTTCCGGTCCTCGACATCGCCGATGATGTTCATCACCTCGGTCTGATTCGCGGCGACGCGGCGCTTGTCGATGATGGCCAGCGTGGCGCCCAGCCGCTTGGCGTACGCGCGGGCGCGCTCCACACCGCCCGCGTCGGGCGAGACGATGGTGAGATCGTCGAGCTCGAGCCGCTTGAGGTGGCCGACGATCACCGGCGCGGCGAAGAGATGGTCCACCGGGATGTTGAAGAAGCCCTGAATCTGTGCGGCGTGCAGATCAATCGTGAGCACGCGATCGGCACCGGCGGCGGTGATCAGGTCGGCCACGAGCTTGGAAGTGATCGGAACACGCGGCTTGTCCTTGCGGTCCTGGCGCGCGTATCCGTAATACGGGAGCACGGCCGTCACACGGCTGGCCGAGGAGCGCTTGAATGCGTCGAGCATGATCAGCAGCTCCATGAGGTGGTCGTTCACCGGCGGAGAGGTCGGCTGGATGATGAACACGTCGGCGCCGCGGACGTTCTCGTCGATCTGAACGTAGTTCTCGCCGTCGGAGAAGCTGTAGAGCGAGATGTGACCCGGCGGCTCGCCGAGGCGCGAACAGATCTCTTCCGTCAGAGACGGATGCGCGCGGCCGGAGAAGACTTTCAGGGGACCGTACAAGCGGCGGCGATTATGTCAGATCGTCCATCGTGGACCGTAGACCGTAGAAATTCGCCGTGTTCTGCTGCGATCTGCGATCTCGGCTGGTGCGCCCAGCAGGATTCGAACCTGCGACCTACAGCTCCGGAGGCTGTCGCTCTATCCAGCTGAGCTATGGGCGCCTGAGGCAGCGACGCGGATTGTACGGTTCGCAACACGGTGCGGCAACTTCTGATTTCACGACGACGCGCGGAACAGCACGATGAGAACTCCCACTCCGATGAGGATCAGGATGATCGGCAGAATCACGCTGCGCGTTCTGGTCTGGGGGCGCTGCGCGTCGTCCTGACCGACAGCTGTCTCCGCGGCCAGTGCGGTGTCGAGCGCCGTGGTGTCCATGCTCGTCGCGCCGGTGCCGGTTGTGCTGGTCGCCGGCGCATCCGCCGTGGCCGGCGGCGAGGTTGGCGGAGCGGCGGTGCGTGCCGGTGGCGTGGCGACGATGGACTGATCCGGCACTGAGTCCGGCGGCTCGGACTGGGGAGGCTGAGAGATCGGCTCGACCTTCGCTGCCGCGCGCCGCGTGGCCGGTCTCGAAGCCTGTGTCCGCGGAGCCGTCTTCGGCGGAGTGCTGCTGGCCCGCCGCGTGGTCTCGCGCCGTGTTGTCGTGGGAGCGGCCGGTTGAACGACCGGTGTCGCGGCCGGAGCCGGTGGTGATGAGGCGGCCACGCGGGGTGAGGCCGGCGCCGGTGACGATCGCGTGGCCACGCGTGGCGCGGGCGGCGTCACGCGAACGCCCAGCCTGGCAAGGCGTTCGCCGCTCTCGCGCGCCAGGAAGTCCCGCGACTCGCCCGTCGGATAAAACCGGATGCCGTTCGCGTCGGTGTAGATCTGCCGGCGCACGAACTCGTCATAGCCTCGATACTTCTGCAGCGTGGCGAGAAGGCCGCCGCCCTGCACGCTCGCATCGAAGAAGGACCCGACCGGCGAGGAGTACTGGTAGTCCCACACGCGATCGAGATCGTCATAGACCGTGACGACTTCGCTCGCGGCGGTCTTCTCTCCTCCCGGCGGATAGCTCGCCAGCAACGCCTTCGACGCGGCGAGGGCCTGCCGGAACGACTCACGATCCTTGTTCCGCGCGGCCGTCTGAGCCGCGGCGAGCGCGGAGCGGAGGTCGCGGCTCGGTGGAGGCAGCATGTCCGCGGCCTGGTCGCGCTCCTCGACGAAGTCCTGCAGATCGGCACGCATCATCGGCTGCGGCGCGAGGCCCTCCTCGCATTCGACGGGGACCGGTGCATTCGCGGCCGGGAGTCTCTTCACCGTCGGATTGACGCGCGACTGCGCGGCGAGCAAACCCGCCCAGAACATCAGCAGCAGGACCAGACCCGTTCGCCGGCTGCAGAGACTCATGGCCACCTCGGACAGATTGTACTCGGGCAGCCCATCAGCCGCGGACCGCCGCCCCGATCTTCGCCTGATAGCGCTCCACTTCGTTTGTCACCTCGATGTACGGAAGCGCGCAGGAGAGCTCTCTTCCGGCCTCGTCGAAACGGCCCACCTCGAACAGTGCCACCGCGTAGTAGTAGCGAAGGTCTTCCTCTCCGCGGCCGAACGTCCCGAACTGCGCGAACGCGTCGACCGCCTGACGATACGCTCCGGCGCGATACAACCCCGTCGCCGCCTCGGCCAGAATGTCGCGCGGCGTGCCGGGCCTGCGCATCAGCGCCGACCAGTGGTCGATGGCCCGCCCGAACTGCCGCGTGGCCACGAACCCTTCCGCCTCGCGCAGCCGCGCCAGGTAATCGCGCCGCGTCACCAGGTCGGGCATGGCCACCGGCGCCAACACCGTGCGCTGCACGGCGGCGACGCGCACGTCCGCTTCCCGCTGCATGGCCGTGCGCTCCACGGCCAGCCGCTCCTCGAACATCCGCTCGATCTTCACCCGTTCCTCGGCCAGCCGCTGCTCGATGTATCTCTCCCGCTCGGTGCCGGCGTCGCTCGGAGGTGCCTCCACCTGCACGGTCACAGGCTCCGGTACGGGCGCGGGGGATGCTCGGGGTGGCGCTGCGGGTGGCGCTACCGGTGACGCTGTCGTCGCCGCAACCAGGAAAGACGCGTTCTTCGGAAGGGTGGATCCGGGGACGAGCCGCGCCGTCAACGCTTCGAACTCAGCGGCGTCCGCGTCCAGCTTCAGGCCGGCGTACGTCGGCGCGATGCGCTCGGCGATCATCAGCCTGGCGATGGCGTCGCGGGCGGCCGCCTCGTTCCCGAGCCGCGCCTGCGCGATGGCCAGGTAGATCAGCGCCGTCTCGACGGAAGCCAGGGTCTCGAACTGCCCGCTGCTGACGTACTTCTCCATCTCCTCGTTCGAGAGAAATCCGTTTGCAGCGGCGTAGAGGGACGGAGCGGCGACCTGATAGTCGCCGGCGCGGAACGCCTCGATCCCCGTCTGAAGCGTCGTCTGCGGCGCCACCGATTGCGCGAAAAGGCCTGCTGTCGTTGAGAAGAGGGTCAGGAAAACAACGGCGATGCGCACGGCCAGTGCCCCCGTTCAAGTTCTCTGCCCGCTGATTGTAGAACGCCGCCGTGTCAGGCGACGATGAATACATCGGCTGAGCCCTCACCCGACTGGTGGACGCAGCTCCGGATGGCCGAGCGAAGTCGCGCCGGTAGCACAGGCTTGGAGAGAGCGTGCACGACGGTTGGGAAGACCTTGCGGATCTCCGCGACGTCGAGCCCAGTGACGACGACCGTTCGCTCGAGCGCCCGGGGATTGTGAGTCTGCAGGTGCTCCATGACCGTGGTACCGGAGACGGTGGGAAGAACGATGTCCAGCAGGATCAGCGCGTAGTGCTCGGTGCGCAGGTGGTCGATGGCCGCATCGCCGTCGTGGACCGAGTCGACCATGAGACCCTCGCCCTCGAGAATCGTCCGCAGAACTTCGCGGGTGGCCCGGTCATCCTCGACGATCAGTGCGCGCGGACGCATGTAAGGAATTAGTGTAGCAAGCCACCAGCCAAAAGCTAGCCCGGCTGGCCAGCAAACCCGCAAACGAGTCCGACCGCCTCCGCCAGGTTCTGGCTCTCCGACCGCCCGGACGATGCCCGGGGCCGGAGCGAGTGATCGCCATCCTCGATCCATTTCACACGAATTGAAGGAGATAACTCGTAACCAGCAACCTCCTGGGGAGAGCCGAACGGGTCGCGCGTGCCCTGAATGATCAAGGTGGGCGTCCGCAGATCGCGCAGGTGCCCGGTTCGCAGCGTTTCCGGCTTGCCGGGCGGATGAAAAGGGTAACCGAGGCAGACCAGGCCGCGGACACCGGCTTCGTCGGCGACCATACTGGCAATCCGCCCGCCGAGCGACTTCCCGCCGATGAGCACCTCCCCTCCCACTTCCTCGATCACCTGACGCCACGAGGTCAGGAGCACGGGAGTGCGATCCGGCGCGCCGCGGCGGGTTCCGCTGCGCCGAGCCGCCATATACGGAAATTCGAAACGGATGACTCGGATGCCGCACTCCGCGATGCCTTTCGCGATGCGGTTCATGAACGGCGTGTCCATGCCACCGCCCGCGCCGTGCGCGAGGATCAGTGTGTGTCGCGCACTGGATGGTCCGTCAATCAGCACAGGTGCCAGTGTAGCGGCGGCACTGCCCGGGCGAGGGGTGCCAGCGCATACCATGGCACCTTCACCGGGAAGCCATGGCAATCGATCATCCGTTCCCCGTGCAGGCGGGCTGGAAGCGTGGCCACTCGACCGAGTCGCTTCTCACGCGCGAGTGGCTGGTCACGAACGGCCTCGGCGGATACGCATCCGGTACGATCGGCGGCGCCGTCACCCGCCGCTTTCACGGAAAGCTGATCGCGGCCCTCCCCGCTCCTCGCGGTCGTTTCATGATGCTCAACCACCTCGAAGAGCGCCTCGACCTGGGCGACGGCCGGGAGTGGTGCCTCAGCGGCGACGAGCACGGCGGTGGCGCAATCCGCTTCCCCGAGCCTGAGCTCCTCGAGGAATTCGTGCTCGAGTGCGGGCTCCCGGTCTGGCGGTTCTCGAAAGACGGCGTGCGGCTCGAGAAACGGGTGGTGATGCCGCATCTGCAGAACACGACCTACATCATCTACAGACTGCAGGAGGGTCCGCCCGGTCTGACGCTGCATCTCCGACCCTCGCTCAGGTTCCGCCCGCACGAGGGTCTGCTCGGAGAACAGCTTCCAGAGCGGTGGACTGTCGCCCGGCGCGGCCGGGACGTCGAGATCTCCGATCATGCCGGTGGGCCGCCCCTCCGCATCGTTCCGTTCGGGAATCGCGCGAACCTGGCCTGCGATGAGACGACGTTCGAACAGGTGATCTACCGGATCGAGCGCGGTCGCGGGTACGACCACGAGGGTGCGCTGTGGAGCCCCGGAGTCATCGAGGTTCCGCTGGAGACCGGCACAGCGGCGGGCTTGGTCGCATCGGTCGAGGACTGGGATGTCGTCCACGCGCTCACGGTCGACGAGTGCTGGACGGCCGAAACGGATCGGCGCAGGAAGCTGCTGATGATCTCCGGTCCTGCCGGACGGGACGACTTTTCCGCGCAGCTCGTGCTCGCCGCCGACCAGTTCCTGATCCAGCCCGGCGCCCGGAGGGCCGACGAGGCACGCGCGCGCGCCAGCGGCGACGAGCCGCGCACCGTCATCGCCGGCTATCACTGGTTCACTGACTGGGGCCGCGACACGATGATCAGCCTGGAGGGGCTGACGCTGGCAACGGGACGTTATCGTGAAGCGGGCAATATCCTGCGGACGTTCGCCTCGTACATCCGCGACGGCCTGATTCCCAATCTCTTCCCCGAAGGCGAGCACGGCGGGCTGTATCACACCGCAGACGCGACGCTGTGGTTCTTCCATGCCGTGAAGCGCTACGTGGACTACACGAGCGACCGGGAAACGCTTCGCCTGCTGCTCCCGAAGATGCTCGACATCATCGACCACCATGTGCGTGGCACGCACTTCAACATCGGAGTCGATCCCACGGACGGATTGCTGCGGCAGGGCGCCGAGGGCTGCCAGCTCACCTGGATGGACGCGAAAGTCGACGGCTGGGTCGTCACACCACGGCGGGGCAAGGCGGTCGAGATCAACGCCCTGTTCTACAACGCGCTCTGCATTCTCGAGCGTTTTCTCGGCGAGGACGGCGAGCGCGCCGAGGCCGATCGCATCCGCAGTCTGGCCTGGCGCGCGGCGAAGTCATTCAACGCCCGCTTCTGGTACGAGGAGGGACGCTATCTCTACGACGTGATCGACGGCCAGGGCGGCGGTGATGACGCGGCTCTGCGTCCGAACCAGATCTTCGCCGTATCGCTCGACTACCCCATCCTGGACCAGACCCGCTGGGAGGCTGTTGTCGACGTCGTTCGCCGCGAGCTCCTGACACCGGTCGGCCTCCGCTCGCTCGGCCGCGATCATCCCGACTACAAGAAGGCTTACGACGGCGACCTGCGCGCTCGCGACGCCGCCTACCATCAGGGAACGGTGTGGGGTTGGCTGATTGGTCCGTTCATCGACGCGTGGTTGCGCGTCCATCCCGGCGATCACCGTTCCGCACTGTCATTCCTGGAAGGCTTCCGGCCCCACCTCGGGGACGCCTGCATCGGCACGATCAGCGAGGTGTTCGACGCCGAGGAGCCGTACCACTGGCGCGGCTGCGCGGCCCAGGCCTGGAGCGTCGCTGAAGTGCTGCGGTGCCTGCGGACAGTGAAGGCCTGAACGAGATCCTGGCTCCTGTGTGGTGGAGCGCTCTCAGGGAGCCCGACGGCCGACCTGGGAGCTGAGAGTCTCGAGCTAAGAGCCGAAAGCCGAAATCGGGCGCGCCCGCTGCACGTTTCATGGCTGAATGCTGCCGCCAGACTCGCAGTACGAGGAGTCCGCCGTTGCGGAAAGCGCGGAAAGGGTCGAAGAGCCGCCGCTGTTCAAGGTCCTCCTCCACAACGACGACTTCACGACCATGGAGTTTGTGGTCTGGGTTCTCCAGTCGGTCTTCAACATGACGGAGGATCTGGCCATCCAGGTGATGCTGAATGTGCATATGAAAGGCGTTGGCGTGGCGGGAATTTACACGTATGAGGTCGCGGAGATGAAGGTCTCGCGGACGACCGATCTGGCGCGTGAGCAGGAGTACCCGCTTCTCTGTACGATGGAAAGGGCATGATCGCCAAGGGACTGCAGGAATCGTTCGAATTCGCGGTGAATGAGGCGCTGAAACGGCGTCACGAGTACGTGACGCTCGAGCACCTTTTGTTCGCCCTGCTCCACAACCGGGAGGCGGTGGAGGTGGTCCGGTCGTGCGGAGGCGACGTGGAAGTGCTCAAGAAGCAGCTCGACGACTTCATGAGCAAGACTTTCGAAGAGGCGTCGGACGACATCACGGTGCAGCCGGTGCTGACCACGATGCTGCAGCGCGTCGTCCAGTACGCGCAGCTTCACGCCCAGAGCTCGGGACGGAAAGAGGTCGACACCGGCCAGATGCTCGCCGCGCTGTATCAGGCCGAGCGGTCGCAGGCCGTCTACCTCCTTCGAAGCCAGGGCGTGAACAAGCTCGACGTGCTGCAATACCTGTCCCACGGCATCCCCCGGGGCGAGACGCCCGATCGCCAGCCGGCGTTCATCGCTCCGGAAGAAGAGGGATCGCAGCGCGGCGATCCTCTCAAGACGTTCGCTGTCAACCTCCTCGAGCGCGCGAAGAAGGGCGAGATCGACCCGCTCATCGGGCGCTCCGCCGAGCTGGAGCGGACCATCCAGATCCTCTGCCGGCGGCGGAAGAACAACCCGCTTTTCGTCGGCGAGCCCGGAGTCGGCAAGACGGCCATCGCCGAGGGGCTGGCGCTGATGATTCATCAGAGCAAGGTTCCGGCCGTTCTCAAGAACGCGGAAGTGTGGTCCCTGGACATGGGTGCGCTGCTGGCCGGGACGAAGTACCGCGGCGAATTCGAGCAGAGGCTGAAAGCGGTGATGGGCGCGCTCATCGAGAAGAAGGACGCCATCCTCTTCATCGACGAGATCCACACGATCGTGGGAGCCGGCGCGGTGAGCGGCGGCACGATGGACGCCTCGAACATCCTCAAACCCGCCATCGCCTCCGGCAAGCTGAGATGCATCGGCTCCACCACGTACGCCGAGTACAAGGCCGCGTTCGAGCGCGATCGAGCGCTGGCGCGACGGTTCCAGAAGATCGAGATCGGAGAGCCGAGCGTCGAGGAGACCATCGAGATCCTTCAGGGCCTCAAGTCCTATTACGAGGAGCACCATGGAGTCCGCTTCACGGACGAGGCTCTGCGGCTCGCGGCGGAGCTGTCGGCGAAATACATCCACGACAGGCACCTGCCAGACAAGGCCATCGACGTGCTCGATGAGGCGGGCGCGCGCATGCGCATGCTCTACGGTGGAACGCCGGGCGTGCCGCCCCTCGACACGGCGCCCGCGGCAACCCCTGCCGCTCCGCACGTGATCGGCGAGGGAGAAGTCGAGACCGTGGTGGCGCGGATGGCCAAGATCCCGCCCCGCACGGTCGCCGTCAGCGAGAAGGAACGCCTGCAGGGCCTCGAGGCCGACCTCCGCCGCACGATCTACGGGCAGGACCACGCCATCCGCCAGCTCGTCAGCGCCATCAAGGTGTCCCGCTCCGGCCTCGGCCATCCCGACAGGCCGATCGGCTCGTTCCTCTTCTCCGGTCCGACCGGCGTGGGCAAGACCGAGCTCGCCAAACAGCTCGCCGCGTCGCTCGGCGTCGAGTTCATCCGCTTCGACATGAGTGAATACATGGAGCCGCACACGGTCTCACGCCTCATCGGCGCGCCACCCGGATACGTCGGCTTCGATCAGGGCGGGCTGCTCACCGACGCGATCATGCGCACGCCGTACGCCGTGCTGGTCCTCGACGAGATCGAAAAGGCGCACCCCAATCTCTTCTCGATCCTGCTCCAGGTCATGGACAACGCCACGCTCACCGACAACAACGGCAAGAAGGCGGACTTCCGCAACGTGATCCTGATCATGACCACGAACGCCGGCGCCCGGGAGTTGAGCGAAGCGGGCATGGGCTTCCGCAACAATCCGGCCACTGGGCGCGGCCGCGGCGTGATCGAGCGGACGTTCGCCCCCGAGTTCCGCAACCGTCTCGACGCATGGATCGCATTCGAGCCGCTGTCGCTCGAGACGATCGAGCGCGTCGTCGACAAGTTCATCGACGAGCTGAAGGCGCAGCTGGCGCCCAAGAAGGTGATGCTCGAGCTGCGTGAGGGCGGGCGCCAGTGGCTGGCCCGGCACGGATACGACGCCTCGTTCGGGGCGCGCCCGATGGCCCGCCTGATTCACGCCAAGATCAAGGAGCCGCTCGTCGACTCCGTCCTCTTCGGAGAGCTGGCCGAGGGCGGCAGCGTGGTCATCGACGTGGTCGGGGACGACCTTTCGCTCAAGCTCGCCCCGCCTTACTGACGTGATGACTCGATAGTGTGGTGACTCGCTTTCCGAACCCACGCTACGTCCGTGGTGACATCGTCGCCATCGGCGACGACCTCGGCGTTGACACCCTGCGCGACGCCTATCGCCACGGAATCTTCCCCTGGCCCCACGAGGGATTGCCGCTGCCCTGGTTCTCACCGCGCCGCCGGGCCGTGCTGTTTTTCGACGAGATGCACGTGGCCCGCTCGCTCAAACGGGCGGCCGCGAGATCGCAGTGGACGTTTTCCATCGACCGCGACTTCCCGGCGGTCATCGCCGCCTGCGCCGCCGCCCCCCGCCCCGGCCAGGACGGCACATGGATCGAGCCGGCCATCGTCGCGGCGTACACCGCCCTCCACAGGAGCGGCGACGCGCACAGCGTGGAGGTCTGGGAGGGCCACGAGCTGGTCGGAGGGGTTTACGGCGTCGACGCCGGCGGCGCCTTTACCGGCGAGAGCATGTTTTACCGGAGGGCCAACGCGTCGAAGCTGGGCCTGCTCCACCTCGTGGAGCACCTGCGCGAGCGTGGCGTGACGTGGCTGGACTGCCAGGTCATGACTCCGCACATGGAAGCTCTTGGCGCCCGCCACGTTCCGCGCAGCCGCTTTCTCGACCTCCTGGCCAGCGCTCAGGCTGCCAGCAGTCCGCTGTTCTGAGTTTTGTCATACCCGGCCTCTCCGGAAGGCCTAAAATCCTCGTACCGTGAATCGTTGCCTCCTCCGCGGTTTCGTGCTGCTTCTGCCTCTTCTCCTCTCGATCTCCATCACTGCCCAGACCGACCCGGTGCCGGCGCACGTCTACGGCGAGGTGATCGAAGTCCGTGTCATCAACGTCGATGTGATGGTGACCGACCGGAACGGTCATCCGGTGAGCACTCTGAAGCACGAAGACTTCGAGCTCTTCGAAGACGGCGAGAGAGTGGACGTCACATACTTCTCACGAATCGCCGACGGCCGGATGGCCGGCGATCCAGCTTCTCCCGAAGAGGACGGGATGAATGCGGGCGCCGATCGCGCCGACGCGGCTCGCACGCCAGTGACATGGGTCGTCTACGTCGATCAGACGAACGTCCAGGCCATCAGGCGCAATCAGGCGCTGCAGCAGCTCCGCATGTTTCTGGAGCGAGCGGCAACGCCCGGTGACAGAGGAATCGTCGCCGTCATGGACGGCCTGGCCTTCCGTCTCAAGCAGGACATCACCGAGAACTGGGATGAGGTCATCGGTGCGATCGCCAAGCTGGAGAAAGAGCGCGTCAGCTACGGGCCGACGTTCACCGCGGCGGCCTCGATCCGCAGGGATATCAGGGATGTCAATCCGGCCGACCGGGAGATGCAATACGTGGCCAGGAACATCGCCAACCGCATCTCTTTCCTCATGGAGGAGGAAGCCCGCCGGACCCGGAATGCGCTCAGCGTCCTCGGGGCATTGGTCGACCTGCTGGCGCGCGACACGGGACGGGTCGCGCTGGTCTACGTCGGTTCGGGATTCACGACGCTACCCGGATCCGCGCTGACCGAGGCCTGGCGCTCGCACTTCCCGGACGCGGCGGATTGGATCGGCGCACCGAAACCTGAAGTCCACAAGGTTGCGCTCGAGCACGAGATCCTCGCTGTTTTCAGGCGGCTCACCGCGGCCAGAATCACGTTTTATACGATCCACGTCGGCGAGAACACCATGACCGGCGCCGATGAGACAGGGATCGTTCCGCAGACGGGATCGTCTGCGTTCCGTGCCACCGAAGGCGAGATTCTCGGCGATCGCGCTCACATGATCGAGCTCGGAGTGGCGCGCGATCTCGCCGAGAGCACGGGAGGGATTTTCTTCAAGGTCAATCCCGCGCTCTCCCGACAACTGGATTCCGCGCGGACGGACCTGAACCATTACTACTCGCTCGGTTACAGCCCGCAAGGTGTGCCCGGCAAATCACGCAAAATCACGGTGAAGGTGAACGTTCCCGAAGCGCTCGTCCGCCACCGTCAAGCCGTGCGTGAGAGAACGCCCAAGGAGCTCGCTGGAGAGGGGACCGTCGCTGCGATCGCACACCCTCGCCGAATCGCAGTGCCGCGGGTGGCGGCAGGGCGGCCGGCCGCTGTTTCCGATCGTGCCGCAGCCGTCAATCCGATGGGCATAGCCTTCGAAGCCGACCGTCCCCGGCGTGATCGGTCAGGACGCGATCAACTGCTTCCGTTTCGCTTCAACCTCCCGTTGGCATCGCTGAAGTTCATTTCCACCGGTCGCTCCCGGCGGGCGAATCTGGCAATGCACTTCGCCCTGGTGGGACCTGACGGCACGATATGGCCTCTGGAGAGCCGGGAGCAATCACTGGAGATCCCCGACGCCGAGCTCACCGCAGACCCTGATCATCAGACCACTTACGCCTGGCATCTGGACCTCTCGCCACTGCGGGTGAAGGCAGGGATTCCCGTCGATGCCGAGGGGATGCGGCTCGTGGTCTCGGTCGAGGACCGGATCGCGCGGACCCGCTCGACCATCGCGGTCGCGGTGCCGAATCGGCGTTGACTCAATGGTCCCGATGGGGGCTGCGGCACATCATCCGCGGAGGACAAACGCCCCGTCGATCTTCCCTTCCCGGAATCTCGCTTTGAGGTCGCCGGCCAGGCCGTCGTAAACCCTTCGCGAGATCGTCACGCCGGTGGATGCCAGTCTCGCCCCGGCGTTCACGGTCACGCCGATGACGTCGAAGCGTTTCGCCTGGCGGGGGCCGAAAGGCCCGGCCACGACAGGCCCCAGATGGACGCGCGCCGTCAGCCGGCACTGCCAGCCGGCGCCTTCCATGAACGCGTCGACGTCCGGCTTCAGAGCGAGAAGCATCGCCACGGCTGGAGCGAGATCTTCCGGCCGGAACACGATGAGAGCCTCTTCACCGCGCTCCATCGCGACACTCCTACAGCTCGACCTGGGCACCCAGCTCGATGACCTGATTGGGCGGAAGCGAGAAGAAGTTCGACGCGCTGCTGGCGTTCCGCATCATCCACGAGAAGAGGTGCTCGCGCCAGATGGCCATCCCCGGATGCTTCGTCGGAATCAGCGTCTCCCGTCCCAGGAAGTAGCTCGTGGTCATCGGATTGAACGACACCGGGCCCCCGAGGTGCTTGAACAGAGCAGGCAGGTTCGGATCCTCCATGAACCCGAAGCGCAGCACGAGGCGGTACACGCCCTGGCCGAGGTCCTGCCATTCGGAGCGTTCCGCGTCCGACAGATGGGCGGTCTCCTCGACGTCGATCGTCAGAAACACGACGCATTCGTGTACGACCTTGTTGTGCTTGATGTTGTGGAGCATGGTGGTCGGAACGCCGTCCCGGCGTCTGGTCATGAAGATGGCCGTGCCGCGCACGCGGTTGATCTTCTTTGCCTCCAGCTGTTTCAGAAAATCCTCGGTGGTCATCGCGCTCTCGGCGAGGCGGGCGGTGAGGATGCGCCGGCCGGCGAACCATGTCGTCATCACCGTGAAGATCAGAGCGGCGACCACCAGCGGGAACCATCCCCCGTCCGGCACTTTCACGAGGTTCGCGCCGAAGAAGGAGAGGTCGCTGGCCAGGAGCGGCACGATCAGCAGTGCCACCGAACCGAGCTTCCAGCGCCACCGCTCGCGCGCCACCACCGCCAGCAGCGTCGTCGTAATGACCATCGTGGCCGTGACCGCCACGCCGTACGCCGCGGCGAGCTTGCTCGAGGTCGCGAACGAGATCACCAGCCCGATCCCGGCGATCATCAGCAGCCAGTTCACCGAAGGGACGTAGATCTGGCCCCTCTCCCGGGCCGAGGTGTGCTGGATGCGCATGCGCGGCAGATAGCCGAGCTGCACCGCCTGGCGCGTCACCGAGAATGCGCCCGAGATGACCGCCTGCGAGGCGATGCACGCGGACGTCGTCGCCAGGGCCACGAGCGGGTAGAGCGCCCATTTGGGCGCCATGAGAAAGAACGGATTCTCCACTCCTGCGGGCGTGTGCAGAAGAAACGCGCCCTGCCCGAAGTAATTGAGCAGCAGCATCGGGAAGACGAAGAAATACCAGACCAGACGGATCGGCCTCACGCCGAAGTGGCCCATGTCCGCGTACAACGCCTCGCCACCCGTCACCACGAGGAAGACGGCGCCGAGGACCAGGTAGCCGGTCATCCCGTTCTCCAGAAAGAAACGGATGGCGTAACGCGGATCGATGGCGGCCAGCACGGAGGGCTCCTTTACCACCTGCCACAGCCCAAGCGCGCCGATCGTCGTGAACCAGAGGATCATGATCGGGCCGAATACCGACCCTACTTTTGCCGTGCCGTATTTCTGCACGACGAACAGGCCCATCAGAACCACGATCGTGATGGGAACGACATACGGCGAAACGTGCGGGGCGGCGATCCTGAGTCCCTCGATGGCGCTGAGCACCGAGATGGCCGGCGTGATCATCCCGTCTCCGTAGAGCAGAGCCGCGCCGAAGAGACCGAGGGCAATGAGGACGCCGCGGCGGAACGAGCTGCGCTCCGATCGCGGCCGCACCAGCGACATGAGAGCCAGAATCCCGCCCTCTCCGCGGTTGTCCGCGCGCATCACGAACGTCAGATACGCGAAGGAGATGATGTAGGTCAGCGCCCAGAAGATGAGAGACAGGACGCCCAGCACGTTGTCGGGCGTGGGCGTCAGGTGATGCTCGGGCGAGAAGCACTCCCGGAACGCGTAGAGCGGGCTGGTTCCGATGTCGCCGTACACGACTCCCAGCGCGGCGAGGGAAAGGGTGAAGAGGTACTTCCGGCTCTGCTTCTGCTCTGCGGATTCCATCGCGCCGAACGGACGCGGTACCTTAACACACCCGCATCACGTGGAGAGGAGCCTACAACTGCTCGTTGGCCAGGAAGGCCGTGAAGTCGATCAGCTTGTGGAGGATGGGGCGCCTCCGCCACGACTCCAGGTGGCGTTCCACGGCGTGCTCGCGGTCCTGCCGGAAGATGGCCTCGAGCTGGGCGGCCATTCCGGTGTCGTACACGACCAGGGACACCTCGTCGTTGATCTCGAACGACCGGTCGTCGAAGTTCGTGGAGCCGATCGAGGACCACGTGCCGTCCACGGTGAACACCTTCTGATGCAGGAGCGTCGGCATGTAGTCGAAGAGCCGCACCCCGCCCTTCAGCAGCGTGCCGTAGTGGTGATGGCTGGCGTGCTGCACGATCTGGGAGTCGCTGGCGCTGGTGTCCGGAATCATGATGCGCACGTCCACTCCCCGCTTCACCGCGGCCACGAGCGCGTCACGGGCATCGGGATCGGGCAGGAAATACGGGTTCTGAATGAGGATGGACTTCTTCGCTGCCTGGATGCCGATGTAGTGCAGCAGCTTCAGCGTGGAGGGCGCGCCGGTGGGAGAGACGAAGACGACGTGCGCATCACAACCGCCGGCCGGAGGGAGGGGCGGGAAAAAGCGATCACCGTCGATCACCTCGCCGGTCTCTTCGATCCAGTTGTCGGCGAATGCCGACTGGAGCTGTGCCACGACCGGACCCTCCACGCGCGCGGAGATGTCGCGGAAGTGCTCCTTCGATTCGGCGTTCCCGAGCCACGAGTCGACCAGGCAATGACCGCCGACGTAGCCGATGCGACCGTCCACCACGATGATCTTGCGGTGCGTGCGAGTGTTGATGCGGCCGAGGTTGCGGAGCTCCAGGGGATGGTAGAAGACGACGCGACAGCCGGCTTCCTTCATCTGGCGGATGCTCTCCTTGCCGAACTCCCTGCCACCGCTCCCGTCGAGCATGAGCCGAACCTTCACGCCGGCGCGCGCCTTTCTGCTGAGCGCCTCGGCCATACGGCGCGTCACTTCTCCGTCTTTGCTGAGGAACGTCTCGACGTTGACCGAGGCGCGGGCATTCTCGATGGTCGGGAACACGTCGTCGAAGAACCGCCCATTCTCGAGGAGGCGAACCGAGTTCCCGCTCAGCACGGTGCTTTGCGTGACGCCGGCGACCGAGCGCATCAGCTCGCCGATGCTGTCGATGGACTCGAAGCTCAGGTGCGGCCGTTTGCGCCGCTTCACCGACCAGACGATCAGTCCGAGGATGATGACGGCGGCGCCGACCAGAACGATCAGCCAGAGCGGGACGCCGACCGTCCGGCTCACCGGATCTCCAGCTCGGCCATGACCGGCCAGTGATCGGATGGACCGCGCCGGATGATCTTGCTGCCGAGACACCGCCAGTTCGTGTCGCAGAGGATGTAGTCGAGGCGTTGCCGGGTCATCGGAAACGTGATCTCACCCGCCGCGCCGCAGGCACGGAGGTGCCCGCGCGAGAGCAGCATGCGCATCTCGTCCGCGGCGGGCGGAACGTTGAAGTCGCCCACCAGAACGTGCGGGGACCTGGTCTGGGCGACGATGTCGCCGAGCACCTCGATCTGCCGGAGACGCGCCACGCGGAGCAGTCTGCCCCATGCCGCGAGATGCGTCACGAAGAACGTCATGGACACCCCGTTGACGGCCACGTCGGCGCGCATCAGCGAGCGCGGCTCCCCCGAGCCGGGGAGCGGATGCACCTCCATGTTCGTCACCTCGCCACGCGTGAGCACCGCGTTGCCGTAGTGGCCGCCATTCATCGCACAGCTCCTGCCGAAGACCACCCTCAGACCGGTCAACTCGGCGAGGTGCTGGGCCTGGTCGACAGGCGATGCCCGCGTGCCGCAATGCACCTCCTGCAGGCCGACGACATGGGGAGCGGCCGCCGCGATCACTTCCGCCAGTTTCGGCAGATGATCGGGCCGCCCGGCCGCGGCGTGCCCCTGGATGTTGTAGCTCATTACTTTGATGCCGGGCATGATCGAGTCATCTGATAAGCTGCCGCGCGGTGTCGTCCTCTGACGTCGAGACCTCGCCCGACGCTTTGAAACGCCATGCCCATCCCGCACAAAAGGGGACGACACCGACTCCCTAGGCCTTAGTCCTTAGGTTCCGGGCAAAAAAATGGGGCGCCTTTGGGGGCACCCCTGAGAGCTGAGAGCTGAAAGCCTGAGCTCACAAGTTCCTGTCGATGAACTTCTGCAGCTCGCCCTTGGGCATGGCGCCGACGACCCGGTCGACGAGCTTGCCCTCTTTGAACATCATCAGCGTCGGGATCGAGGTGACGCCGAACTTCTGCGCTACTTGCGGATTGTCGTCCACGTTCATCTTGGTGATGACGGCACGGCCCTGATATGACGGCGCAAGCTCTTCGACGATCGGTCCGATGATGCGGCAGGGACCGCACCACGGCGCCCAGAAATCGACCAGCACGGGCTTCCCCCCCTGAATCGTCTTGTCGAAGTCGGCGTCGGTGACATGCTGTACTGCGGTGGTGGTTGAATCTGCCATTACGATCTCCTAAATGCCCTCAATGACCCAGCCCGAGCTGAAAATTCCTCTGCATGGAATGCGCCGGATTATTTGGATGGCGCCTTGTCGACTTCCTCGATCCGCGCGTCCGACGCCGGCCGTTCCTTCTGCAGGCGCGCCGCCGCCGCCTCCACGTTCCTCATGACCCGAAGGACGTTCAGACCCGCCAGCTTCTTCAGCTGATCGTCGCTGTAGCCGCGGCGGATCAGCTCCGCGAACAGCACCGGATACGTGGCCACGCTGTCCAGCCCTTCCGGCGTAGCCGTGATTCCGTCGAGGTCGGCGCCGACGCCCACGTGGTCCGCCCCGGCGATGCGGATGACGTGGTCGGTGTGGTCGGCGATGTCCTGCACCGTGGCCCTTACCGGGGGGTTCGCGGCCTCCCACGCCTGGACTCCGGCTGCCACCCTGCCCGGCTGGCCCGGATGGAGCGCTTTCAGCCGGGCTTCCTCCGCGTCCTTGGCCGCGTTGCGGGCGCGCACTCTCTCGGCGACGAATGACGGAACCCACGTCACCATCACAACACCGCCGTTCTCGCGGACACGGCGCAGCACGTCGTCGGGCACGTTTCGGGGATGATCGGCGAGGGCGCGCGCTGAGGAATGCGAGAAGATGATCGGCGCCGCCGTCACGTCCAGCACGTCGTGCATGGACTTCGGCGAGACGTGGGAGAGATCGACGAGCATGCCCAGGCGGTTCATCTCCGCCACGACCAGCTTGCCGAACGGGGTGAGCCCGTTGTGCTCCGGATCGTCGGTGGCCGAGTCGGCCCAGGCGTTGTTGTCGGAGTGCGTGAGCGTCATGTAGCGCGCGCCGGCGCTGTAGAGCTGCCGAAGCACCGCCAGCGAGTTGCCGATGGAGTGACCGCCTTCCATTCCGATCAGCGAGGCGATCTTCCCCTTCCGGTGAATGCGGACGATGTCTTCGGCCGTGAGCGCGAGCTCAAAGGCCTCCGGGTAGATCGAGGTCATCCGGTGCACGACGTCGATCTGCTCGAGGACGGCGCGGACGGCGTCGCTCTCCGACAGATCGGCGCTGACGTACACCGACCAGAACTGCCCGCCCACCTTCCCCTGCCGCAGCCGTCCGATGTCGGTGTGCAGCGACGGCTGGAGAGCGCTCTGATCCTGGCGCAGGTCGATCTGGGCCAGGTGGTTCTTCACGCGCTTCTGATACTGCCAGGGCAGATCGTTGTGCCCGTCGATCAAAGGCACTTCGCGCAGGATGCGGTCGATGCGCACCGTCATGGACGCTGTCGCGGGCGGTGTCGCGGGCGTCGCCCCCTCGAGGCTGGCCAGCTGGTACACGCGTCGCGCGCCGGCGTAGCGGGTGGCGTAGTACCCGTCACGGATGCGGTCCACGACCACGCGGCCCTGACGGCTGGCGGCGTGAACGAACTCGCCGTCGCCGACGTAGATGCCGACATGGGAAATGCCGCGCCTGTACGTGTTCTTGAAGAACACGAGGTCGCCCGGCTCGAGCTCGTTCCGTTTCACCGGCTGGCCGGCCCCGTACTGTGCGCCGGAACTGCGCGGCAGGGCAATGCCGGCCTTCGCGGCCACGTTCCTGACGAGACCGGCGCAGTCGGTACGCGTACTGTCCGCGCGTCCGTACCCGTACTTCACGCCGAGCGCCGCTCGGGCCTCGGCCGCCATGATGTCTCCGGCTGAGCCGGCCGCGACCGGAATTGAGGTCAGCAGGAATGCGATCGCGAAAAAGGTTTTCGTTGTCATCGTCGCCAGAGTACCAAACGCGGCCGAATACGCTTCTCTTCGGATCGGAGACCGATTCTGGCATGAGCCTCGCCTATGGCAGGAGAGAGAGATGCCTGAACGGCGAAGCACCAAGCGGCCTGATTCGGCAGACCGGAGAACGTTCCCTCGTCCACCGCTCTGGCTGAACCTCACTCTTCTCCTTTTGGGGCTGGCTGGAATGCTGTTCGGCAAGTTCCATCGCGAAAACGTCGAGAAACGCTATTCCCACGTGCTGACACAGCAGCAGCGCACGCCGGCCGACGCGAAGAAGATGAAAGAGGAGCTCGCGGAGCTGGACCTCAACCGCGGGGCTCTCGAGCAGGAGCTCGATGGGCGGATGAAGTTCCTCAAGAGCCTGAAGTCGGAGAACTTCTACCTGTCGGTGGATACCGGCGCGAAGAAACTCCGCTTTTACTACGGCGACTCGATTCTGCGCGAGGGCGACATCGAGATCGGCGAGGCCAGGTCAATCGAAGGTGAGAACGGCAAGACATGGACGTTCGTCCCGCTGAAAGGCGCATTCAAAGTCGACGGAAAGATCGTCGGCCATCGATGGCAGGTGCCCGAGTGGGTCTACGCCATGAACGGCCAGAAGGCGCCGGCGTCACCGCCCGTGGTGGAGGGCGGCCTCGGCAAATACGTCATCTATCTGCCGAACGGATACGTCATTCACTCCCCTCCCGGCGAGGGCAGCCCGCTGAAGGGACCGAAGCCGGGCTCGATCATGGCCTCGGAGGATGATCTCCGCGCCATCTGGCCGCGGATTCACAAGGATCAGACGCAGGTCTACATTTTCTAGGAGAAACCAGGAATGCCGAGATGGGTCGGATTGCTGGGGTCGTGGGCGCTTCTGGTGCTTGGCCTCGGCATCTTTGGATACGCGGTGGCAGCCGAGGCGATCACCTTCAGCGACGCGCGCAAGCTGCGTCGCGTCGAGACAATCGACGGGGTCATCGCCACGAAGATCCAGCAGCAGATCGAGGAACTGCGCCAGACGATGTCGCAGGCCTCGGCGCAGGTCAACAACCTGCAGTCGGAGATGGCTACGACCGATCGGGCCATCCTGGACTCCCACGACAGCGATCTCGTCATCACCGTCTCGACCACCGAGAACAAGGTGTACGCGCGGCGCAAGGGAGAGCTCGTATTCGAGGCGGTCTGTTCGACAGGCAGCAATTCGACGCTGCAGGCGGGCGGAAGGACGATGGTGTTCCGCACTCCGATCGGGCGCTTCCGCGTCCTGTCGAAGGAAACGAATCCGACCTGGGTGCCGCCGGACTGGCACTACATCGAAGAGGCGAACAAGAACGGGCTGGACGTCGTCCGGCTCTCCAGGGGCAACTGCATCGCCGACGTCTGCGCCTCCGGCAATCGCGTGACGGCAGAGGGCGGCATCGTGCAGCCCGGCAGCCTGATCGTGCGCGGCGGCGCCGTGGTCATTCCGCCCATCGGAACGACGGCACGCCAGTTTCCGGACGTCCTGGGCACCCACCGCCTGAATCTCGGCGACGGCTACGCGCTGCACGGCACGCAGCAGGTGCGCCAGCTCGGCCGCTCCGTGTCGCACGGCTGCGTGCGTCTGCACAACAACGACATCGCCCGGCTGTACGAGATGGCCAGGGTCGGGGACGAGGTGATCATCTACTAGCGTCAGGCGCGAGGCCTTAGGCCTTAGGCGTTAGGCGTTAGGAAGACACGGTTCCCCTAACGCCGAAGGACTAAGGACTAAGGGCAAGGCGTACAATGGGCTCGTCCAAAACCGGCCCATGGGACGAGCTGCTCGCGTCGCTGTGCTGCTGCTCCTCGCCTTGTGGGCCGAGGCTGCGGATCGCGCTGTCCTGATCTATCCGAAGGAGCGGCCCTGGTTCCGCCGTGTGTTCTACACCTCACATCAGCGGGAGTTGCGCGCGCAACTGCAGTCGCGGTTCGCCATCGAGGTGCACAACCAGGTCGCCACTGCGGAGGAACTGCTGGGGATCGACGTGAGCGGCACGCGGCTGCTCGTCATCTCGGCGCACGGCGATCCCTTCGCGCTGTTCCTGGGCGCGGACGGAAGGCGGACACTCGACGCGCGGGACATCGGACGGCTGCGGAATTTCTTCGCTCGCCTCGCGCCCGACGCCACGATCGTGCTGCAGAGCTGCCACAACGGACGCGGTTTCGCATGGGCCGTGAAGGAGGCCGCGGGCCCGCACCGCCGCGTCATCGCCGCAAAGGGCGTCATCCCGCCGGACGGGCTGACGATCACATCGCTGGATCCAATCGATGTGCGCATCACCTGCCGCGGCCGCAGCGGCCCGTGGGACTGCACGATCAGACTCTAGTCCTCCTGGCCCGAGGCCCGAGGCCTAGTGGCCTGTAACGGCCACTAGAATGCACGTATGCACATCTGGCGCGAACGCCTGTCCCGGTGGTTCACGCCGATGGCGCGGCGCTGTCCCCTCTCCCCGAACGCCATCACGATCATCGCGCTGCTGCTGAATCTCTCGGCGGCGGCGAGCTTCTGGTTCCGCGCGTTCCTGGCGGGCGTCGTTCTTCTCGCCATCG
>DATKCA010000262.1:0-3595 GCA_035544675.1 Thermoanaerobaculia bacterium | reverse complement strand
CTCGCGCCAGTGCAGCGCGCCAAAGTCCTGCTGGTCGCGGGCGTGGCGCTGCATGGCGTCGAATGCGCGCGTGGAGAGCGGTCCTACCGCGGCGTGATTGAAATAGACGACGTTGCGCGTGACCGGGAAGAGCTCGCGGAGCTTCTGCTTATCCACTGCCGGAAGATTAACGTCAAACCCGGGCTCGGGCACGGCTGAACCTCTGCGTAAGCTCTGCGTCCTCTGTGACTCTGTGGTTTGACGTCAACCACCGAGTCCCAGAGATCACAGAGTTGCGCAGAGGAACGGCGACGCCTTCACCACGCACGAGTCTGCGCCAGATACGCGGCGTAGTTCCGCTTCATCTCGTCGAGCGAGTCGCCGCCGAATTTCTCGCGCATGGCGTCGCAGAGGACGATCGCCAGCATGGCCTCGCAGACGACTCCGCACGCCGGAACGGCGGTGACATCGCTGCGCTCCCACTGGGAGCGGTGCTCCTCGCGCGTCTCGATGTCGACCGAGGGCAGGCCTTTGCGCAGTGTCGAGATCGGCTTCATGAACGCCCGGACGACGACGTCCTGTCCGTTCGTCACGCCCCCCTCCAGCCCGCCCGCCCGGTTCGTCCTGCGGTGATAGCGCCGCGCATCATCGAAGTAGATGGCATCGTGAACTTCCGAGCCGGCGCGCTTCGACGCGGCCACGCCGTCACCGATGGCCACACCCTTCACGGCGTGAATCGACATGATGGCCTGCGCGACGCGGCCGTCGAGCTTCTCGGTCCACTGAACGTAGCTGCCCAGGCCGGCGGGGACGCCGTGCGCGGCGATGACGATGGTGCCGCCGAGGGTCTCGCCGGCCTCGCGGGCCGCGTCGACGGCTTTGGTCATGGCCGCTTCGTCTTCCTTCCGCACCGCGCGCAGCGGCGACGACTCGTCGACCGCCGTCAGCTCTTCCCAGCCCGGCGAATGCTCCCCATCGCCTGCCGATCCGACCGAGACGACACCCGACCGGATCTCGATCCCGAAGGCGCGCAGCAGCTCTTTGGCAATGGCGCCCGCCGCAACGCGCGAGGCCGTCTCGCGCGCCGACGCGCGCTCCAGCACGTCGCGGAGATCGCGCCGCCCGTACTTGATGCCGCCCGCGAGATCGACATGCCCGGGACGCGGCGCATGCACCCGCCTCTTCTCCGCCTCCCCCACGTCCACCTCCCACACGCCCATCGCCCCCCGCCAGTTCTCGTGATCCGCGTTCCTGATCGTGATCGCGATCGGCGAGCCGAGCGTCTCCCCACCCCGCACCCCGCCCGTGATCTCGACCTCGTCGCTCTCGATCTTCATCCGCCCGCCGCGGCCGTAGCCGTGCTGTCTTCGCTTCAGATCCCCGTTGATGCGATCGCGGTCCAGCCACACACCGGCAGGCATCCCGGTCACGATGACCGTGAGCTGCGGCCCGTGCGACTCGCCGGCGGAAGTGAACGTGAAGTGCATGGTCACATGCGCTGGGGGCGTGAGGGCCTGGGGCTCGGGGCCCGAAGCGCTTCCTTTTGCTTCCGCAGCGCGAGCAGGAAGCCGATGATCAAGATCATGACACTGAACAACTGCGCCACCGTGAACGGCCCGAGGAACCGGTCGTCCTTGGCGCGGACGAACTCGACCAGAAAGCGCTCGATGCCGAGGAGGATCAGAAAGACGCCGAAAACCAGGCCTCTCTTGTGCGGCCGCGCGTTCAGCCGAAGCAGGATGAAGAACATCAGCAGCGCTGCGCCGGCCTCGTAGAGCTGCGTGGGGTGGACGCGCAGCACCTGGTCGGGCGGGATCGACGGGTCGACCTCGACGCCGAACTGTCGCAGCGAGTACGCAGTCGTCGGCGGCGCGCCTTTCGGGAACGCCACGCCGTACCAGGCATCGGTGGGCCGCCCGTAGTCGTCGCCCACCAGGAAGCAGCCGATGCGCCCGAGGAAATAGCCGATCGAGAGCGGCGCCGAGGCGGAGTCCGTGGTGACCAGGAAATCGAGGCGGCGCCGGTAGATGACCCATGAAACGGCGAGCGTGCCGCCGATCAGGCCGCCGTACCACACCAGGCCGGCGCGCTCGAACAGAAGGCGCCAGTCCCGGAACAGGATGGCGTAATAGATCTTCGCCCCGAGGATTCCGCCCAGGGCGGCGGCCAGAACGATGGAGGAGGCCGCGTCGTCGCTGATGCCGTGCCGCCGCAGCTCACGCGCCAGCACCCATCCACCCACGATGAACGCCGCGAACATCATGAGGCCGAAGGTGGTGATCTCGAACGCGCCGATCTTGACCAGAGTGGGGTACATGCGCGCGCGGGAGAATAACAGGCCTTAGTCCTTAGTCCTTAGTCCTTAGTCCTTAGGAGAATGCGGGCGGCGGCCTGCTAAGGACTAAGGACTAAGGCCTAAGGCCTAAGGCCAAAAACTAAGCCGGCTTCTCGATCAGCGCCTTCTGGTCGGAGATGAAGCGGAACACGTCCACCTTGCCGGTGGCGTCGAGGTGCTGGGAGACTTCGAAGAGCTGCACGGACAGAAGTGTGTTCAGCCCTTCGTCCAGAGCGGACTTGCGCCGCTCGAACGGCAGCTCGGAGATGTTCGCGATCAGCATGTTCTCGTCGAACCGGCCGTACTGGTCGAAGAAGACTCCAGTCCACAGCTCATCGGTCTCGGCGGTTTGCAGAACTGTCGTGAAAATGCTGCGCGCCGACTCATCCCCCACTGTCGTGGCCAGGGCCTCGAAGAGCCGCCGGAACATGTCGTTGTAGGTGGAGATGATCCTGAGCAACTCCGGCGAGTCCTCCACGTCGAGGAATACCGGCTGGAGCGTCTTCTCCTCTTCCGCGACCTCGATGAGGCGCGCCGACAGCAGCTGAAAGAGAATGCGTGTCACCTCGAACTCGGTCAGCTCCGATTTTCCGACCAGCCCGCGAACGGTCAGCCTGCCGTCGATGTTGTTGTAGATCTCGATCTCGGCCTCGCTCATGTCGAGCCCTTCGAAGTCCGGCTGCGCTCCCGCCTCCTTCGCGAACACGATGTCGAGGTTCGGGATCTTCTCGCGGATGCGGGCCGACTCGTCGATCCGCCGGATCCCTTCCATGATCACGCTCTGGGTGTTCAGCTCCACCACGATCCGCTCCGCCGCGGCCTCGTCCTGCAGCGTCTCGTAGAACGCGAACATCCCGTCCTTCCATGTGAACATCGAATAGATGATCTCGAGCACCTGGTTCTTCACGCCCCACCACAGCTCTTTCGGAGAGATCACACCCATCTGCACGAGGACTTTGCCGTGGCGCATCTGGGGGCTGACCTTCTTGCGCGACTCGTCGTACTGCGCCTCGCTGATCTTGCCGTTCCGCAGCAGGAAATGCCCCAGCGTATGGTCGAGGGAGTTGGACTGGGCGAACACGATATCGCCGTCCCGCCAGAGCACCGACCGCTCCAGGTGAGCCTGCCGCACCAGCAGGCGCCCGGTGGCCCGGATCATCGACACGAAGCTCAACACATCAGGAAGCTGGATGCGGGAGAGATCCCCCTCGAAGATCGGCTTTTCGGACATGGACCCTGTCGCTAGATTACAGGATCGCGCACGTTTTGCAGCCCGACCCC
>DATKCA010000261.1:0-6210 GCA_035544675.1 Thermoanaerobaculia bacterium | reverse complement strand
CTTGTAGAGCGCGACCCTGCTGAGCATCTCCCGCTGTTTCTTCGAGTCCTTCGCGTGCCCCAGCACGTACTCCCAGTTCTCGATCTGCGCATCGCCCGAGAACAGGAGCAGCTTGCCGCCGGCCTCGAACAGGAGAATGAGACTGGTGTTGTTCATGGCGTCGTCGACGATGCGCACGAGCTCGAGAAGCTGCTGCGCGTGAATCGCGCGCACGCGCCGCACGAACCACCGCGCCGCCTGCGGATACTCTCCCTGCACCGAAGGGGCGTGCGGGAAAAGCTTCCCGACGGTTCTTCGCCCGACCGCCCGCGCGGCCGCGGCCTGCAGATGCCAGAACTCCGTGGCGTCCTTCGATCGCTGCTCGAGCACTTCTTCGTGCTGCTCGATGGTGGGCGGCCCGAGGACGTGCACTTTCACGCCGGGGAGAACCTTGCCGGAGAGCTGCGACTTCGCACCGTAGGAGAGGTATTCGTGCCGCTTCCCCATGGCTATGAGATTTTTGACCGCCGCCAGATTCTTGAGATTTGTCTCGCCGAGGAAGGCCAGCCGCTCGCGCAGTTCCTTTCCCACGCCGAGCTGCCGCAACGCGGTCTGGTCGCCGTCGCCGTCACCGTCACCGTCGCCGCCACTGTCGACGGGCGGCAGGAACGACCTCTCCTCCACCACCTCGGCATCCATCTGTTCGGGCTCGAGCCCGCGGGCCCGGTTCAGGATCGCACCGGCGACGCTGTGCATGTCGTCGAGCGAACGGACGTGCATCGCCGAGAGAGCCTTCGCTCCTTTGAGCACCTTGCCTGGAGCGCGGGCGCCGGTCGGCAGCTTCGGGTCCTCGGTCCAGGCCTGCACGATGAGCGCGTCCCTGCTGATGCCGGCGATGATGTCGCCCGGCCCCTTCCCCTTCCCTGGCACGAAGCCGCTGATGTGATCCGCGTGGCGGTGCGTGGCCACGACCGCGTCGAGGCGTCCGCCGGTCGCCTCCCCGATCTTCGCGGCCACTTCCGCCAGCGTCGTCTTCTTGCGGTTCAGCGGCTTCGACGTCCAGCCGAAGTCGATCAGCACGTGGCGCTGCGGCCTGGCTTTGCTCCTGTAGAAGAACGTCAGCAGCAAGCAATCGCCGAAGCCGACGTTGTACATCCTGACCCTCACCTCATACGGTTTTGCCATCTACCACTCCTCGGTTGCACGCCGGCGTTTGGATGAGCCGCGGCGCAGGTGCAGGCGCGACACCGACAGCCGCGGCGGCGTATCGGTGCGCAGCGCGCCCGATTCCCACAGGAAGTCGAGGCGCTCCTGCTGGCGGCTCCCGTTCAGCCGGTTGTAGATGTGGAACTTCAACTGCCCATATTCATTGAAGATCAGCGCGCCGCCGCCGTAGAGCTTCAGCGGTTTGTCGTCCGGCATCCCTTTGGGCTTGACGATCTCGAGAGCACCGAGCTCGGAGGCGAGCGGCTCGAGGAGTTGTTCGTACTCGCAGACGGTCTCGTGCAGGACGAAGCCGTCCGTCCCCACGCGATCGCACGGCCTGACGGAGCGCACCCTGGTGAACGCCGACTCATGCAGTTCCAGCGCAGTGCGGTTCTCGAAGATGAAATGGAACACCTCGTCGTAGTCGCGTTGCATCGAATCGAAGTGTGTCCGTGAATAGTCGAGATTCGGCGGCGCGGACAGCCAGTACCCCTCATGACCGGAGGAAGCGGGGGCGATCCCGTAGGACGCGAACGCGTCCCGGACCGTCTTCCGCAGGTCGTAGCGGGTATCGTCGACGCGGAGCTCGCGGTCGGCCGTGAGGAGCGCGGAGAGGTAGTCGCCGAAACGAATGTCGACCGGCGGCGAATAGTCGAGCGCGCGAATGGCGCTGGTGAGGAGGCAGTCGGCGATGTCGGCCCCTTCCTCGATGGCGCGCGAGCGGTCGACCTGCTGGCGATCCTCGATCAGGGCGCGAAGGCGCCGGCTCCACATGTTCACGAACGCGGTGAGCATCGCCGCCACGAGGATCTCTCCGCGGCGATGCGACTCGGCGTACTCCTCCTGGTCGAGGTAACCCGGATCGGGGTCGAGCTCGAGCGAACGGCGCAGCGGTTTGCCGCGCGTCGCCTGCAGCTCGGCTCCGATCTGTTCGGCCAGGCCGAAGATCATCGAGCGCCGCAACGCATCCGCGGTCAGGAGCTTCGTGTCGAGCTTCCTCCCGCCAGTGGTCGAATCGATCGTCTTCTCGATCACCGCCGGCAGCGAAAAGACCGAGAGCAGCGCAACGACGTCCGAGAACCCTTCGTGGAACGCGCCCTGATCGGCGGACGAGGCTTCGCGGTAGCGCTCGCGCAGTCCGTCGATCAGCGCGTGCGTCGTCTCGTGGACGATGATGTCGTGAGAGAGGCAGGTGAAGACCATCTTCCCGCCGGCTCCGGGGAAGTAGCCGAACAGCAACGCATTCACGCGATCCGAATAGAAGGCGTTGGCCTCGGAGAATGCGTGCGGGGCGACCTTCAGCTGGTGACCCGGGAATCCCCAGTTCACGCGGCGCCCCAGCGCGAGCTCGAATCGGCTCAGGGTCTTCATGACCAGCGCGTAGACGTTGTGCCGGTGGAACTCCGGGCTGCGCACGAGGACGTCGCCGAGGCCCTTCGGGTTTCTGCTCAGCCATTGATCGAGGTCGGCGGGCTGGTCGGCGATGTAGAGCGTATCGGACGTGGCATCGAAGTCGATCACCTCGACCCGGTACCCGACGGGCCCCGGATGCAGCCGTTCGGCTGGGATGTTGATTTTGGCGAGCAGGATCTCGCCGCCGACGCGGACACTCGGATCCTGGGCGATGATGAGCGCCTGCCGCTGGCGCGGCGGGGGCGTGGAAGCGGTCATTGGCGAAGTCTCTCCCTGAAATCGTCGATGAACTGTCTGGCCATGAGCGAGAACGGCCGGCCGGGCTCGCAGGTCTTGCGCAACTCATCCATCTCGTGGGTGATGAGGTCTTCGACGAGCGTGCGAATCGTCTCGGGAACGTCCTCCCTGTCGACGATCGTCATCAGGCTCTCGATCATTCCGGCACGCCGCTGCAGCAATCGCAGAAGCTGCAGCCGTTCCTCGACCAGCCCGGAACGGTTCAGCGCGTAAACCTCGATCGACGCCTGGGCGCGCTCCTTCACCGCCCCCGCGCCGCGGCTCGGGCGCACGATGGCGTCTTCGGTGAACTCGAAGTGTTTTTCCGGGTCCTCGAGGCAGGGATTGAGAAGCAGCGGCCGCTCGGCTTTCTCCTCGTCCGGCGCCGCGGCGCGCTTACAACCTTTCTCCAACGGGAACCGCTCGCCCTTTCCCACCGAGCGGACGGTACCAATGTCGGCGAGCCACTGACGTCGTTCGCGGTTGCAGTCGATGCAGGACGGCAGGAGGTTCGTCCATTCCGAGGCCAGCCAGTAATAGCCGCGCACCTCGGTGCCGTCGTCCTCGAGCACTTTCCCCTTGGGCCGGAAGTGCTCGACGTCCATCGGCTGCGTGCCGGCATACCGGCTTTCGCAGTACGCGCACTTCGCTCCGAACAGACGTGTCAGCGCCTCCTTGACCTGATCGTGCGAGTAGATCTTGAACTTGTACGTCTTGCCGGCGTTTGCCGGATCGGCATAGAAGCGGGCCGCCTTGTCCCGCTCGCTCTTCGCCCCTTTCGGATCGACGAGGATCTTCGGGGCCTGGCCTCGGCTGATCCTGATCATGAGTGGTCGCGCTCCGCCCAGGCGTCGACGCGAGCCCACAGCTCCAGCACCTTGTCCTTCGTCGATTGCTTCAGCCGCGCCCTCTCCCCCGCCGTCAGCCGCGGCTCGGCCGCCAGGTAGTCGTCGATGCATTCGTAAACGAGCTGGTCGCGGCGCGTGTAGCCGAGGACTCCGTAGCTGCCGAGGCGGGGCTTGAGCTCGAGGACGCGCTTCTGCTCGTCGGGGGCTCGTTCTTCGGGCGGTTTGGCAAGGATCGCGTAGTACTCGCGGAACTGGATCTCGATGTTCGGATCGAGCGTCGTATTGAGACCGAAGAGCGACGATGTCAGCAGCTGATCGACGCGCATCCGTTCCGGCGACGGAAGGTTGCTGACCGCTTCGATCTCCCCCTCCTCGTTCCTGCGCATCAGCACGATCTCCCCCGCTTTCATGCCGCGCAGGCAGAGCGGCTCGTGGGTGCTGACCATGAACTGGATGTAGGGGAACGCGGTGCGCAGCTTTTCCACGACGTCCATCTTCCAGCGCGGATGGAGATGAGCGTCGATCTCGTCGAGGAGCACGATGCCCGACACGTAGCGCTTGTCGTGTGTCTGGTCGGCGGAGGCCTGCATGATGTCGATGGCCAGCGTGAGCACCGACTGAAAGCCGGAGCTCAGCTGTCCGATCGACACGCGGCCCGTGCCGGTGTCGATCACGATGCGGCCGTTTTCACTGATCACGAATGGGCCCGTCGACTCCACGCGCAGCAGGTCGCGCAAGGTCGTCGCCGCGCCGTCGAAGGCCGCGCGATCGGTATCGTGGAGCTGCTGCAGCCATTTCTCGGCCGGCGTGAGCGGCGCGAAGGGATCGAAGAGATTGTCGACGCGCTTGTCATCGTCGCTCACGTACGAATGCTTGTGCCGCACCTCGCCACCCACCACCCGCGTCGCGCCGTATCCGAGGACGAGACCGGGGTAGCCTTCGCCGCCGCTGACGAATTCCGGTTTCTTTCCGCGGCGCAGACGGAGCTCGATCAGCGGCGGATCCGACGTGGTGTGGATACGGATCGTGGCTGTCTTCGCGTCGTTGTTGATCATCGGATCGAGATCGACGTCCAGTTGCGCGAGCTGGATCTCGCCGAGGAGCGCCAGCGCGACGGCCTGCAGGACCGAGGATTTCCCCGAGGCGTTCTCACCGAGAAGCATCAGCCATCCGGCACCGGTGTCCTGCGCGGCCGCGACCGGCAAAGGCGGGAGTTTTTGGATCGCCCGGAAGTTTTTCAGCTCGATCGATTTGATGAAGCCGCTCGACCGCACGCTCACATCCGGTTGATGCGCCGCCGCCGCCGCCGCCGCGGCCTGCGGTGCCGCGGCCTGGACCGTTGCCTTCACCTCCGGCGTGACTCCCGCGGCGCCGGGGCGGTCCAACCATCGCTTCACCGCGGCGCGCCGGACAGCCGCGTACTCGAGATCGGGCCGGGTGAGATCGGCGAGGATCCTCTCGTCGATGAGCGGCGGGAGCGACTGGAGCGCCGTCAGCGTCGCCGCCGCGACTCGGGCACGCGCGGCGACGAGGTCCTCGCGGTCGAGTCCGAGGACCTTGATCGTGATCTCTCCCCGACGCGAGGCGGGGATCACATGGCCGGTGTCCTCGAAGACGAGGTGATCGGCCGGCTGGTCGACGCATGGATCGAGCAGCTCGGGCTTTTCGTCCGCCACCGATCCGCCGAGCGGCGCGCGCGCGCCGTCGACGGGAAACTTCGTCTTCTTGTTGACGTTGCAGGTCCGGCAGACGAGATAGAGATTCGTCCATTCGCAGGCGAGCCAGTGGTAGTGATCGGCGTCGACCCTCTTGGCCAGATCCATCGCGCCGGACCGCGGACGAAAGTGATCGACCAGGCCGTCTGAACCTGCCGCAGTCGACTCGCAATACGCGCATTTCGCGGCAAACACGACCGTCAGGGTCGGAAGCGCGTGGTTCCAGACCGGTTCGGACCACGGCTCGGCGCGCTTCTGAGCCATCATCGACGAGCCGGTGTACGAGCTCACGATCCGCGAGGTCGCGGCGTCGAGGAGACCCTGCAGTTCCGATGGTGCCGGCGGGCGCCGAACGTCGATCATCGGAACCTCACACGCCGCGCGGATACGGGAAACCGGCCGGGGCCTTCAGCGTCTTGTCGACGTGCTTGCGCATTGCCGCGTCGGTGATGGCGTAGCCCCAGTTGATCAGGCGCTCCTGCAGTTCGTCCGGCATTTCGGCGAGGCGTGTCGCCGTCTCGGCGAGCTCCATCGTCCGGACCAGCGGGGCCGGGAGTGCGCCCGCCACGGCGTAGTTCGCGATGTCGCTGCGGATTCCCCAGTACGATCCCTGGCGCGTTTTGCCGAACGAGGAGATGACCTGTCGCTTGCGGAGGCTGCGTACCTGGTTGTCGATCAGCCCGTTCACGCGAATCGAATGCTGCACCGCGTTCACGGCCGGCTTCCCCTCGGCCTGCATCTTTCCGCCGGCGTCGCTGACGAGGATCGTCTTG
>DATKCA010000260.1:0-13798 GCA_035544675.1 Thermoanaerobaculia bacterium | reverse complement strand
GATGGCCACGAGCCAGAAAATATTTCGCGTTCTCTTCGTCGTGCTGGAGCGGCCCGGCCAGCGCATCGCCCCGCCCAACCCGCTGATCCGCACCCGCTTCGAGGACGCGTTCGCGAAGGCGACTGGCGGGCGGGGGAGCGTGGTGACCTCGCCGTCGGTCGGCCCGCGACGGAGAGCTGTTAGTCCTTAGTCCTTAGTCCTTAGTCCTTAGTCCTTAGTCGTTAGGCGTTAGGGAACCTCTGCGTAAGCTCTGCGCCCTCTGTGACTCTGTGGTTTGACGTCAACCACAGAGTCACAGAGATCACAAAGTTGCGCAGAGGCTCCCTAAGGACTAAGGCCTAAGGACTGTCTTACGCGTGATCCGAGATGATTTTCCCGTCGTGCACTTCCACGACGCGGCTGGCGCGCTTGGCCAGTGCCGGATCGTGCGTGATGATGATCAGCGTGCTGCCCTGTTTCCACAGCTCCGTGAAGATCGTCATGATGTCGCCGCCGGAGCTGGAGTCGAGGTTCCCGGTCGGCTCGTCCGCGAGCACGATGTCCGGATTCATCGCCAGCGAGCGGGCGATGGCCACGCGCTGCATCTGGCCGCCGGAGAGCTCGGTCGGCTTGTGCTCCACGCGGTCGCCGAGGCCGACGCGCTCGAGGAGCGCGGTGGCGCGCTGGCGGCGCTCCTTCACCGGCACGCCGCCGAACAGCATCGGCATCTCCACGTTCTCCAGCGCGGTGATGTGCGGCAGCAGGTTGAAGTTCTGGAAGACGAAGCCGACGCGGCGGTTGCGGATCACGGCGAGCTGATCGCGCGTCACGCCGGCGATGTTCTCCCCGCCCAGCTCGTAGCTGCCGGACGTCGCCGTGTCGAGACATCCGATGAGGTTCATCAGCGTCGACTTGCCGGAGCCGGACGGGCCGACGATGGCCACCATCTCGCCCTTGTGAATATGGAGGTCGACGCCTTTGAGCGCCTCCACCTTGACCTTGCCGGTGTCGTAGACCTTGCGGACCTCCGACATTTTGATGATGGTGCCGTTGCCGTTGTTGTTCATTCGTATCTCAGTGTGGCGGCCGGGTCGATGAGTGCGGCGCGGCGCGCGGGGAAGTATCCGGCCAGAAGGCCGATGAGGCCGAGGATTGCGGACGTGGCCACTCCGATGGCGGGGGAGAGGGTGGGACGCCCGAGGAAGGAGAGGACGCGGTTGCTCTCGATGTCGACGAAGCCGGTCGCCGAAACGATCAGCGTGGCGATGATGATGCCGAGCGCGCCGCCGGTGAACGTGTACGCCAGGGCCTCCAGGACGAAGGGGATGACGATCCAGCGCGCCTTCGCGCCGAGGGCCATCTTCACGCCGATCTCGCGCGTGCGCTCCTTCACCACGGCGTACATGATGTTGGCCACGCCCACCCCGCCGATGATCAGCGTCAGCGCGCCCACGATGCCCAGGAACAGCTGGATGCCGGTGGTGATCTTGCGATTCACCTCCATGCCCTTGACGGTGTTCCAGGTGCCGAAGGCGCGCTCGTCAGTCGGGTCGTATCCGAACTTCGGCCCCACCGTCTCGTGGAACCGCTTCAGGGCCGGGGTCATCTCTTCCGGCGTGTGCGTCTCGATGACCAGGACGTTGACGCGGTCGCGTCCGAACTGGGCCTTGAACGTCGAGATCGGGATGACGGCGTGGGCTTTGTCGGGACCGCCGTACGTCCCCATCTGAATCTTCTTCTGCATCACGCCGATGACGTTGTACGGCGCGTTGTTGATCAGCAGCGTTTTCCCGACCGGGTCCTCTTCGCCGAAGATGTCCGTGGCCAGCTCGTCGCCGAGGAAGACGACCCGGCGGCGCTGCTGCTCGTCGATCGGGCTGAGCCAGCGGCCTCCCGGCTGCGGATAGTGCTTGCGCGACTCTCCGTACGATACGTTCGTGCCGATGACGCGGCCGTTCACGGTCTTGCGGCCGTACACCAGGGCCGTGCGCCACGAGGTCAGCTCCGCGTGCGCGCTCTTGAGCTCCGGCATGCGCTCCCGGACGAACTCGATGTCGTCCGCCCGCGGCCGGATGGGACGTCCGGGCGGCAATCCCTTCCACGCTTTGGTGGTCTCGCCCGGCCAGAGGACGGCGATGTTCTCACCCATGGCCCGGCGGTTCTTGTCGAGCTGCCGCTTCAGGCCCTCCCCGAATGCGAGCAGCAGAAGGATGGCCACCGTCCCCCACGCGATCGACGCGATGGTGAGGTAGGCGCGCTTCTTCTGCAGTTGCGACGCGCTCTTGAACAGGCTGTAGATGATGTGCCAGTCGGTCTTCATAGCTTCATGGCCACGACCGGATCGAGCCGCGACGCCTCCCTGGCCGGGAAGTACCCGGCCACCAGTCCGACGATTCCGAGTGCTGCTGCCGTGAGGAGAGCCACCATCGGCGACACCGTCGGCCGCCCCACGTACTCGACGAGTGCCTCCGGGAAGATGGCGCAGACGCCGAGCGAGATCATGAATCCGACCGCCCCTCCGATCACGGTGATGAGCAGTGTCTCCAGCAGGAACTGCGACAGGATCCAGCCCTGCTTCGCGCCCAGGGCCATCTTGATGCCGATCTCCCGCGTCCGCTCTTCGACCACGACGTTCATGATGTTCGACACGCCGATCCCGCCCACGATCAGCGTCAGCACGCCGATGATCCCCAGGAAGGCGTTGAACGCCAGCATGAAGTTGTCGAAGAAGACGAACTGCTGCGTCGTGTCCCAGAAGGTGAGCGCTTCCTTGTCCTTCGGATCGAACCGCAGCCGCTTGCCGAAGGCCTCGCGCACCGCTTCGCTGACCTTCTCGCTCTCGTTCCAGTTCACCGCCTGGAACACCATGTTGTTGATGTATTTCCGCCCGGTCAGGGCGCGGAACGTGCTGCCGGGGATGAACGCCTTCTCCTTGTCCCGGCCGCTGTAGCTGGAGTCCTGTTCCTTCTGAATCAGGACGCCGATGACCTGGAACGGCGAGCCGCTGATCAGGACCACCTTGCCGACGGGATCTGTGGTGCCGAAGACGTTCGTGGCCAGCTCGTCGCCGATGAACGCCACGCGGCGCTGCTGCCGGTCGTCGATGGGATTGATGAAGCGCCCGCCCGGCGCGGGGCGGAGGTTGCGCATCGAGCCGAAGTCGGAGGAGACGCCGGACACGTCCACGGACAGGGTCTTCGTCCCGTAGTCCAGCCGGAAGCTGTCCATGTATTCGGTGGAGATGGCCTTCAGGCCGCGCACGTCTTTCGCCACCGCCGCCACATCATCCTCGGCCACACGGATGCGGCGTCCCCTTCCGAGCCCCTCGAACGGGATCGAAGTCAGCGACGGCCACCCGATGACGATGCGGTCGCCCAGACCGGCCGTGTTCTTGATCATCTGCTTGTGCAGACCGGTCCCGAAGGCGAGCATGAGGCTGATGGCCACCGTTCCCCACACGATGCCGAACACCGTGAGGAACGTGCGCAGCTTCTCGCTCCTCACATCGCGGACGAGCTGGCGGAAGACATCTCGAAAAGTAACCATGCTTTGATTTTCCGGTTGCCGGTTGCCGGTTGCCGGTTGCCGGTAACCGGAATGTGAGCTAGCTGATCTCTTTGGGCGGGCGCTCCACGACCTTGTCGCCCTTGCTCAGGCCCGAAACGACCTCGATGTTCAGCCCGTCGGACACGCCGGTCTTGATCTCGGTCTTCTTCGGTTCTGCCTTCGGGGCGGCCGCGGCCACTTCCACGGTCGTCTTCTGTCCGCCGTCCTCGAATGTCACGAGCCGTTCCGGAATGACGAGCACGTCCTTCTTCTCCCGGATGATGACGTCGGCGTTGGCCGAGTAGCCGGCGCGCAGCACGATCTTCTGGCCCGGATCGAGCTCGATCTCGACGTCGAACAGCGTGGCGCCTTCCTTCTGCTGCGCCTGCGGCGCGATGCGCGAGACCCGTCCCGTGACGATGTCCGACGGCAGCGCGCCGACCTTGATGCGCGTCGGCATGCCGGCGGCGAGCTTGCCGACATCGATCTCGTCGACCGTGCCCTTGAAGATGAGATCGCTCATGTCGGCGATCGTGGCCATCTCGGTGCCCGGCTGATACGACGTCAGCGGGACGATCGGGTCTCCCGGATTCACCGCGCGGGTCAACACGGTTCCCGCCGCCGGCGCCCGGATGATCGACTCCTTCTCCACGGATGAGGAGAGGTTGCCGCGGCGAACCAGCTCGCGATCCTGCTGCGCCTTCATCCGCGCCACGCGGGCCAGCTCGTACGCTTCCTTCTTCTGCTCCACTTCCGAGTTCGGAAGCACGCCGGAGCGGCTCAGCTCCTGCGCCCGCCTGTAGTCACCCTCCGCCCTGCGATACGAGGCCTCGGCCGACTCCACTCTGCGGTCCACTTCGGAGACTTCGAGCGGGGTCGGATCGGGTCCGATCTCGAAGAGCGGGTCGCCCGGCTTGACGGTGTCACCGACCTCGACCAGCGTGCGCCGGACGATCCCGGAGATTTTCGATTTGACCTGGAACTTCTGGCGCGGCTGGATCTGGCCGACCGCCACCGCTTTCTCCACGATCGTTCCGGTTGTGACTTCGACCTGCTTGAGGCCGTTCTCGTCTTTGCCGTTGCGCGTCCACGCGTAGAGGCCGGCGCTGGCGACCGCCATGATGACGAGGATCAGGAGTGTTCTTCCCAGCTTGGACATACGAGTCTCTCCTAAACGATGAGACGAGCCGGAGCGGCTCACGTTAGGCCTGATACGACGGATTTGGGCGGAAGTTGCGGATAATGTCCGGCTTCGGAGGAGCTCGCTTTGAAAAAAATCGCCATTCTTGTGGTGTTGATGACCGTATCCGGTGGAGCGCCGCCAATCCTGGCGGCACCCGCCAGCGCCTCAAAGAAGTTCGACCCGGCCGCGGACATCAACAAACCGCGGCCGGATGCGCGCAGGGTGGCTTTCACGGTCAGTGAGGGGACGTGGATGTCGGTGGACCTTTCTCCCGACGGCTCGACGATCCTCTTCGACCTGCTGGGCGACATCTACACGGTGCCGGTGGCGGGTGGAAAGGCCAGGGCCATCACGCGCGGGCCGGCCTTCGACTGGCATCCGCGGTACTCGCCGGACGGGAAGACGATCGCGTTCACGAGCGACCGCGGCGGGATCGACAACATCTGGCTGATGGCGCCGGACGGGAAGGATCCGCGGGCCCTGACTGCGGAGAAGGACGAATACATCCGGTCAGCGATGTGGTCGCCGGACGGAAACTATCTCGTGGCGAGGAAAGAGACGGGCAAGCGCGCCGGGATCCCTCCGGTCGAGCTGTGGATGTACCACGTGCACGGCGGGTCGGGCGTGAAGCTGACCACGGTCGACGAGATGAACAACGCGTCAGGGCCTGCCTTCTCGCCGGACGGGCGCTACATCTATTTTTCAGGACGCAAAGGGCGTTTCAGCTACGTCCCCGATCTCTCCAGCGGGCTGTGGCAGATCCATCGCTACGACCGGCGCACCGGTGACACGATCCAGATGACATCGGGCTACGGGGGGGCGGTGCGGCCGGAGATCACGCCGGACGGGGAGTCGATGATCTTCGTGAGCCGGCGCGATGCGGCGACGGTCCTCGTGGTGCGCGACCTGGCGCGTGGGTCGGAGCGGATCGTGGCCCGCGACGTCACGCGCGACGAGCAGGAAGGCTTCGCGCAGCAGGATCTCTGGCCGCCGTACGCCATCTCGCGCGACAGCAACACCATCTACTTCTCGAATCGCGGGAAGATCACCCGCCTCGATCTCGGCACCGGCGCCGCGCAGCCCATCGCGTTCACCGCGGATGTCGAGCAGTTCCTGGCGCCACGCGTGGCCTGGCAGGAGCGTGTGGAGAGCGGCCCCGTGCGCGCGCGCATTCTCCGCCGGGCAAGCCAGACGCCGGACGGCAGCGCGGTCGTGTTCGACGCATTCGGCAGGATCTGGATGCAGAAGCTCGCCGGCGGCAAGGCTTCCGGGCAGCCGCAACGCATCACCGCCGGCGGCGGGCCCTCCCGCGAATACTCACCCGCGGTCTCGCCTGACGGCCAGTGGATCGCGTTCGTGACGTGGAGCGACAGCGAGGGAGGGCATGTGTGGAAGACCGCCGCCAGGACTGGCGGCGCTCCACAGAGACTGACGACGATCCCCGGGCACTACGCGAATCCGGAGTGGTCGCCGGACGGCCAGCGCCTCGTCCTGATTCAGGGCAGCGGCCTGGAGTTCCGCGGCCGCCAGCCGGAAGAGGAGCAGTTCTTCGACATCCGCTGGCTTCCCGCTTCCGGCGGCGAAGCGCAGTTCGTCGCCAACGTGAGGATCGCCGCCACATTCCGCTTCCACCCGCAGGCGTGGTGGAACCGCGACGGCTCGCGCGTCTTCTATCGCGACTTCATCCCGCCTGAGAAGCCGGCCGACGACCCGAAGAACGAGCTGGTGTCGGTGCGACTCGACGGAACAGACAAGAAACGCCTGCTCCGCTTTCCCGCCATCGGGGACCTCGTGCCTTCGCCGGACGAGCAGTGGGTCGCGTTCACCTCGCGCGACAACGTCTACGTCGCCGCCCTGCCGAACCTGGTGATGAAGGACCCGCCGGAGATCGGATTGAAGGAAGGCTCCGTCCCGACGTGGCGCCTCTCGGAGAACGCCGGCGGCTATGTCGACTGGGCCGGCAACGGGAAGACCATCACCTGGACCGCCGCCAGCACGTTCCACAGGCTGCCGCTGGCGAACGCGATCACGTTCGTCGAGGAAGAGCGGCGCAAGGAGGCGGCGAAGGCGAAAGAGTCGGAGGACGAGAAGAAGAAGGACAAGGCCACCGACGAGCCCAGGCTGAAGGTGCCGCGATCCGAGGCGATCGCCATCACGCTGACGCAGCCGCGCGCGACTCCGTCGGGCTCCTTCGTGGTGCGCGACGCCCGGATCGTGACGATGCGCGGTGACGAAGTCATCGAGCGGGGCGACATCGTCGTGACGAACAACCGGATCGCGGCGGTCGGTGAGGCGGGCAAAGTCACAGTCCCGGCCGGCGCGCGCGAGTTCGACGGCAGTGGCAGGACGATCATCCCCGGCCTCATCGACACGCATGCCCATCTTCACTACTCCGGCCTGGAGATCTTTCCGGAGACCAAGTGGGAGTACGCGGCCAACCTCGCCTACGGCGTGACCACGACGTACGACCCGTCCGCCCCGTCGCTCGACGTGTTCGCACAGGCGGAGATGGTCGAGGCCGGCCTCATGACCGGCCCGCGCATCTACTCGTCGGGCGACGTCCTTTACGGCGGGCAGCAGACCGACATCTTCGCCGAGGTCAACGACCTCGAGGACGCGCGGCGCCAGGTGCGGCGCATGAAGTCGTACGGCGCGCGGATGATCAAGGTGTACCAGCAGCCCCGCCGCGCCCAACGCCTCTGGTTCGCCGAGGCGGCCCGTGAGGAGAGGATGCTGTTGACGGCGGAAGGGGCAGGGGAGCTGTCGACCGACATGACCATGGCCATTGACGGCTACACGGCGTTCGAGCACTCACTGCCCGTCGAGCTGCAGGAGGACGCCATCCAGCTCTTCGCAAGGTCAGGGACGTTCTACACGCCGACGCTGCTCGTCTCGTACGGCGGGCCGTGGGGCGAGCAGTACTTCTGGCAGACGCAGAAGGTGCACGACGATCCGAAGCTCCGGCGTTTCGTTCCGCACTTCTTCCTCGACGAGCGCACGCGCCGCCATCCCTGGATCGATCCCACCGAATATCATTTCCCGACCGTGGCCCGCGGCGTCGCGGACATCTCCCGCGCCGGCGGCAACGTCTCCCTCGGCGCCCACGGCCAGCTGCAGGGCCTCGGACCTCACTGGGAGCTGTGGGCGATGGCGGGTGAGGGCGGCAAGGGAGCCCTCACGCCGCACGCGGCGCTGAAGTCGGCGACGATCTGGGCCGCGAACAAACTCGGCTTCGAGCCCGACCTCGGATCGATCGAGGCGGGGAAGCTGGCCGACTTCGTCATCCTCGATGCCAATCCGCTGGAGGACATCCACAACAGCACGAGCATCCGGCACGTGGTCAAGAACGGCGAGGTGTTCGACGCCGCGACGCTGACGCGCGTATGGCCCTCGGAGCGCGCGCTGCCGCCGTTCTTCTGGGCCGAAAGATAGTCCTTAGTCGTTAGGCCTTAGGCCTTAGGCCTTAGGAGTCCGGGCCGGTTCTACTAAGGACTAAGGACTAATCGTTGAGTGCCCGGTACCGCACGATCCTCCAGCGCGCCCCTTGCGCTTCGCGGATGCGGGCGGCGAGGCGGTCGTGCAGCTCGGGCGTCCACTTCGTCCAGCGGTCGAAGAACTGCGCCGCGGCGGCCTTGTCGCCGTTCGCCTGCAACGCGAGCACTTCGCGCAGCAGCGACGTGACGATGCCGGCGTAGCGGTCGTAGCGGATGGTGAGCCGGGCCGTGTCGGGATCGGGCACGAGCAGACCGTTCTCGACGAACCAGTTGAACTGGATGAGCTGCATGGTCTGGTAGGGCTGATCGCGGCGCGGCTGCACGTTCTGCAGCGTGCGCAGGATGCCGGACGCCTGCACCGGGCGCAGTCCGGGCTGGCCGGCGCGCATGCGGTGCAGCGAGAACAGCGAGACGAGGTCCGACTTCATCTCCTCGATCGAGTCGGCGTAGTCCTCGAGCGCCACGTCGAGCGCGCGGCCGGCCTTGTCGCGGTCGGGGCCGACGTAGTGACCGATCTCGTGCCAGAGAGTGCGCTGGAAGTTGCCTTCCGGCGCCAGGTCGTCCGCGTGCGCATCGGCCGTGGCGGCGCGCCAGACGCGGAGGTTCGACGCGAAGATGTCGGGATGGGTGAGGATGTTCTTGCGCATCATGATCCGCCGCCCGTAACGGCGGGAGTACAGCGCGTCGTTGGGCAGGATCGTGGCGGTGTTCGTTCCGCGGGCCTGGCCGAAGTCGGCGATGATGTCGTAGACGCCGACCGGGATGTCGTCGCGCACGCGTTTCCGCGGCGAGTACGGCAGGGCGTCCTCGATGGCCTGCAGCCCGCCGAGCTCGCGGCGGAGCTGCGCGGTGGCCGCCTCGTCCTCGATCATGAGGCTGACGCTGTGAAAGGCCTTCACGCCGAACAGCGCGTCGTCGTATGTCTCGTACGACCCGATCTGTGCGTTGAGATGCTCGAAGCTCGCCGTGACCCATGAGGCGTCGCCGCTCTCGTAGTCGTTCGTGAGAAGGTCGCGGGCGCGGTTGCGCAGATAGCCGGCCAGCTCGCCGTCCGTCGCCTCGACGTGATCGGCGGCACTGCGCAGCAGGCCATACGCCTTCATCAGCTGATCGGCGTACGCGACCGGGTACGGGACGGCGTAGAGAGTGGCGCGATCGGGCTTCGCCGCCAGTGACTTCAACCTGGCCTGCAGCGCCGGATGCAGAACATCGATGGCGGGATGAGTCGTCAGCACGCGCAGATCGCGCCCGAGATTCTCCGCCGTGGCGCGACGGACGACGGTGCGCTCGCCGAGGATCTCGGGGCGGGTGGAGGGGTGGGCGGCGAGGAAGGCGTCGATTTCCGCGCGCGTCGCGTCGATCGGATAAACGTTGCGCGCCGGGACCTGCGGATCCGCCGGCACGAATGGCTCGCGCGCGTTCTCCAGCGTGGTGACGATGGGGCCCTGCCACAACCGGTAAAGGGCGAGGAGATCCTTCCGGCCGAGAGCCTCGAGGCCGCGCCGCGCCGCGAGCGCCTGATGGTGCCGCGACTCTTCGTAGATGTCCTGGAAGATCCGGCCCACCTCGTACAGGTCGCGCAGCGCCGCCTGTTCGCCGGGCGTGAGCCTGCTGAGATCAGGCGCGAGCCGGATCGTCTCGATCTTCGCGAGGATCGGCGCAGTCCGCGATTCGGGCCAGTAGCCAGCGGGATCAGCGAAGGTGAGAAAGAGCAGCAGCGAAGTAGCGGTCATGGACGGCGAGTCTATCCCGTGCGCGTGCCCGCGCCCGAGCCCGCGCCCGGCTTTTGACTTTCGCGTCACGGCACGAGAAAACCGGGCACGCGCACGGGCGCGGGCGCGGGCACGTTGGTTCAGCTTCTCCCGTACATCGCCACGATTGTCGGTCCCGAATAGCCGCGCAGCGGCGCGCCGCTCGACACGGCGATGCCGACCTCGTCGAAGCCGCGCTGCAGGATGTTCTGGCGATGCCCCGGCGAATTCATCCAGCCGGTGACCACGCGCTGCGCGGTCGGATAACCGACGGCCAGGTTCTCGCCGATCAGGCTGTAGCTGTAGCCGCGCCGCCTGGCCCAGACGAACGGCTGCGTGCCGTCGGGAGCGACATGATCGAAGTACCGCTGGTGGAACATGTCGGTGATGCGGTCGCCGGCGGCGAGCGAGAGCTTGCTGTTCAAGCGCAGCGGCGCGAGCCCATGCGCGGCCCGCTCGCGATTCGTCGCCGCGACGATGGCCGCGGCGCTGAGCGAGTCGTACGACGGAGGCAATGGAGCGCGGGTGTCCTCACCCGCGCGCTTCGCGGTCGTCGTCCGGGAACGGCTCACTTCCACCGAGCCACGGCCGAGGACGCTTTCGAGCTCGCGCGCCAGATCGGCGAGCGATGACCTCCGCGGAGTGCGGTTTTCCGCGGAGAGCGACAACGGCGCGGCGAGCGTGGCGACGAGAACAAACGCGCTAAACCTTTTCAGACGAGTCATTTTCGTGATCATGAGCAACCCTTGGACGACGATTTGTTCAGTCATAATCGCAATCGATGTGCCTCATTGCCCTCGCCCATCGTGCCTCCGACGATTTCCCGTTCGTCCTCGCCGCGAACCGCGACGAGGACTACGACCGGCCGACCATTGCCGCCGGTTACTGGTCCGACGCCCCCCAGATCCTCGGCGGCCGCGACGCGCTCCTGGGCGGCTCCTGGCTGGCCATCACACGCCTCGGGCGATTCGCCGCGGTGACGAACCTGCGCGGCTCGGAGCGGGCCGCGCAGAATCGCTCGCGCGGCGAGCTCGTTCGCGAGTTCGTGATGGGCAGCGCGACGCCGCTTCAGTACGGTGAGGATGTCGAGCGGCGCATTCACCAATACACGGGATTTCATCTCCTCGTCGGAGAGATCGGCGGCGACGTCGTTCAGGTCTCGGGCAGTGCGCAGCGGCTGGAGCCCGGGATCCACGCGCTGAGCAATGCCCCGAACGGCGAGCAGTGGCCGAAGGTCGAGGCGGCGCTGGAGGAGATGCGGCGCCAGGAGTGGCGGAGCTCTACGGACATCGTCGCGTCGCTCCTGCAGTTCCTTCAGTCGGGCCGGTCGGGAGACCCGCGGAACGACCCGTTCCTCATCGGCGAGCAGTACGGGACGCGCTCGTCGACGATCATCGTCGCTTCGCGCGAAGAGGTGCTGTTCGTGGAGCAGAACTACGAGAAGGGTGGGGAGGAAGGAGCGCGGTCGATTCGAGCGTACGATAGGCGCCCATGAGACGAATTCTGGCGGGGCTCCTTCTGCTGGTGCCGGCGATCGCATCCGCGCAGCAGGCGGTCGTCGACGAGCTGATGCAGTTTCTGGCCATCCCGAACCTGGCGTCGGACAGGCCGAACATCGAGAAGAACGCGCAGGCCATCGTGACGATGTTCGCCAGGCGCGGCGTCACGGCGCGCCTGTTGAGGCTCGAGGGCGTGCCGCCGATCGTCGTCGCGGACGTCACGGCGCGGCGGCCCTCGAACCGGACGATCGCGTTCTACGCTCACTACGACGGCCAGCCCGCCGATCGATCGCAGTGGGCGACGGACCCGTGGCAGCCGGTGATCAAGCCGGCCGGCCCGCTGGGGCCGGAGTCGCGGATCTACGCGCGCTCGGCCAGCGACGACAAGGCGCCGATCGTGGCGCTGGCCGCCGCGCTCGACAGGATTCGCGCATCGAACCGGCTGCCCTCGGTCAATCTGCGGTTCGTGTTCGAGGGGGAGGAGGAAGTGGGATCGCCTCACCTCGCGCAGTATCTGGAGAAGTACTCCGACGAGCTTTCACCAGATGCGTGGATCCTCTGCGACGGCCCCGTGCATCAGAACCGGCGTCCCCTTCTCTATTTCGGGGCGCGCGGCGTCACAGGTGTCGAGCTGACCGTGTACGGCCCGTCGCGATCGCTGCACAGCGGGCACTACGGCAACTGGGCGCCGAATCCGATCGTCACGCTGACGCATCTCATCGACAGCATGCGCGACCGCGATGCGCGGATCCTCATCGAGGGCTTCTACGAAGACGTCCGCCCGCTGACGACGGCGGAGCGTGCCGCGATCGATGCCGCTCCCCTTTTCGACGACTCGATCCGCCGGGAGCTGGCCATCGGACGCGTGGAAGGGGCGGGCACTCTGAACGAGCGGATCCTGCAGCCGGCGCTGAATCTGCGCGGCATCGCGGGCGGGCGCGTGGGAGAGCTGGCGTCGAACAGCATTCCGATCGACGCGCGCGCGTCGATCGACTTCCGGCTCGTGCCCGCGCAGACGCCCGAGCGCGTACGCGAGCTGGTGGAGCGGCACATCACCAGGCAGGGCTTCTTCATCGTGCGCGACGAGCCGGACGCGGCCACGAGAACGGCGCATCCGAACGTCGTCCGCGTGCAGTGGTCGAGCGGCGGATATCCGCCGGCGCGGACGCCGGTGGACAGCCCGATCGGGCAGCAGATCGCGAAGATCATGGCCGGCGCAGGACACGACCCGATCCTCCTCCCGTCCCTCGGTGGCAGCATCCCCATGCACCTGTTTCAGCGCGGAGGGACCGTGCCGGTGATCGGAGTGCCCATCGTCAACCACGACAACAACCAGCACGCGGCGAACGAGAATCTGCGGCTGCAGAATTTCTGGGACGGGATCGAGATCTACGCGGCGCTGTTCGCAGGGCTGCAGTAGTCATTCCGGGCTGCGCTGGGGATGACTTACGGCCGCGCCGCTCTTCGCCCGGCTGCCTTCTTGGTGCGGCGCTTCACCCGGTAGAGCGCCGCGTCGCACAGGGCCAGAAGCTCCGGCAGCGAGGTCGCCGACTCGGGGAACGTGGAGATGCCGCACTGGACGCTCACGCAGACGCGGGTGTCACTCATCGTCCATGACAGCTGACGGATTCTGGCCATGACCCGATGTGCGATCAGCCGAGCCTCTTCGGCGCCGGTATCGGGGAGCAGCAGCACGAACTCGTCACCGCCGTAGCGCCCGATCAGGTCGCCGTACCGCGTGTGGGCCTTGAAGGTCGCGGCGACGTCGGCGAGGATGCGGTCGCCGGTCAGATGGCCGAAGGTGTCGTTGATCGACTTGAAGCGGTCGAGATCGAAGAGGACGACGCTGCACTGCCGTCCGTTGCGGAGGATCTGTTCTCCGGCCTTGAAGATGGCGCGGCGGTTGGCGATGCCGGTCAGCTCGTCGGTCAGCGCGAGCGCCAGCAGCAGTTCGTTTGCGGCGTGAAGCTGCCGCTCCAGCTGCAGGCGGCGCGCGGCGCTGCGGATCTTGGCCAGGATCTCCGACTCCTGCGACTGTTTGGTGATGAAGTCGTCGAGGCCGCCGTCGAGCGCGCGCAGTTTCGTTTCCACGCCCATGCTGGCCGTGAGTAGGATCGTGTAGAGACCGGGTAGATGCGATTCCTGCTGAATGTGCCTCACCGTTTCGATGCCGTCCAGGCCGGGCATGGCCAGGTCGATCAGAAGCAGATCCACGCGGCTGCCGGAGCGGATGCGCTCGATGGCCGCTGCGCCGTCGGCGGCGAGCTCCACGTCGAAGCCGGCGCGGGTGAGGACCAGTTTCAGGTACCGAAGGTAGGCAGGATCGTCGTCCACGGCGAGGATGCG
>DATKCA010000259.1:0-5509 GCA_035544675.1 Thermoanaerobaculia bacterium | reverse complement strand
TCCATGGATGGAGAGCGCGCCCTCGTCTATCCGCTGCCGGTCTGGTTCGACTTCCAGGCCCGGCTGGCCAAGGTGCCCTCGACCTCCGTCGCCAAGACCAAGCTCCTGGAGCGGGTCAACTACTTCGGACAGGCCAGCGCCATCGACGGGCAGGGCCGCCTTCTCATCCCCGGCATCCTCCGCGAAGTCGCCAAGGTCGCCGCCGACGTGGTCGTCATCGGCAACCAGGACCATCTGATCGTCTGGAACGAAGAGCGGATTACGAAGCGGCTGGCCGCGTCTCCGCTGACGGACGACGACATGAAGGAGTTGGAACTCCATGGTGTCTGACGACACGGCATGGTTCACGAGCCTGTTCTTTTAAAAGAGATTCTCGAGTCCCTCCGGCCAGCGCGCGAAGACGGCGTGCTGGCCGACGCGACCGTCGGATTGGGCGGGCACGCCGAAGCGCTGCTGAAAGCGCACCAGCGGATCCGCCTCCTGGCCATCGATCGCGATCCGGAGGCGCTCGAACGATCGCGCCAGCGGCTCCGGCCGTTCGCCGATCGCGTGACGTTCGTCCGCGGGCGTTACGAGTCGCTCATTGAAATTCTGAAGCAGTCCGGCATCGACGCCGTCAGCGGCGTTCTGGCCGACCTCGGTGTCTCGTCGATGCAACTCGACGACGCGTCCCGCGGATTCTCGTTCCGCTTCGACGCGCCGCTCGACCTGCGCATGGGCCCCGACAGCCGCTCCGCGGAGGACCTCGTCAACACGCTCGAAGAGAGCGAACTGGCCAGGGTCCTTCGCGAATACGGCGAAGAGCCGATGGCGCGCCGCATCGCACGCGCCATCGTGGAGGCGAGATCGGTCGAGCCGATCGCCACGACCAGGAGGCTGGCCGAGGTGATCCGGAGCGTGAAGAGGTCGCGGCCGCAGGACATCGATCCGTCGACGCTGACGTTCCAGGCGCTGCGAATCGCCGCCAACGAGGAGCTGGTCGGTCTGGGGCAATTCGTCGACGACGCGGTCTCGGTGCTCGAGGAAGGGGCGCGACTGGCGGTGATCTCGTTCCACTCACTCGAAGACCGGATCGTCAAGCGCGCGCTGCGCCGGCTGGAAGGCGAGTGCATCTGCCCGCCCGGCATGCCGGTGTGCGGGTGCGGCGCAAAGGCGGAAGTGAGACTGCTCACCGGAAGACCGGTGACTGCTTCAGAGGAGGAGAGAGAAAGGAATCCGCGGTCGCGCAGCGCGAAGCTGCGAGTCGCGGAAAAACTAGTCCTTAGTCGTTAGGCCTTAGTCGTTAGAAAGGACGCCCAAGAGCCAAGAGCCAAGAGCCAAGAGCCGGGCGGGAGGGCGGAGACAAGAAGCAAGGGTGAAGGTTGGGGAAGGGTTGGGTGTGAGTGCGGTACGGGGCCTTGGGAGGGGTGGAGCGTGGAGCGTGGGTGTGTGTGGATGGTTCTCGGATCCGTGCGTGTAGGCAGATCTTCACCCTTGTTTTTTGGCTTCGCACATCATGTACACGCAGAAGAAACCGATCGAGAACGTGCACATCGTTCGCGAGAGGGACCGCCGCCGCTTCCGTGAGCTGCTGGCCGTCTTCTCTCTCGGCGTCCCGGTCGGCCTGTTTCTTCTCCTCTTCACCTGGCAGAACCTCGAAGTCATCCGCCTCGGCCACGAGGTGACCCGCCTCCAGAAAATCCGGAAGGAGATCGGCGACGAGAACAAGCGCCTGCGCCTCTCGCTGGACCGGGTCAGCTCGCTCGAGTCGGTGGAGAAGCGCGCGGGCTCGCTCGGGTTCGCGCGGACGGACCCCGCGGCCATCGTCATGGTGAAAGGGAGTGGAGGTCAGGCAATCCTGCCTGACCAGCGTGGACAGGCAGGATTGACTGTCCCCCACAAGAAGGCCCCATGACCCTCTCCCGCAAGCGCCTCGTCCTGATCAGCGCCATCCTCACCACCTGGGCGCTCATCGTCGTGGCCCGCCTGGGACAGGTCCAGATCGCGCGCAACGGCTACTACGTGCAGCGCGCGCAGCGGCAGCAGGAGCGGACGCTGGAGCTGAATCCAGTGCGCGGCTCGCTCCTCGACGCGCGCGGCCGGGTGCTGGCCGAGAGCGTTGCCGCCGAGTCTGTCTACGCCGACCCGCAGGCGGTCCCGGATCACCGGGCCGCGGCACGAGCGCTGGCGCGCATCCCCGGTCTCCGCCTGACCGCGCGCGAGATCCAGGCGAAGCTCGACAGCGAGAACGGCTTCGTGTGGATCGCCAGACAGGTGCCGCTGGAGGTGTCCGCGGAAGTGCGAAAGCTCCAGCTGTCCGGAGTCGACTTCCTCGAAGAGCATCGCCGCGCCTATCCGCGCGCCTCGCTCGCGGCCAGCGTCATCGGCTACGTCGGTGTGGACGGGACAGGCCTGGCCGGCATCGAGCACTCCTTCGACGCGCACGTGCGCGGCCGCGCCGGCCGCGTCACGGTGCTGAAGGACGCCCGTCGCGGTATGTACGTGGTGGGCGGCGAAGGAGCGAACCGCGCCGTCAACGGCAACGACGTGGTGCTGACGATCGACGCCGTCGTCCAGTACATCGCCGAGCGCGCGCTGGCGAAGGCCGTGTCGCGCTATCGGGCCGCGGCCGGCACGGCCATCGTGATGGACCCGCGCGACGGCGCCATCCTGGCCATGGTGTCGCTTCCGTCCTTCGACCCGAATCGCTTCACCGAGTACCACCCGACGATCTGGCGCAACCGCAACGTCCAGGACATCTACGAGCCGGGGTCGACGTTCAAGATCGTGGCGGCCTCCGCGGCCATCGAGGAGCGCGTCGTCACTCCGTCGCAGATCGTCGACTGCGGCGAGGGTTTCATCCGCATCGCCAACATCGAGATCGGCGAGCACGACCACAGGCGCTTCGGCCTCATGACGTTCGAGGATGCCATCGCGCACTCCTCCAACGTCGGCACCATCCGGGTGGCCATGGCCCTCGGCAATCGCCGCTTGTACGACTACGCGCGCCGGTTCGGATTCGGTGAGCGAACGCGTGTCACGCTTCCGGGGGAGGCGACGGGACTCCTCCGCCGCACCGAGCGCTGGTCCCTCATCTCCAACGCCAGCATTTCCATCGGACAGGAGATCGGCGCGACGGCGCTGCAGGTGGCGGGGGCGATGGCCGTCGTCGCAAACGGCGGGATGCGCGTGCAGCCGCGCATCGTCGATCGCGTGGTCGACGCCGGCGGCGACACCATCTGGACGCCTCCTCTGGCCCCGCCGGAGCGCGTCGTGTCGGATCGCACCGCCGCTCTCCTCAACGAGATGCTGAAGACCGTGGTCGCCCGGGGGACCGGGACCGGCGCCGCGCTGCCCGAGCACATCGCGGCCGGGAAGAGCGGCACGGCGCAGAAGGCCATCCGCGGCGGGTACTCGCCGGACCGGTTCGTCGCGTCGTTCGCCGGCTACGTCCCGGCCGACAGGCCGCGCCTGGTCATCCTGGTCAACGTCGACGAGCCGAAGGGCGAGCAGTACGGCGGGAAAGTGGCCGCCCCCGTCTTCAAGGAAATCGCCGAGGCGACGCTCCGTTATCTGGGGGTGCCGCCGTCGCTTCCGCAGAGGTCCATCACATCGCCCGCGCCGCTGCTGGCCGCATTTTCGCAACGCCCGCGGTCGACAGCACGGAGCTCCGTTCCAGACCTGGTGGGATTGGACGCCCGAACGGCGGTGGCGCAGGCCACCTCGTCCGGACTGCTCGTGCAGGCGAACGGAAGCGGCGTGGTCAAGTCACAACAACCGAATGCTGGCGAAGCTCTGCCGGAAGACCGGCGTATCTCGCTCCAGCTCGCCGAGGCGGGACGATGAAGCTGCGGGAACTGCTGCGGGATGTGGGAACGGTCGACGCGGACGTGGAGATCACGTCCGTGACGGCGGACTCGCGCCTGGCGCGGGCTGGCTCGCTGTTCGTGGCCATCCCCGGCCTGCAGCAGGACGGCTCGAAGTTCATCCCGCAGGCCATCGAGAAAGGCGCGAGCGCGATCGTGAGTGGAGCGCCGCCATTCCTAGCGGCGACCGCCGCGCCGAAAAACGCCGCCGAGGCCGGCGGCGCTCCACACATTTTCGTCGATGACCCTCGCGCGGCCCTGGCCACCATCGCCGCCAACTTCTACGGGCGGCCGGCCGGCAAGCTGTCGATCGTCGGCGTCACCGGAACGTCGGGCAAGACCACGGCCACGAAGATGATCGAGTCGATCTTCGATGCGACGGGCCAGCCGGTCGGTCTCATCGGCACGATCGAGTATCGCGCCGGAGAGGAGCGCCTCGTCGCGGACCGCACCACGCCCGACGCGGTGCTGCTGCACGACTGGTTCGCCAGGATGGTGAAGGCGGGCGTCCGCAACGCCGTGATGGAGGTGTCGTCGCACGCGCTGTCGCTGAAGCGCACGCACGGCATCCGCTTCGCCGCGGCCATCTTCACGAATCTCTCGCGCGATCACTTCGACTTTCACAAGGACTTCGACGACTACTTCGCGGCCAAGAAGATGCTCTTCGACCAGATCGACCGCTCCCGCACCACCGCGGTCGTGAACGCGGACGACGAGTATGGGCGCCGCCTGGCCAATGAGCTCGGCCGCACCGCGATGACGTTCGGCCGCGAGGGGGACATCCGGCCGGCCAGGGGCTTCGAGGTCTCCGTGGAGGGCCTGCGCGGAGTGGTCGAGACTCCCGCGGGCAGCATCCGCCTCCAGTCCACGCTCCTCGGCCAACCGAATCTGATGAACTGGCTGGCCGCGATTGGCGGGGCCATCGTGGCCGGGATTCCGGCATCGACGATCGAGGAAGGAATCCGCAGCCTGGCCACCGTGCGCGGCCGCTTCGAGCGCATTGCAGCGGACGGCGGTCCGACCGTGATCGTCGACTACGCGCACAAACCCGACGCGATGGAGAAGCTCCTTCACGCCGTGCGCGACCTCTCCGGCCGCCGCCGCATCGTCGTGCTCTTCGGCTGCGGCGGCGATCGCGACAAGGGAAAGCGTCCGCAGATGGGCGAGATCGCCGGCCGGCTGGCGGACTTCACCGTCCTGACCAGCGACAACCCGCGCGGGGAGAAGCCGGAGGCGATCCTCGACGAGATCGAGAAGGGCATGACCGGCGTGGACGGGAACAAGTACAGGCGCCTGGCCGACCGGCGCGAGGCGATCGCGGAGGCGATTGCAGCGGCGGCGGAGGACGACGTCATCGTCATCGCCGGCAAGGGTCATGAGACGTACCAGGTGGTGGGCGATCAGATCATTCACTTCGACGACCGCGAAGAGGCGGAGATCGCTCTGAAAAAGCGCGCTGAAAATCTAATGCCTAAATCCGTCTGAAATGAGACGAAATAGTTGTTGTAATCAATTATGAAATGGTTTTATGATGCAGATCGTCCACTCAGGTGTTGTGTTCCGGCTCCGTCGAGCTTCGGCGTGGGTGCGTGGATGGTGATCGGCGGGCAGTCTTCATGGGGGAAGGGGCCGATCACCGAGGATGAAGCGCGGCGGAGTCGGAA
>DATKCA010000258.1:0-56345 GCA_035544675.1 Thermoanaerobaculia bacterium | reverse complement strand
TGACCTTCCGCGAGCTCGCCTCGATGACCGGCGGCCAGGTCATCCAGGGCCCCGATGTCGTCTCCTCGAACGTGATCATCGACAGCCGCGAGGTCAAGCCGGACTCGGCCTTCTTCGCGATCAAAGGCGACAGGCTGGACGGGCACCAGTTCCTCGAGCAGGCTCTCAAGATCGCGCGCGGCGCGATCGTTTCCGTGGTGCCCAGGAATGTCCCGGTGGACAAAGGGATCGTGCGCGTGGGCGATACCACCGTGGCCCTGCAGATGCTCGCGCGCGCCATCCGGCAGAAGTTCGACTTCACGCTCATCGGCGTGACCGGCTCGGCCGGCAAGACGACCACAAAGGAGATGATCGCCACACTCATCGCCACCGAGCGGCGCACGTTCAAATCGTGGGGCAACTTCAACAACCTCATCGGCTGCCCTCTCTGTATCGACAACACCCCGGACGACGCTGAAGTGGTCGTCTCCGAGATGGGCATGAATCACAAAGGCGAGATCGCGCAGCTGGCCGGGCTGACCCGTCCGGATGTCGGCGTCTACACGAACATCGGCCCGGTGCACATCGAGTTCTTCGGCACCATCGAGAAAATCGCCGAGGCAAAGAAGGAGCTGTTGGAGAACGTGAAGGCGGATGGGACGGTCATCGTCAACAACGACGACGAGCACGTGGTCCGCATCAGCAGAGACTTTGCAGGCCGGAAGCTGACGTACGGCGTGGAGAACGACGCGCAGTATCGCGCCACCGCCCTCCGCGAGCGCGGCCTCCTGGGCACCCGATTCACGCTCGTGGCCGAGGATGCCAATCGCGAGCTGGAGCTGACGCTGCCCGGGCGCCACAACCTCGACAACCTCCTGGCGGCCATCGCCACGGCCCGCGCCATCGGGATCTCCTGGGAGGGAATCGAGCGCGGCGTGAAAAAGGTGAAGCCCGCGTATCACCGCGGCGTCGTCGTGCCCTACAACGGCGCGCAGATTTACGACGATACCTACAACTCGAACCCGTACGCGCTGGCCCGCACGCTCGAGCTCATGGCCCAGGCCGACGTCAGCGGCCGGCGCATCGCCGTCATCGGGGACATGCTCGAGCTCGGCGAGAAGGAGCTCGAGTATCACGCCGACGCGGGGAAGGGAATCCCGAAAGAGATCGGCGTGGTGGTGGGAGTGGGGAAACGGTCGAGGTCGCTGCTGGACGGTGCCCGGAAGGCCGGTTTCCGCGACGACTCGCTGCACCACTTCGATGACGCTGCCGGAGCGGGCGCTTTTCTGAAAGACTTCGTGCGCAAAGGCGATCTCGTCCTCATCAAAGCCTCGCGCGGGATCGGCCTCGACAAGATCGTTTCCATGCTGGAGAGCGGAACGTAATGCTGTACCACTTTCTCTACCCCTTGCGCGACGTCGTGGTCGGCTTCAACGTCTTCCGCTACATCACGTTCCGCACGGCCTTCGCCGCCCTCACCGCTCTGATGATCTCCTTCATCCTCGGCCCCTGGCTGATCGAGCGCATGCGCCGCATCAAGCTCGGCCAGTACATCCGCGAGGAAGGTCCCAAGTCCCATCAGCAGAAGGCCGGCACGCCCACCATGGGCGGCATCCTCATCAACGTGGCCATCCTGATCCCCACCATCCTGTGGGCGGACATCTTCAACCCGTACATCTGGATCGTTCTCTTCGTCACGTTTGCGTACGGCACGATCGGCTTCATCGACGACTACCGCAAGCTGGTGAAGAAGCGCAACCTCGGTCTCACCGCCAAGGAGAAGTTCGGGATGCAGTTCGGGGTGGCGCTGCTGGCCGGCCTGGCCATCGCCTATCTGCCGAGCATTCACAACAACTACTCCACCGTGGTCACGTTCCCGTTCCTCAAGGACGTGGTGCTGAACCTCGGGCCGCTGTACATCGCCTTCATCATGATCATCATCGTCGGTGCGTCGAACGCGGTGAACCTCACCGACGGACTGGACGGGCTGGCCATCGGCTCCACTCTGGTCGCTGCGGCGACGTATACGATCCTGACTTACGCGGCCGGCAACTTCCGGATCGCGGACTACCTCAACATCGCCTGGGTCCCGCAGACCGGCGAGCTGGCCGTGTTCTGCGGCGCCATGGTCGGCGCTTCGCTCGGCTTCCTCTGGTTCAACGCCCATCCCGCGGAGATCTTCATGGGCGACGTCGGCTCTCTCGCTCTCGGCGGCGCCATCGGCACGCTGGCCGTGATGATCAAGCAGGAGATCCTGCTCATCTTCGTCGGCGGCCTCTTTGTCGTGGAAGCGCTGTCGGTGATCCTGCAGGTGGCCTCGTTCAAGCTCACCGGCCGCCGCATCTTCAAGATGTCACCGATTCATCATCACTTCGAGCTCTCCGGGTGGAGGGAGACCAAGGTCGTGGTTCGCTTCTGGATCATCGCCATCATCTTCGCAATGTTGAGCCTTGCTACGCTGAAGCTGCGTTAACGGTTTCCGGTTTCCGGTTTCCGATTCAAAGTCCGTTCGGTACACATAATGAGATACCTGGTGGTGGGTGCGGGGAAGTCGGGAGTGGCGGCGGCGAACTTTCTGGCCGCACGCGGGGAGCAGGTCCTGCTCACCGATGACAACCCGTCGCCGTCGCTGCCGTATCAGGTGGACGACCGTGTGGCGCGTTCGTTCGGGCCTCAGTCCACCGCGCTTCTCGATGGCGCCGTCATGGTCGTTCTCAGTCCGGGTGTCCCGCTGGCCATCCCCCTGCTCCAGGAAGCGACCTCGCGCTCCATTCCGATCATCGCCGAGGTGGAGCTGGCGTACCGGAATCTGAAGGGGACGGTGGTGGCGGTCACCGGGTCCAACGGGAAATCGACGACGACTGCGCTCATCGGCGAGATCCTGCGGATCGGAGGACGCCAGCCCATCGTGGCGGGGAACATCGGCGAGCCGCTCATCTCGGTCATCGATCCGCAGCGGCCGCGCACGTATGTGCTGGAGCTCTCGTCGTTCCAGCTCGAGACCGTGGACACGTTCCGCGCCGACGTCGCACTGCTCCTGAACATCACGCCCGATCACATGGATCGCTATCCGAGCTTCGACGCGTACGCCGCGGCCAAATACCGGATCTTCCGCAACCAGCAGCCGGGGGACGTTGCCATCATGAATGCGTCCGACCGCCGGGCCGCGCCGCGCCCCTCGAAGGTCAGGCAGTGGCGCTTCTCCGCCGCGGAGCCGGTGCCGCAGGGGGCGTACCTCGACGGCGAGGAGATGGTGCTGCTGCTGGAAGGGCAGGGGGAGCGGAGGATTCCGCGCTCGGCGCTGAAGCTCGAGGGGACGGCGAACGTCGAGAACGCGCTGGCGGCGTGGCTGGCCGCCCGCGCCGTCGGAATCGACGACGTCGACGTGCAGATCGCTTTCGGCACGTTCGCCGGCCTTCCGCACCGCATGGTCATGGTGCGCGAGCTGGACGGTGTGAAGTGGATCAACGACTCGAAGGGGACGAACGTCGATGCCACGCTCCGCTCGCTGGAAGGCTTCGCCGACGGAACCGTCCTCCTGATCCTGGGCGGCAAGGACAAGGCCGGAGAGTTCGAGCGGATGCGCGACCTGGTCGCGGCGCGGGCCCGAGCGGTGCTGACCATCGGCGCGGCGGCGGAGCGCATCGCCGCCGCCCTGGAGGGTGCCACGGCCATCGTGCGGAGCGGCACGGTGGAGGAGGCTGTGAATTGGGCGCGCCAGAACGGGAAGAGCGGCGAGACGGTGCTGCTCTCGCCGGCGTGCGCGAGCTTCGATCAGTTCCGCAACTTCGAGCACAGAGGGGAACGGTTTGAAGAGCTGGTCAGAACTCTCTAGCGGGAACGCTCCATTTCGATCATGAGCAGAAAGCTGACCTACGACTCATACCTCTTCGGCGCGGCGATGCTGCTCGTGGTCGTGGGGATCGTCATGATCTACAGCGCGTCGGCCATCATCGCCACGCAGCGGTTCGGGTCGGACAACCCCTACCACTTCATGACGCGCCAGCTCATCTGGCTGGTCGCCGGCGGCACGCTCATGCTGCTCCTCATGCACCTCGACGCGTCGCTGCTTCAGGACCGCCGGCTCATTCATGTGGCCATGGCGTGCGTTCTCCTCGCGCTCATCGCGGCGCTCTTCCAGGCCCCCATCAACGGGACGCAGCGCTGGATCGTGCTGCCCTGGTTCCACGTGCAGCCATCCGAGTTCGCCAAGCCGGTCGTCGTGCTCTTCGTGGCGTCGGTGTTGTCGCGCCGCGAGGAGAAGATCAACGAGGTGACCTCGACGCTCCTGCCGATCGCCGCCGTGCTGGCGCTCTTCGCCGGACTCATTCTCCTGGGCCGCGACTTCGGCACCGCCGCGATGGTCGTCCTGGTGGGGCTGGGGATGATCTTCGCGGCCGGAGTCTCGTGGCGCGTGATCGGTCTCTTCTCGACGGTGTTCATTCCGGCCACGCTCGTCCTGGCGTTCGGTGCGGCGTACCGGCGCGACCGCCTCTTCGCGTTTCTCAATCCGGAGGCCGATCCGCTGGGCAAAGGTTTTCAGGCCATGCAGTCGCTGATCGCCATCGGCACGGGTGGGGTGCAGGGCCTCGGCATCGGCAACGGGCGGCAGAAGCTCTTCTTCCTGCCCGAGCCGCACACCGACTTCATCTTCTCCATCGTCGGAGAGGAGCTCGGATTCATCGGCGCTTCGCTGCTCGTGGCGGTGTTCGGCTTCCTGGTGTGGCGCGGGTTCCGGATCGCGAAGCGCAGCCGGAACCGCTTCGCGTTCTATGCGGCCATCGGCCTCACGCTGACGATCGCGTTGCAGGCGCTCATCAACATGAGCGTCGCGCTCTGCCTGCTGCCGACCAAAGGCATCGCATTGCCGCTGGTCAGCTACGGTGGCTCTTCACTCCTGGCCAGTCTGGCCGCCATCGGAATTCTTCTGAATCTGTCGCAGCAGTCGAACTGAGGGTCACTGGCGCATGACTGAGCTACTGATGATCGCGGGCGGGGGGACGGGAGGACACATCTATCCCGCCATCGCCATCGCACGCGAGTTCGTGGCTCGCGATGCCGGGCGCCGCGTCGTGTTCGTCGGAACGGAGAGAGGCCTGGAGAAGACCATCGTGCCGAAGGCCGGCTTCCCGCTCGAGGTGATCTCCGCGGGCGGCCTGAAAGGCAAAGGGGGAGTCGATCTCCTTCGCAATCTGGCGCGGCTTCCCATCGGGTTCCTCCAGGCCTGGCAGCTCCTCGGCAAACACCGCCCCGACGCCGTCCTCGGCGTGGGCGGTTACTCCTCCGGCCCGGTCCTGCTCGCGGCGTGGCTGCGTCGCATGCCGACGATCATCCACGAGTCGAATGCGTTTCCCGGTCTCGCCAACCGCGTCCTGGCCCGGTTCGTGACGGCGGTGGCGGTCGCGTTCGACGACGCGCTCCCGCGAATGAAACGGATGGACGGACGGGTGACGGGGAACCCGATCCGTGCGGAGTTTTTTGGAGCGCGGGTGTCCTCACCCGCGCGCGCCGGTGAGGACACCGGCGCTCCACGGAAGCAGCGACTGCTGGTCTTCGGCGGGTCGCAGGGGTCGCGCATCCTCAATGACACGATGACGGGGGCGCTGCTGTTCCTGGCGCGGCTGAAGGACCGGCTGACGATCGTGCACCAGACCGGACCGAACGATCTGCAGAAGGTCAAGGATGCCTATCGCACGTCCGCGTTCCCCGAGGCGCGGGTCGTCCCGTACCTCGACCCGATGGCGGACGAGCTCGCGGCGGCCGATCTCGTGGTCAGCCGGGCCGGCGCGATGACGATCGGCGAGCTGTCGGCCGTGGGGCGTGCGGCCATCCTCGTTCCGTTCGCCGCGGCCACGAACAATCACCAGGAGCTGAACGCGCGGGTGGTCGAAAGGGCGGGCGGGGCGCTGGTCATCACCGAGAAGGAGCTGACTCCGGAGCGGCTGGGGCTGGCCATCGCCGGGATCATCAACGATCCGCCGGCGGCCCGGCGGATGGGGGAGAGCTCGCGGGCCCTTTCCACGCCGGACGCTACAAAAAAGATCGTGGATTACATCGAAGAGATTCGGAGAAATTAATTGCTTCCAGGGTTTTACGAATTTACAATCGCGATTTAGAACGTCTCTAATATAATGAATTTCAGTGACATTAAAAACATCCATTTCGTCGGCATCGGCGGAATCGGGATGAGCGGCATCGCCGAGATCGTGGCCACCATGGGTGTGCCGGTCTCAGGCTGTGACCTGAAGCGCTCCGCCGCGACCGATCTGCTGGGCCGGCGCGGCATCCCCGTCGCCATCGGCCACCACGCCGGCCATCTCGACGGCGTAGACCTGGTGGTCGTCACCGCGGCGGTCCGCGGGGAGAACGCCGAGATCGACGCGGCGCACGAGCGCGGCATCAAGATCATGCGCCGCTCCGAGATGCTCGGCGCCATCGTCAGCGAGAAGCGGGCCGTGGGCGTGGCCGGCACTCACGGGAAGACGACCACGTCCGCCATGATCGCCACCGTCCTCGAGGAAGCCGGACTCGACCCGACCATCATCGTGGGAGGCATGGCCCGCAATTTCGCCACGAACGCGAAGACCGGCGCGGGGGCCTTCCTCGTCGTCGAGGCCGATGAATACGACCGCACCTTCCATCATCTCCACCCCGAGATCGCCGTCGTCACGAACATCGAGGCCGATCACCTCGAGTACTTCGGCAGCTTCGACGCCATCAAGGAGGCGTTCCGCGTCTTCATCGCCGGCATCAAGCCGGGCGGGTTGGTGGTGGCGTGCTTCGACGATCCGGGGGTGCGGGAGGTCGTTGGGGCGATCGCTCCATTCCGCGTGGTCACCTATGGGCTCTCTGAGGGGGCCGATCTGCAGGCCACCCGGCTGCGGTTCCTGGAGGGGGGCGCCCTGTTCGACATCGCAGGCCTCAGCGCGTTCCGGATCTTCGTGCCGGGCGAGCACAACGTGCGCAACGCCCTGGCCGCGATCGCCGTCGGCCGCGAGCTCGGCATCGAGACCAGCGTCATCGCCCACGGTCTGGCCAGGTTCCTCGGTGTGGACCGGAGGTTCCAGATCATCGGCTACTGCGGCGGCGCGATCGTCGTCGACGACTACGCGCACCATCCCACCGAGATCCGCGCCACGCTGGAGGCCGCGCGCAACGGGTACCCCGACCGCCGCATCGTGGCGCTCTTTCAGCCGCACCTCTATTCGCGGACGCGCGAGTTCGCGCGCGAGTTCGCGCAGTCGCTGCGCGTGGCCGACGTTGCGCTCGTCGCTCCGATCTACGCGGCGCGCGAAGAGCCGCTGGCCGGCATCTCCGGAAAGCTGATTGCCGATGCCGCGGAGGGAATCGAGTTCCTGGACAGCCCGAACACGATGCTCGTCGAGCAGATCCGTGAGCGGCTGCGGCCGGATGACCTCTTCGTCACGATGGGCGCGGGCGACGTGCATCAGATCGCCGAAGCGCTGGTGAGAGGAGGGTGCGCATGAGCGGTCTCGACACCACCCATCCGCGTTTTCTCCGTCCCATCGACGTGGCGCGCATCCGCCGCAACCAGAATCGCATTCAGGTGCAGCGCGTCCTGCACATGGCCCGGAACACGGCGTTGACCGCCCTGGCCGTCCTGCTCGCGGTCTGGCTGTACCAGGGGACCCGCTCCGACGCCCGCTTCGCCGTGCGCAACGTGGAAGTCCTCGGCACCGTGCGCTCCAGCGCCGAGGACGTGGCGCTTCTCGAGGCGCAGTACGAGGGGCGGAACCTGTTCAAGATCGACATCGCCCGGCTGCAGGAGGACGTGCGCAGGCTTCCCTGGGTCAGCCGCATCACCGTCGAGAAGAAGCTGCCGGACACGCTTCGCATCCGCGTGGTCGAGCGCGAGCCGGTGGCGCTCGTTCAGAACGGCGGCACGCTCCGTTATGTCGACGGGCAGGGGACGCCGTTCGCCGATCTCTCGCCGTCCGCCGGCAACCCCGACCTGCCGCTGATCCGCGAGGCCGGCGGCGCGGAGCTGTTGCGCTCTGTCGAGCTGATTGGCCGTCTGCGCGAGAGCGACCCGGCTCTGTATTCGCGCATCTCGGACCTCATGCCCATCGCTCCGGACGGCTTCGCCATCCATGACCGCGAGCTGGGCGGGCTCGTCCTGGCCAACGCCGCGGACATCTCGGAGAAGTGGCGAAGCCTCTACGGCATCGCCCGCGCCGACCGGCTGGCCCATGGATCGATTCAATACGCCGACCTGCGGTTCACCGATCGCATCGTCATCAAACCTGTCATTCCGAGCGTCGCGAGGAATCCGGGCGGTGGGGAGGCGCGCTGATCGTGCCGCCCACCACCCAGATTCCTCGCTCCGCTCGGAATGACAACTAGGAGAGACAGACATGGCCAGGACCGAAGACAAGTACGTCGTCGCACTCGACATCGGCACCTCGAAAGTCTGCGTGCTGGTCGGCGAGGTCAATGACCGCGGCCAGCTGGAGATCATCGGCAAGGGAACCGCGCCGATGAAAGGGACGCGGCGCGGCAACATCATCAACCTCGACCAGGCCATCGACGCGGTGAAGAAGGCCGTGGACGAGGCGGAGGTGATGGCCGGGCTGCAGATCGAGTCGGTCTATGTCGGCGTGGCCGGCGATCACATCCGCTCGGTCAACTCCCGCGGCGTGGTCTCCGTCGTCGGCAAGCATCGCGAGATCTCGCGCGAGGACATCGACCGCGTCATCGAGGCTTCCAAGTCGATCAACATTCCGGCCGAGCTCGAGCTGCTGCACGTCATCCCGCGCGAGTTCGTCGTCGACGGACAGGACGGCATCCACGATCCCCTGGGCATGACCGCCTCGCGGCTGGAGGCCAACGTGCACATCGTTACAGGCGCGCGCACGCACAACCAGAACGTGCTCACCTGCGTGAACAAGGCCGGGATCGCCGTGCAGGAGCTGGTGCTCGAACAGCTCGCCGCGGGCGAGGCCGTCCTCACCCACGACGAGCGGGAGATGGGCGTGCTGCTGATGGACATCGGCGCCGGCACGACGGACTACGCGGTGTTCCTGGAGGGGAACGTCGTACACACGAACGTGCTCCCGGTCGGCGCCGGTCACTTCACCTCGGACATCTCGGTCGTGCTGCGCACGCCCATGGAAGACGCCGAGCGGATCAAGAAGCGCTACGGCTGCGCGCTCGGCTCGATCGTCACGCAGGACGACCCCATCGAGGTGCCGACCGTGGGCGGCAGGGCCCCGAAGATCCTTTCCAGGCACGAGCTGACCGGGATCCTCGAGCCGCGCGCCGCGGAGATCGCCAAGCTCGTGTACCGCGACCTGGAGAAGGTCGGACTGGACAAGGAGATCCGCTCCGGCGTGGTGCTGGTCGGAGGTGGCGCGGAGATGGACGGGATGGTCGAGCTGATCGAACAGGTGTTCGATCAGCAGGCCCGCAAGGGGATGCCGCGCGGTCTGGGCGGCCTCGCTGACACGGTCAGCGGGCCGGAGTGGTCGGCCGCCGCGGGCCTCCTGCTGTGGGGATTCAGAGATCAGAAGAGACATCGCCAGCGCCCGCGCAAAGGGCTGGCGCGCATGGCCGAGTCGGTGCGGGCATGGTTCGCCGCAAATTGAGTGGAGGGCCGGAGTCGCCCCCGGCGCAACAACAATTTGATACGAAATTGATGTACTATTCGGGAGACGGATTAATGATTACGTTCGATGAATCGACTGGAGACAAGCTGAAAGTCACATCGGCAGATGACGATCAGCTCACGGCCAGAATCAAAGTCATCGGTGTGGGTGGTGGTGGCGGGAACGCCGTCAACCGGATGATCTCGGCCGGCATCAAAGGCATCGAGTTCCTCGTCGCCAACACCGATGTCCAGGCCATGCGGGCCTCGCTCGCGCCGGTGAAGCTGCAGATCGGCGCGAAGCTCACCAAGGGCCTGGGTGCCGGCGCGAACCCCGAAGTGGGGAAACAGGCGGCGCTGGAAGATACGGAGAAGATCCTGGAGGCGCTGTCCGGCGCCGACATGATCTTCATCACCACCGGCATGGGCGGCGGGACCGGCACCGGTGCGGCGCCGATCATCGCGTCGCTGGCCGCGGAGCTGGGCGCGCTGACAGTGGCCGTGGTGACCAAGCCGTTCAGCTTCGAAGGGAAGCGGCGGCGCGTGCAGGCCGAGCAGGGCATTCGCGCGCTCCGCGACACCGTCGACACGCTCATCACCATTCCGAACGAGCGGCTGCTGAATTTCGTCGAGCGCGCCACCTCGCTCGGTGACTCGTTCCGGATCGCGGACGACATCCTGCGCCAGGCTGTGCAGGGCATCTCCGACCTGATTACCGTTCCGGGCGAGATCAACCTCGACTTCGCGGACGTGAAGACGATCATGCACGGGATGGGCATGGCCCTGATGGGCACGGGCGTCTCCTCGGGCGAGCATCGCGCCGTGGAAGCGGCGCAGCGGGCCATCTCCTCGCCTCTCCTCGAAGAGGCCTCCATCGAAGGGGCCAAGGGTGTCCTCATCAACATCACCGGCGGAACGGACATGACGCTGTTCGAGGTGCATGAGGCGGCGTCGATCATCCAGGAAGCGGCGGACGAAGAGGCGAACATCATCTTCGGCACGGTCATCGACCCGCGGATGAAGGACGAGGTCAAGGTCACGGTCATCGCCACCGGCTTCGACGCGGCCACGAAGGGTTTTCTCAACGCGCGCGGCGAGCAGCTCTCGCCGGTGACGCAGCCGGGGCGGGCGCATGTGCCGCAGCCCGCGGCGCCTGCGGCAGCCCGCATGACGGCGCAGCAACTGGCCGCACATCACGAGGAGCCGCCGGCGCCTCAGATCGGATCGGAGGGGGAGATCTATGATCCCCCGTTTTTTCGTAAGAATCTCGGTCGCCCGGATGGCTCCGGAGGCTTCGGACCGATGGCGTCGAGCGATTTCGGCAATGACCTCGATATTCCGACGGTAATCAGGAACCTGAGCGACTAGCGTTGCTCGGTAGCGCGCCCCTATTGCGCGCTGCAGGCCCGGGGGAGAGGGACCCCGGACCAACTGCTCTCTCGGGGCACGGTCTTCCGCCGTGCCCCGATTTTTCGAGGTGGAGCGCCGCCATTCCTGGCTGCGTTCAAGACTTCATGAATCGCGGAATCTGGTTTACTACCGCTGATTGAGCGCGATCCTCTCTCTGGCGCGGCGTCTGTTTCGCCGCTTCTTCCCCCGGCTGCGCGATCCGGTGATGGACGCGCCGCTGCGCGAATGCCCCCTCGACGCCCCGTGCGCCCGCGCGTACGCGGAATCGCTGACACCGACGGAGAAGAGCGACACGTTCGCGCTCGGGCGATACGAGGAGGGGCGGCGGTGGCGCGGCGTTCTCGAACAGGTCGGCGCGCCGGACGGGCCGGTTCTCGACATCGCCTCGGGCAGCGGCGGCATCGCGCTCGCCGTCGCCGCTGCAGGACGAGCGATCATCTCCGTCGACAGCATCTGGGGTGAGACCGCCCGCTACGCCCATCGACGAGCGGGCCTGGCCTACCTTCACGCTGTGGGTGATGCGGAGCGGCTGCCGGTGCGCGCACAGACGTTCGCAGCCGTCTTCTGCATGGATGCGATCGAGCACTTCGCCGCCCCCGGCCGCGCTGCCGAAGAGATCGCGAGCGCGCTCAAGCCCGGCGGCTGCATCATCCTGACCACACCTCCACGCCTTGCGTACATGTTCCGGCGCGATCCGCACTTCGACATCCCGCTGCTTCTCACGCTGCCGCCGCGATTGCAGCGGTGGATGGCGGCGCGCCGCGGGTTCACCGACCCGCATCACTACGTCGGCCGGATCTTCTTCAGCGCGCGCTCGATCGCCCGTCTCTTTCCGCGCTGCCGCATCGAGCGGATCCTGAACCGCTCGCGTTTCCCCGGCATCCTGTTCTGGGACGCCATGGTTCTGCGGAAGGAATCGTGAGACGGGCCCTTCTGCTGTTCGCCGTCGTTGCTTTGCTCCTCACTCTGCCAGGCATGCTGCCGGGCCGGCGTCTCGTTCCGGCCGACATTCCGCGCGACCTCCTGGCATGGAAGGGCGATCCGTCGATTCGCGTCCGCGTGTCGAACTCCCTCCTCTCCGATGTGCCACTGCAGCTCATTCCGTGGGATGTCGAGTCGCGACGCCTCATCGCCCGCGGGGAAATGCCATGGCGGAACCGGTTTGCGGGGACGGGCGGACATCTCTTCGCCAATCCTCTCTCTGGTCTCTTGTCGCCATTCACATGGCCGCGGCTGCTCTTCGGATTGCGCGGGTGGGCCTGGACGGTGTGGCTGAAGCTGATCGTGGCGGGGATGTCCGCGTGGTGGCTGGCGCGGGTGCTTTCGCCGCGCGACACGCGCGCCGCTCCACTGGTCTCGGGTCTGATCTACGCGCTGTCCGGATTCAGCATCGTCTGGGCGCTGTACCCGCACACGAACGTGTTCGTCGTTCTGCCCGCGCTGGCGGCCAGCGCGATTCAGCTCGCCGAGAGACCGACGGCGCGGCGCGTCGTCGTCGCCGCGCTCATCGCGGCGCTCGCCACCGCCGGCGGGCACCCCGAAGGGCTCTTCGTCGGTGTGGGGGCGATCTTCATCTATCTGTTGGCGACGCGGCGCCCGGCCATCCCGTTCGCGGCGGCGTCGCTCTCCGGCTTTCTCCTCATCGGCGTGCAGCTCGTCCCATTCGCGTTGATCATGGCCGACAGCCACGTCGTGCGCGCTCGCTCCGAGATGCTGGAGACGCGCTTCCGCAAGCTCACGCCGTTCTCACTGATCCTTCCCGGTTACCTCGGCTCTCCTCTTCGCGGCGAGCTCGATCTGACCGGGCCGGTCGCGTTCGCGGAGAATTTCAATCAGCGCACGGGTGGCTTCATCGGCGCGATCGCCTTGCTGGCGATCGTCCTCGCGTTTCGTTCGCTGAACGCGGACATGCGCCGCGCCCTCTTCATCGCCGCCAGCGCGCTCGTCCTCGCCCTCGCCATTCCCGGCATCGCCCATGTGGTGAGCTTCATCCCGCTCATGCAGTGGGTGGCGTTCGAGTACTTTCAGGTCGCGTTCGTCCTCTTCGCCACCGTGGCGGCGGGCACAGCGTTGCTGCACGTCGCGCGCGGCCCTGCGCGACGGCGCCTGGCGATCGCCATCGCGGTCGCTGCACTCCTGCTGCTCATCGCCGGAATCGCTCCGGCCGTGGCTCCGCGACAACTGGAAGGCATCGCCCGCGATGGCGTCGCGCGCCTGCAGCAGTCCGGATATCTGAATCAGCCTGCCGCCGTGTACGAGTCGAGACTCACGCACTACATCGACGCAGCGAGGGCGACGGCGCTCCGTCGCGCAGCGTTACCGGCGCTGTGCTGGCTGCTCGCGGCGGCCGCGCTGGCGATGACAGCGTCGCGACGCCGCGAGATCCTGCTATCGACTGCCGCCGTCGCGGAGCTCCTCGTGTTCGGCTTCGGATACAACCCGGCCATTCGTCTCGATGAGATCGCGCGCCAGCCGGCCATGATCGCCGACGTCAAAGCGCGTGATCCAGAGGGCCGCTGGCTCATCGCCGCTTCCAACGAGGTCTTTCCGCCAAACCTCGGCACCACGTTCGCCGTCCCGCACGTTCACTCCTACGACATCCTCAATGGTGAGGAAGAGACGCAGCAGCTCCTTCCCGCCGGATACGATCCGCGACGCTGGGCGCTCCCTCTTCACCCCTCCCCTGATCAGGCGCGCTTCCTCGCATCTCGCGGTGTGCGCTTCTATCTCACGCCCGGCGGCCTGCTCGACCTCCAGGCCTCGGGCCTCGGGCCTCAGGCCTCGGGGGAACGGCAGAATCTGCCACCGAAGGGATTGGTAGCCGGCGGATTCGTTTCGATCGCAGGACTCATGCTGTTGATCCTCGTGGCGCGCCGGGCGGGGAACTCCCGAGGCCCAACTAAGGCCTAAGGCCTAACGCCTAACGCCTAACCCCCCCTCACTCCCACTCGATCGTGCTGGGCGGCTTGGACGAGACGTCGTAGACCACGCGATTGATCCCGCGGACCTCGTTGACCACGCGGCGTGAGATCCGGTCCAGCAGATCGTGGGGCATGCGGTACCAGTCCGCGGTCATGAAGTCGGTCGTGGTCACCGCGCGGATGGCCAGCACGTTCTCGTAGGTGCGCTCGTCGCCCATGACGCCGACGCTTCGCACCGGCAAGAGGACCGCGAACGCCTGCGCGATCTCGCGGTAGAGGCCCGCGGCGCGAATCTCGTCGATGACGATCTGATCCGCGTTCTGCAGGATCTCCACGCGCTCCGCATTCACTTCTCCGAGGATTCGTACGGCCAGGCCGGGGCCGGGGAAGGGATGGCGCCAGACGAACTCCTCTTCCAGACCGAGCTCGAGGCCGAGGCGCCGCACTTCGTCTTTGAAGAGCTCGCGCACTGGCTCGATGAGCCTGAGGCCCATCTTCTCCGGCAGACCGCCTACGTTGTGATGGGTCTTGATCACAGCTGACGGTCCTTTGATCGACACCGACTCGATGACGTCGGGGTAGAGCGTGCCCTGCACGAGGAACTCGACGTCGGGGATGCGCCTGGCTTCCTCCTCGAACACGGCGATGAACTCGTTGCCGATGCGCTTCCGCTTCAGCTCGGGATCTTCGACGCCGGCCAGCCTCTGGTAGAAACGCTCGCGCCCGTCCACGGCCACGATGTGCATCCCCAGCCCTTCGCTGAGCCGCGAGACGACCTGCATGGCCTCGTTCTTCCTGAGCACGCCGTTGTCGACGAAGATCGCCGTGAGTTGATCGCCGATCGCTTCCGAGACGAGCAGCGCCGCGACCGAGGAGTCGACGCCGCCGCTCACCGCGGCGATCACATGGCGATCGCCGACCGTCTTGCGGATCTCCTCGATCTTGCGCCTGCGGAAGTCGCCGAGGTCCCACGATGGCTTGCAGCGGGCGATGTCGAAGAGGAAGTTCTTCAGAATCTGCCCGCCCGCCTCGGTGTGTGTCACCTCCGGATGGAACTGGATGCCGAAGCAGCGGCGCTCCAGATTCTCGAACCCCGCGATCGGCGCATTCGGCGATGACGCGGTGACGTGAAAGCCCGGCGGCGCGGCGAGGATGCGGTCGCCGTGGCTCGCCCAGACCTTCTGGCGCTTCGGCGTGCCGGTAAAAAGAGGTGAGTCCCCGTTGGTCTCGATCTCGGCGCGGCCATACTCGCGCTCGGTCGCCGCCTCGACTTTGCCCTCGAGAAAGTAGGCCGTCAGCTGCATCCCATAGCAGATGCCGAGGATCGGGACGCCGAGGTCGAAAACCTCGCGCGAACAATACGGAGCCGCCTCGGAGTAGACCGACTGCGGTCCGCCGGACAGCACGATGCCCGCCGGCTGCATTTCGCGGATCTTGTCGATCGACAGATCGCACGGGTGCACCACGGAGTACACGCTGTTGTCGCGGATGCGCCGCGCGATCAGTTGTGTGTATTGAGAACCGAAGTCGAGGACGAGGACCGTTTGCGTCACGGCGCGCATGGTAGCGCGAGGCGGCGTAACCGGAAACCGGAAACCGGAGTCGGAAACCGGAAATCGGAAATCGGAAATCGGAAACCGGAAGTCGGAAACCGGAAGTCGGAAACCGGAAACCGGGAACCGGAAACCGGAAGTCGGAAACCGGAAACCGGAAACCGGAAACCGGAAGTTGAAGGATGAAGAATATGAGTGATGAAAAAAGTTAGTAGAAATGAAAACGATAATAATGAAGTAGATTCATTATTAAAAATGAATTATCACAATCATTCCGATGTCCGATGTCCGATGTCCGATGTCCGATGTCCGATGTCCGATGTCCGATGTCCGATGTCCGATGTCCGGTTTCCGGTTTCCGGTTTCCGGTTTCCGGTTTCCGGGTTTCCGGGTTTCCGGTTTCCGGTTTCCGGTTTCCGGTTTCCGCGTTTCAGCGGTACGGCCGGAGTTGCGGATTGTTGACCCGCGGTAACGGATGCGTTGTCAGCGAATGAAAAAGCGCCGCCAGCAGTGGCGGCGCTTTACTGAATCAGGTTGCGCTTCACTACAGCAGGTTGCGCAGTTCTTTTCCGGGTTTGAATCGGATCGTATTGCCGGGCGGGATCTTCACCTCCACGCCGGTCTTGGGGTTGCGGCCGATGCCCTTCTTGCGCTGCTTGACCTGGAACACGCCGAAGCCGCGCAGCTCGATGCGCTGGCCGCGCGCGAGCGCGTTGCGGAGACCCTCGATGACCGTGTCGACGGCCTGAGCCGCTTTGACTCGCGAAATTTCGGATATTTCGGCGACCTTGTTCACGATGTCCGCTTTGATCATGTAACCTCCGAAGGTGCTGGATTATATACGGTTATGGACCGACATCGCATCGACCAGTGGCTGAAGCTCGTATGCCTCTTCAAACACCGCACCGAGGCCACTGAGGCCTGCCGGGGCGGCCATGTGAAGCTCAACGGCCAGCGGGTGAAGCCGGCCGCGGTGGTGAGGGAGGGCGACCTGATCGAGTTCCTGCAGGGCGATCGCCTCCGCCGGGTCGTCGTCTCGGTCCTGCCCGGGAAGCAGGCCTCGAAAGACTCGGCGAAGACGATGTACCTCGACGAGTCCCCGCCCGTGGTGAAGGTCCCGGTGGAGATGACCGTGTTTCGTGAACGCGGCGCGGGGCGTCCGACCAAGCGCGACCGCCGGGAGATGGAGAAGTGGCGGCGCTAGGAAGCAGGTGGCACCTGCCTCTCAGGCGTTCACGAACCTTCGCATATCCACGTTCGCCATCATCCCGATGGCCATCATGAACATCATCGTCGACGATCCGCCGTAGGAGATGAGCGGCAGCGGGATGCCCGTCGTGGGCAGCACGCCGATCTGCATCGCCACGTGGATGATCACGTGAAAGATGATGAACGAGATGAGGCATATGACGAGGAATGTGCCTCCCCGATCGCGCGCATGCTTGGCGAACGTCAAGGCCTGAAGGATCATGAACAGGTAGAGCGCCAGGACCACGACGACACCCACGAATCCCCATTCTTCGCCGAGGACCGAGAAGATGAAGTCGGTGTGGTGTTCGGGGATGAAGTCGAGCCGGGCCTGCGTGCCCTGCTTGAAGCCCTTGCCGTGAATCCCGCCTGACCCGATGGCGATCTTGGCCTGCGTGACCTGGTAGCCGCTGCCGAGGGGATCGCTCTCGGGGTTGAGAAACGTGACGACGCGCTGCTTCTGATACGGCTTGAGGAAGAACGTCCAGCCCAGTGGCAAGGCGATGGCCACCACCAGGACCATGGCCACCCAGATGCGCGGGCGGATTCCGCCGAAGAACATGGCCACCGCGACGAGCGGCGCGAATGACGCCGCGGTTCCGAAGTCGGGCTGCATGGCGATGAGAGCGACGGGCGCCATGATGATGGCCATGGCCACCATGAACCCGCGGAAGTTCAGGTAGGCGCGGTCGTTCGAGTCGAAGAAGCGCGCCAGCATCAGCGCGGTGAAGATCTTCATGAACTCCGACGGCTGGAACTGGAAGTCGCCGATCCTGATCCACGACCGCACATTCGCGGTCAACCTCCCGAAGAACAGGAGGTAGAGCAGCAGGACCATTCCCAGGCCGTAGAGGATCGGAGCGATGTCGAAGAGGATGTGATAGTCGACGAGAAGAAAGAGAACCAGCAGAGCCAGGCCGATGCCGACCCAGAGCGCCTGGCGCTTCACGGTGTTGAGGGTCGGATCGGTGAACCAGGTGGCGCTGTAGACCAGCACACAGCCGATGAGGGCAAGGACGATCGCGGTCCCGATGAAGTTCAGGTCGACCGTGGGCAGTGTTCGTTCTCGAACGATCATCGTGACGGAGTGGGGAGAGGGAGATCGCCTTCCTTGATCTGCCTCAGCGTTTCGGGATTCTCGAGGTCGAGGCGGGCGCTCAGCACCTTGTCCTTGAACCGCGACTCGAACAGGCGCTTGGCCAGCGGCGCGGCGTCGCTGCCGCCGTGGCCGCCATTCTCGACAAAGACGACCACGACCATCTGCGGCGTTTGTCCCGGGCCGCCCGGCGCGTGCGCTGCGAACCAGGCGTGGTCGCGGAACTTGAACGGCAGGCTATCCGAGCGCACCCACCCGTGCTGGGCGATGACCTGCACGGTTCCGGTCTTGCCCGACACGCCCAGCCCTTCGATGCGGGCGTTGCCGCCTGTGCCGCCCGCCTCGTTGACCACCTTCCACAGTCCCTGCCGGACGGCGCTGAGCGCTTCCGGCGCGAGCTTCACTTCGTGAATCACTTCCGTGGCCACTTTGAGCCGCTGCGGTTTCGCATCCCGGCCGCCACGCTCGATCATGCGGACCACGTGCGGCTTGAAGACTTTTCCGCCGTTCGCGATCGCGGCCGTCATGTTCGCGACCTGCAGCGGCGTCACGATGAGCGGTCCCTGGCCGATGGAGACGGAGATCGTCTCGCTGGGATACCACTTCGGGGCGCTCTTGCGTTTCTCGCGCGCCCACTTCGTCGACGGAACGATCCCCGCCTTCTCGCCGTCGAGGTCGATTTGCGAGATCTCGCCGAAGGTGAGTAACCGCGCGAAGTCGTGAATCTTGTCCACGCCCAGCCGGGCGCCGGTGTTGTAGAAGTAGATGTCACAGGAGATCTTGAGTGCGCGGTCCACATCGACCGCTCCATGGCCTTCGCGCTTCCAGCAGCGGAACCGGCGGCCGAAGAAGACGCCGCTGCCTGCGCAATTGAACGACGTGCCGGTCCCCACCACTCCCTCGGACAGCCCGGCCATGGCCATCACGTTCTTGAACACCGATCCCGGTGAATAGAGGCCCTGAATGGCCCGATTCAACTCGATCTTGAACGGATTCGACTGGATCACCTTGTACACCTCCGGGGTGAACCGCTTCGAGTAGACGTTCGGGTTGTAGGCGGGCGAGGAGGCCATGGCCAGGACTTCGCCGTTCCGGGGATCGAGCACCACGGTGGCACCGACCATCTCGTTCTCGTTGAAGTACTGCTCGGCCCGCCGCTGCAGCTCGAAATCGATCGTCAGATAGACGTTGTCCCCGGCCACCGGCTGCTTGCGCGCGGGCGCGTATTCACTGAGGCGGCGGCCGTGGCTGTCGTACTCCCAGTATTCGGCGCCGTCCTTCCCCCGCAGGTAGTTGTCATACATCAGCTCGACGCCGCGCTTGCCGATCAGGTCACCCTGCCGCAGCTCGCGATGCTGGGCGAGATCCCTGTCGTTCACCTCGCCGATGAATCCCATGACGTGGGCGGCCATCGTCCCGTATGGATAGTTGCGGCGCTGCACCGGGATGACGTTCAGCTCGGGGAAGACGATCGACTGCGACTCGATCGCCGCCACCTGCTGCATCGAGAGATCCTCGGCGATGCCCAGCGGTCGGCTGAAGGGCACGGTCTTGCCCTTGTCATATCGGGCCACCACGTCCTGCAGCGGGACTCCCAGGACCTGCGAGAGGAACTGGAAGAGCTTTTCCTTGTGCTGCGGGTCGCGCTTGAGGATCGGCTTCATCACCACGCGGTCGACGGTGAGCGAATACGACGCGACGTTGTCGGCCAGGATGCGGCCGTTGCGGTCCATGATCAGGCCGCGCTTGGCCGGGATCAAGATCTCCCGCAGCGCGTTCGCTTCGGAGAGGCCGCGGTACTTATCGGCCTGCACGCCCTGGACGAACCAGAACGATCCGGCCAGGAAGACGAACACGGCCACGATGCCCCAGAGGACTGCGTTGATGCGGAACTGCAGGAACTTCTGATCGTCTCTGTATACGCGCATAGTTTGGGCCTTAGTCCTTAGGCCTTAGGGCAAAAAAGAGGGCGATGCATGGTTCAGACCGATCTCCAAACGCCTAAGGTCCAAGGCCTAAGGTCCAAGGCCAAAGGTCTAAGGCCTACCAGGCCGCAGGCCTCCGCGTGGGCTGGATTGGCTCTTCCCGCAAGAATAAGGTTAGAAGCTGGTAAATGAGCATTCCGAAGAGGAGGGTGAAGACCGTCTTCACGACGAGCCCCTGTTCGAACATCTCGATCCGCTGCTTGAGAAGAATGTTCACCAGAATGTAGATGACCAGCTCGTTGACGATGACGGCGCCGCCGAGGCATGCGCCGAAGGCCCAGGTGCCGCGCAGGTCGAGGCGGGAGTTGATGTAGGCCACGATGTAGGCGCAGACGGTCAGGGAGAAGGCGTGCAGGCCGAAGATCGCGCCGGAGAACGCATCCTGGACGAGGCCGGCAATGACCCCGGCGATGATGGCGCCGAAGATGTTCCCGCCCATCGAGTAGTAGGCCACGAGGATCACGTAGGGATTGAAGAAGGCCAACGCATTCGGGAAGAAGCTGTCCAGCAGCGAATGCAGCGTGAGGGCGATGAGCAGTCCGACCAGGAACCGCAGCCACCTCAAGGCGCGTACCTCACGATCGCGGCCGGGATCTTGCGTGTGTGGATGACAATGACTTCCTCGACCGAGCCGAAGTCCACGAGCGGCGTGACCTGGATCTGCTTGAAGAGGTCCTGGCCCGGCTCGGCCCTGACGATCGTGCCGATCGGAATGCCCTTCGGATAGATGCCGTCGATGCCGGCGGTCAGGACGCGATCGCCGATCTGAACGTCCGCCAGCGACGGTATGTCATGCAGGATGGCGCCCTTTCCGTCTCCGCGCAGGATTCCCTGGCGTCTGGTCCGCTCGATGAGCGACCCGACCGAGCAGTTGGCATCGGTGACGAGCTGCACTTTCGAGAGATCCTTCGTCGTCAGGACGACGCGGCCGATGAGCCCGTTGGCGTTGACGATGGCGTCGTTGACCTCGACGCCGTTGGCCGATCCGCGGTCGATGATGATGGCCTTGAACCGCCCCGATGTGTCCAGCATGATCGTGTGGGCCATCGAGGTGTTCATGCTGAACTGTTCGGAGTAGCCCAGCAGGCTGCGCAGGCGGCGCAGGTCGCTTTCCGACTGGCGCAGCTTGAGGTTCTCGGTGGTCAGCGACGCGATCTTGCGGTGGAGCTGGAGGTTCTCGTTCACGGCCCGGCGCATGTCCAGGTAGCCGTGGTACATGTCCTCGACGTTGCCGCCGACCCAGTTCACCGCCTTCGGGACCGGCGAGAAGATGGTCATGACGCTCCGCTCGAAGAGAGTCCGCGTCTCGCCGATGTAGCGGGTGCGCCTGCTGGCGCTCATCAGAACGAACAGCAGCGACAAGACGACGATGAACAGCAGTGTGGGCCTGCGTGGAATGACGTCAGCGGATACAGCCATGATCTCGCCACTGCCTCAGCAGAAATTACGCCAGAGAGTTTTCGAGCCGCGCCAGGCACCGGTGATGACACCGGCGCCCCACATCATTCTATGGAGATCTTCCGCAGCAGGTTGAAGTCGGTCAGCATCTGTCCGGTCCCCAGCGCCACGCAGGCCAGCGGATCCTCGGCCAGAGTGACCGGAAGCCCGGTCTCCTCGCGGAGCCGCTTGTCGAGGTTCTTCAGCATGGAGCCGCCGCCGGCGATGATGATGCCCTTGTCCATGATGTCGGCCGAGAGCTCCGGCGGCGTGCGCTCCAGGGCCACGCGGACGGCCTCGACGATCGTGGCCACGGTCTCGGAAAGCGCCTCGCGGATCTCCTCGTCGGACACCACGAGGGTCTTCGGCACGCCCTCCACCAGATCGCGCCCCTTGATCTCCATGGTCATCTCTTCGTCCAGAGGGAAGGCCGAACCGATTTCCATCTTCACCTGCTCGGCGGTCCGCTCGCCGATGAGCAGGTTGTACTTGCGCTTGATGTATTGAATGATCGCGTCGTCCATCTCGTTGCCGGCCACGCGCACCGACCGGGAGTAGACGATGCCCGCCAGCGAGATCACCGCGACGTCGGTCGTGCCTCCCCCGATGTCGACGATCATGTTGCCGGTGGGGTCGGTGATCGGCAGCCCGGCGCCGATGGCCGCGGCCATGGCCTGCTCGATCAGGTACACCTCGGTCGCCCCCGCGCGCAGGGCCGAGTCCTTCACGGCGCGCTTCTCGACCTGGGTGATCTCGGAAGGGACCGAGATGACGATGCGCGGCTTCACCAGAAACCGGCGCCCGTGCGCCTTCTCGATGAAGTACTTGATCATCTTCTCGGTGACTTCGAAGTCGGCAATCACGCCGTCCTTCATGGGCCGGATGGCCACGATGTTGCCCGGGGTGCGCCCGAGCATCTCTTTCGCTTCCTTGCCGACGGCCTCGACGTGGTTGTTGATCTTGTTGACGGCGACGATCGACGGCTCACGCACGACGATCCCTTTGTTCTTTGCGTACACGAGCGTGTTCGCTGTCCCGAGGTCGATCGCGAGATCGTTCGAGAACATCGACAGCAGCGATTTAACAGCCATCCACTTGCATCCTTTGTGATTGGTCGATAGTCCCGGCAGCCGTGGTGCAAAACGTTTGCCCCGGGTTTGGGCGCCGCCGTTCCCGGCGGCCGCGTCGCCGCCAGCAATGGCGGCGCCCCAGCCACCCCTTCCCCGCGGCCTCTTCGCCGCCAGGAATGGCGGCTCTCCACTCGAATTACTCCTCTACGTACACGGTTTCGGATTTTACGCTCTGATTGCCTGCCGCATCGACAGCCTTGACCACCACGGCGTTCTGGCCGGTCTTGTTGAAGCTGACCAGCTTCTTGAAGCCGCCGTTCGCGTCCAGGTCCACTTCCTCGTTGTTGATGAAGACCGTGGCCCCCGGCTCCGTCTTCCCCTCCACCATGAAGAACGGCCCGCCGATCGAGTAGGGCCGGTTCAGCTGCAAAGGCGGCGGCACGGTATCGGCGGCCGTGGACGGCCCTTTCCCGCCGCTGACCCGGAAGCGCCGGAACGAGGTGAAGGGGCCCGTATCGCCGTCAGGGCCCACAGCGGCCACCCGCCAGTAGAAGGCCCCCTGCGCGGTCACCTTCGCGGAGGCCGTGTTCCTCTGCCGGCGGGAGTTGATCTCCAGCGTGGAGAAAAGACGCGACCGGGAGACCTGAAACACATAGCCCCTCGCTCCCAGCTGGACGTCCCAGGTGAACTGGACGTTGAGCTCCTCGGTCAGCTGGAAGACCTGGTTGTCGGCGGGGGAGAGAAGCGCGGGCGGCATCACGAGCTTCTTGACGGGTGAGAGCTGCCCCGCGCTGCTCGAGGTGATTTTGTCCCCGGAGCTGAGGCGGACGGCCTCGCCGCCGCTGGTCGAGGTCACCGACGCAGTGCCCTTGGTCGCGACCACCGCGGTGGCCTTGCCCTGGTCGACGCCGATCTGGGTGGAGGACTGCGACTCGACAATGACCTGGCTGCCGGGCGTCCGGATCGTGGAGCTGTCGTCGCTCGTAGCGACCTCGACCGAGCCGATCTGCATCTGGACCGCGTTCGTCCTCCGGCTGGTGGCCGGGTTCACGGCGGCGTAGATCTCGAGTAGAGCGTTCTGGCCGACCGTGTACAGCGACCCGCTCGAGAAGATGAGCTCGGCTGAGGCCCGGTTGCCGGTCTTGACCCAGTCGCCGTTGAAGAGCGCAGTCCGCGCGTCGGCGTCCTTCCAGTCGCCCGACGATCCCTTCTGGTACTTCACGTCGCCCTCGACGGTGAGGAACTGCGCGTCGTTCTCACGCTCGCCGGTGCCGCTGAGCGCCGTCCGGCTGATCGTCTGGGACTCGACGGCAGCCCCCTGCGCCTCGGCGTACTTGGTGGCGGCGAAGAGGCTGTTCGCTTCCTCGAGCTTGCGCTGCGCGCGGTCGAACTCGTTGCGATGGTCGTTGAACTCCTTGGAAGCGGCCAGAGCGTTCAGCGCCTGGCGGGCGTCGGCGATCGCCGACTCGGCATTGCTCCGCGGGTTGCCCTGCTCCTTCTGATAGAACCAGTAGCCTGCGCCGCCGAGGAGGATGATGAGGACAACGAGGCCGATTTGCTTGAGCCGATCGATGGAGATCAGGTACCAATCGATGTCGGCACCGGTCATTTTCCCGCGCTTTTTCGCCATCTCGGGTAGAACCAACCTGTTATAGCACACGCGGCCGTTTGCGAGACTCCATCGGGAATAGGTACACTGCCGCGTTTTTTCTGAGGGCTTTCCGAGCGAGCCGAGGGATTTCTCGCGCGGCAGTGCGGCAGCTCAGTCCAGGCTCGAAGCCAATCCCGAAAGGTCGTTTGTCCATGCTCAAGTTAATGCGTGAGAGCTTTGATCGTCTCAAGTGGGTCCTGATCGCGGTGGTCGGGGCGTTCATCCTGGGATTCGTCTTCATCGACATGGGCCTGGGAGGTGCGGGCGGCGGAATGGGCGGGAGCGAGGCGGCCAGCTTTGCGGCCCGGGTCAACGGCGAGTCGATCTCCATGCGCGAATACACCCGCGCGATCTATTACACCGAGGAGAACTACAAAGGCGTCTACGGCCAGCAGCTCACGCCGGAGATGATGGAGCAGATGGGCCTGCGGCGGCAGGTGCTCGACGGACTCATCGACCAGCGGCTCATGCTGCAGGAGGCGCGTCGTCTGAACCTCACCGCGACGCCGGATGAAGTGCGGAAACGGATCCTGGAGATCCCGACGCTGAATCCTGGCGGGAACTTCGTCGGCTCGGAGCTGTACACGCGCTACGTCACCGGCCAGCTCCGCTATCAGAACGCGGCCGAGTTCGAGGACGAGCTGGCGCGCGACATCACCGTGGCGAAAATGGAGAGCGCTCTGACCAGCTCGATCGTGGTCTCGGCGAAAGTGGCCGAGGCCGAGTACCGCCGGAACACGGAGAGCGCGACGATTCGGTACGTGCTCTATCCCTCATCCCGCGACGCGGCGACCATCGCCGTCACGCCCGCGGACGTCGAGGCGTATTACAAGGCCAACCAGGCCAGGTACGCGCACGGCGAACAGCGCAACATCAAGTATCTCGTCGCCGACTACGCGCGGCTGCGCGCGCAGGTCATCCCCTCCGACGCGGATCTGCAGAAGCGGTATGACTCTACGCGCGAAACCTTCCGGTCGCCGGAAGCCGCGCGCATCCTTCACATCCTGATCAAACCGGATCCGGCCCGGGGCGCGGACGCGGACGCCGCCGCGAAGACGAGGGCCGACGCGCTCGTCGCGCAGCTGCGCGGTGGCGTGGACTTCGGCGCGATCGCCCGCGCCAACTCTGCCGACCCCTCATCGGCTGGCAACGGCGGGGACATGGGCTGGGTCGAGCGCGGCACCACCGTGCAGCCGTTCGACGAGGCGGCCTTCACGATTCCGCTCAACCAGATCAGCGATCCGATCCGATCGCAGGAGTACGGCTATCACATCATCAGGGTGACCGAGCGGCGGCCGTCCGGCTATCGCCCGTTCCAGGAAGTGAAGGCGCAGCTCGCGGCCCAGGTCGCCGACGAGACCGCCCGGAACCAGGCCAAAGAAGACATGGCGCTCATCGCCGCCCAGATCAAGCAGAACAAGCCCGCCACGGCGGAGGAGTTCGCGGCGCTGGCCACCGAGCGCGTGTCGTCCAACGACTCGCAGTGGATCCAGAAGAGCGAGGCCATCCCCGGACTGGGATTCAATCCGCAGCTGACCGAGTGGGTGTTCTCGGCCAAGCAGGGAGATGTGGGCGAGCGCATCGGCACGCAGCGCGGAATCGTGATCCCGTACCTGACCGGCGTCCGGCCTGCCGGCGTCTCGCCTCTGGAGGAGATCCGCCAGGAGGTCGAGAGCGACGCGCGCACGGCCAAGGCCAGCGAAGCAGCGCGCGCGGCGCTGACCGCCGCGAAAGCGGGTGCGGCCTCCGTCGACGAGATTGCCGCGAAACTGGGACTCTCGGCCGCCGACGCGACCATCGGACGCTCGCAGCCGGTCCCCGGGATTCAGGGCGACACCAGCCAGCTCGTCACCGCCGCGATGGCGGCCGCCCCGGGCCGGATCAGCGATCCGGTTCTGGCCGGCGACGGCGCGGTCGTGTTCGCCGTGACCGCGCAGAAGAAGGTCACGCCCGAGGAGCTGGCCGAGAACGCGAACGCCTACGGGGATGCTCTGCGCACCCAGCAGGCCCGCAGCCTTCGCACGGTCCTGCTGCAGCGCCTGCGCAAGAGCGCCTCCATCGACATCAATCAAGAGATCCTTCAGAGCGCCACATCGCAGGTCTAGAAGTGTCCGACCTCGACGCCAAGTGGTCCGAGCCCGCCATCCGCGTGCTGATGATGCCGCGCGACACGAATGCGCACGGCACGATCTTCGGCGGCGTGATCATGTCCTACATCGACCAGGCCGGCGCGATCGAAGCGCGCCGCCAGGGGCTGAAGTTCATGGTCACCGTGTCCGTCGACAAGGTCGTCTTCCACGAGCCGGTGTTCGTGGGTGACCTGGTCAGCTTCTGGACCGAGACCGTGCGCATCGGCAACACGTCCATCACCACGCGCGTCCGGGTCGAGGCGATCCGCGGCGGCGACCCGTCCGCCAAGGTCCTCGTCACCGAGGCGCAGGTCGTCTACGTGAATGTGGGGGAGGATCGGAAGCCGGCGCCCATTCAGAGAAGGGGAAACGCGTACAACAGGAACTAGGCCCGAGGCTCGAGGCCCGAGGCCTAGTCCTTCCGGGCCTTGCGCATCCGCTCCAGCCTCTCCCGAATCGCGGCCTCCGCCCCGACGTCCTTCGGCACGTAGAAGCGCCTTCCGGCCAGCGCCTCCGGCAGGCACTCCATGGCCGTGGTCTGTTCTTCGTAGTCGTGCGCGTACTTGTAGCCGCTGCCGTAGCCGAGGTCCTTCATGAGGCCGGTGGGAGCGTTGCGGATGTGAAGCGGCACCGGCGGATTGTCGCCCTGCCTCACTTCGCGGATGGCTTCGCCGTAACCGATGTACGCGGCGTTGGACTTCGGGGCCGCCGCCAGATACGCCACGAGCTGGGCGAGGGCCACCCCACCTTCGGGCATCCCGATGAAGTGCACGGCGTCCTTCACCGAGACCGCCAGCGTGAGGGCCGCAGGATCGGCGTTGCCGATGTCCTCCGAGGCGGCGCGCACCAGACGGCGCGCGAGGTACATCGGGTCCTCCCCACCTTCCAGCATGCGCACGAGCCAGTACACCGCGGCATCCGCGTCGCCGTTTCGAATCGACTTGTGAAGCGCGGAGATGATGTTGTAGTGCTCGTCGCCCGCCTTGTCGTAGATCAGCGAGCGGCGCTGAAGGATGGTGGTCACCTTCTCGCGGCCGATCGGGCTGTCTTCCGGCCCGGCCGTCTCGATGACGAGCTGCAGGCTGTTGAGCGCCTGGCGCGCATCGCCTCCCGAGGTGGCCGCGATGAAGTCGAGCGCGTCCGGCGTGAGGGCGATCGCGAAGCGTGTCACGGCGGGATCGGCGATGGCGCGATCGAGGATCGTCAGGATCTGCGCGCGCTCCAGCGCCGGGATGACGACGACTTTGCTGCGCGAGAGCAGGGCCGAGTTCACTTCGAAGGAGGGGTTCTCGGTCGTCGCGCCGATGAGGATGATGTCACCCGACTCGACATACGGCAGAAACGCGTCCTGCTGCGCCTTGTTGAAGCGATGGATCTCGTCGATGAAGACGATCGTCTTCGCGGCCCGGGTGTGCCGGGCCTTGCGCGCCTCTTCCATCAGCGCCTTGATGTCCTTGATGGAGCTGCTCGTGGCCGAGAATGTGACGAAGCGCGCCTTCGTCGTTCCGGCGATGATCCGCGCCAGGGTCGTTTTCCCCGAGCCCGGCGGCCCCCAGAAGATCATCGACGGGATCCGGTCGCTCTCGATGGCGTTGCGGAGGAAACGTCCCGGCCCGAGCAGATCCTCGAGGCCGACGATCTCGTCGATCGTCTGCGGGCGGAGCTTCTCGGGAAGAGGAGCATCGGCGCGCATCTTGTCGGGTTTGGGAAGGGGGGCGTCGCCGAACAGTGAGCCGGTCATCTGCAGAGCAGACTGAAATCGAGATTCCCACCCGAGATCACCACCGCTACCGGCCCGCGCGGCTTGACCTTTCCCGCAAACAGCGCGGCCAGTCCGAGCGCGCCCGTCGGCTCGATCACGAGCTTGGTGCGGTACATGGCCAGCTTGACCGTGTCCAGAAGCGCGGCGTCGTCGACGCTGACGACGTCGCGGACGCGGTCCCGGATGATCTCGAAGTTGCGCTGCCCGATGGCGAGCGTGCGCGCGCCGTCGGCGATGGTGTCCGGCGGATCGATCGTCACGATGCGCCCGCTGCGGAACGACTGCTCCCCGTCGTTGCCGGCGGCCGGCTCCACTCCGTACACCTCCACACTGCTCCTCAGGGACGTCGCGGCCAGCGAGACTCCTGACAGCAGTCCCCCTCCTCCCAGCGGGACCAGGATGGAGGCGACCTCCGGCCACTCCTCGACGATCTCCAACCCCACGGTTCCGGCGCCGGCGATGATGCGCTCATCGTCGAAGGGGGGCACGACCGTCGCGCCGCTCCTGGCCGCGATCTCGCGAGCCACCGTGTCGCGTGTCGCCGCGGTCACCCCGGCCTGCACGACTTCGGCTCCGTAGGCCATCGTGGCTTCGACTTTCGAGCGGACTGAGTTCTCCGGCATCACGATCGTGGCGGGGATGCCGAGGAGCCGGGCGGCCAGGGCCACGCCCTGAGCGTGGTTGCCGGAGGAGAAGGCGACGACGCCGCGCGGGCGGTCGGCCTCCGGAATCTGCAGGAGCGCGTTCATCGCGCCGCGGACCTTGAACGAGCCGGCACGCTGGAGGTTCTCGCACTTGAGGCGTACCTCGACCCCGGCACGTTCGGAAAGGGACCGGGTCGTCAGAAGGGGCGTTCTATGGATGTAGGGGCGGATGCGGCCGGCCGCGCTACGGATGTGGCCGACTTCGACGGGGAGGGTTTGGGCGGTCACGGCCGGCTAGTATAAACTTCAGCAAAAGCACGTGGTTCGGCGTTTGCGACCTGCCGATTATTTGATTTTTCGCGCTCAGCGGAGTATCGTCGGCTGACGAGCCGTATCACTTAAGTACCAAGGTCATCTTCGGGTTGGAGGAGTGGGGATATGTGGAGATGGGTTACCCGCGGCCTGGTTCTCTCCTTACTAGTGACGCTGACGGCCCCTGCGCTGCTTGCGCAGTCGGGCACCGGGTTCATCGGAAGTCTGGATCGTCCTGATTCCAATGTTCCGCACTCGGGCGTCGTGCTGGTCAATGGTTGGGCATTCGATCCGACCGGCACCATCAATCGCATCGAGCTGTTCGTCGATGATCAGTTCCAGTACCGAGCCATCATGGGACTGCCGCGCATCGACGTGGTCGAGGCCTATCCGAACTATCCGGGGCTGCACAATACGAATCCCGGATTCCAGGTCGGATTCCTCGCCAACCGGTTCACCAACGGTCCGCACACGGTCTATGTGAAGGTTTTCTTCCAGGACCCGTCGCGCGAGCCGGTGGAGGTGGGACGGCGGACGATCAACATCGACAACTCCATCAACCAGCCTCCGTTCGGATCGGTGGATCAGCCTGATCTGGCCGGCGTGTACAACGCCAGCGGCTCGTTCCCGGTCGTGGGCTGGGCGTTGGATGCCGACGGCGTGTCGCGTGTCGACGTGCAGATCGACGGCGGCAACCTGCAGTCGGCGATGTACGGCGACGCGCGGCCGGACGTGGGGGCGGTGTTCGCCGATTTCCCGGCCGGACTGTTCAGCGGCTTCATCGCCAACATCGACACCACGCGTGTCCAGGATGGCATGCACACCCTTACCGTGACGGCGACGGACCGGCTGGGATCGACGCGTCTGATCGGCCGGCGCACGGTCCAGATCCTCAACAGCGAACAGAACCTCAAGCCGTTCGGGCGCCTCGATGAGCCGCTCCGCGACGCAGTCCTCTACGGCACCGACTGCGGCACGCCAACACTGCCGGTGTCGCCCCCGATTCGCTCCGCCGTCCACATCACCCCCGTCCGCGGCTGGGCCCTGGACCTGGGAACCCGCGTGAACACCGGGCGCGTTGCTTACGTGGAGTTGCTGGTCGACGGGGCGCGCTGGCTGTCCACTGACGACTGCTCGATTCCGTTCGGCGCGTTCGCCAACTGCTACGGCCTGCCCCGCTTCGACGTGCAGCGCTACTACCCGAACTATCCCGACGCGCCGCGCGCCGGATTCCTCTTCACGCTCGACGTCGGCTTCATGATCGCCAACAACCTTTTCCGCGAAGGAAGTCACACGCTCAAGGTCCGCGTCGGCGATCTGCAGCAGACCTTCGCAGACATCCCCGGCCCGCAGGGAGTTCCGGTCTTCTTCAAGTGCGCGGAAAGCACGCAGGATCTTCCCGGCGTCGGCTACATCGACGTGCCGACGGCCTTTGATTACCTGACCGGCGATGTCGTCTTCCAGGGGTGGGCACTGGACTTCGCCGGCGTGGCCGCGGTGGAGATCATCGTGGACGGCAACTACGTGGGTCAGGCGCAGTACGGGTTCCCGCGCCCCGACGTCCGCGAGCAGTGGCCGCAGTTCCTCACGTCCGGCAACTCCGGATGGCGCTTCACCATGGACACCACGCGCCTCAGCAATGCGCGTCATCGCGTGACCGCCCGCGTGGTTGACGGCGCCGGCCAGCGATCGGAGATCGGCTCGGTCGACTTCTACGTGTTCAATCCGGACCCCGCGCCGTAGCAGAAAGCCGATTTCGCTTCATCGAAAAACCCGGCCGGCGGCCGGGTTTTTCTTTGGCATCCCGAGCGTAGCGAGGGATCCGGGTGGTCGGGCGGCACGCAGCGGAATGACTAGAACAGCTTCAGCACCACCACGTTCGCCACGAACCCGTCCTGGGCATTGCGGCCGACGGTCTTGCCGATGTCGAGGCGCAGCAGCGTTCCGTACGGGCCGACAGTCTGTCCGGCGATCCCCAATCCCTGGAACGGCTCGCCGGACAGGCCGGACAGCTCATCGTCGATGAGGCCGTGGTCGTAGAACGCCTCGATGCGGAACTGCTGGGAGAAGACGAACCCGTAGGACAGGTGGGCGATCATGGCCCGCTCGGCGCGAACGGTTCCGGACTGGATCCCGTGGATGCGCTGCGCGCCGAAGAATCCCAGCTCGTACTTCGAGAAGCGGTCCAGGTTCTGGCCATGGAGATAGTCGAAGTCGACGCTGATGCGCTGGAACTTCGGCAGGAAGAAGCTCTTGGCAATGGAGAACCCGAACTTGGTGAACGTCTTCTGGTCTTCGTCGAACTCGGCGAGGTTACCCCACGGCTCCCACGTGCTGCGCGTGGTGTAGTCGTAGAACGCCGTCAGGCTGTAGCCGCGGCGAGCGTACGTCGTCGAGAGGGAGGGTCCGAAGAGGAACGTATCCTTGGGCACCTGGAAGCCGTCAGCCGTCTCCGCGCCCTTCTGATACGTGAGATGGGCCGCCGTGAACGAGAGGTCGACCTTGCCGAAGTTGAAGACCGGATGTCCGGCGCGCATCGTCAGCACGAGCGGGCGTACCTTCACCCCTTCGTCCTTCCTCGCCTCGCCGTCGCGATACATCGTGTTCTCGAACGGAATGGCGATGCCGAAGAAGTCTGCGCCGACATTCGTGCGCGTGTTTCCGACGTTCGGGTGCGTGGCGTTGACGGCCAGGATCACGCCGGCGAAGAAGATGTTGGTCTGAATGCCTTTGCCGAAAAGATCGAAGTTGAAGTAGTCGATGCCGCCCAGGGGGACGACGGGGAACTCGAGGCCGGCGTCGTGGTGGATGCCGCCCACCATGAAGAACTGCGACGTGTCGAAGCCTTCCTTGACGACGCGCTCTCCGTCCCCTCGCTTCTCGAGATAGCGGAGCCCCGCGTCCGTCTCGCGCACCATGAGCGACTCGGAGGCGTTGACCTGCTGCAGCCGGGTGTCGAAGTCGTCCGGGTTGAGGCGGATGCCGGTGAAGGTCGTGGCCCTCTCGATGGCGTTGGCGCGCCCGGCCGCGGAGATGACCTGCTGCGCGGAGACTTCCACCGGCAGCCAGATGATCTGGCGCGGGTCGAGCGCCGCCACGCCGGCGGGCGTGATGGGCTGGTCGGTCTCGCGGGAGAACGGCTGGAAGTCGACGCGCTCCTCGTTCGAGAGGATCTCGCCCACCAGGTTGAGCTGAATCATCGAGATGCGGATGCGCGCCCATGTCCGCGAGTCGATCCACACCGTTCCGCGGTACAGCGGCAGCGACTCCGGCGCGTTCGGCGGCGGCTCGAATCGCACCTCGTAGACGCGGTATCCGCCCAGGTCGGTCTGGCGGACGAGCTGGTAGCGGTATTCGTTGCTCAGATGGATGTCCAGGGGAAGCTGCGTGACTTTCTCGGGCTGGATGAGGGGCAGCTCGGGGATGCGCCCGTACTTCCACTTCACGCCGTTGATGAAGAAGTCGCGCCACACCCAGTCGGCGCGGCCGTCCGGATCGGAGAAGTACTCGCCGGCGATGGTGGCCTCGACGGCATCGGCTCCGCCGGAGATGGCGAAGCGGAGCTTGGTCGTGTTCGTGGCGGTGTAACGCGGCTGGATCGACTCCTGGAACGCGTCGTACGACTGATGGTTGCGGATGATCTCCTCGACGGTGATGCCGCGCTGCGTGGCGACGTCGATGGCCTCGCGCGTCACGTTCGTGGCGGTCTGCCTGGCACGGTCCACGAGGACCGCGAACGGTTGCGTGGACGGCGGGAGTCCGGCCAGAAGGCGCTCGCCGCGGCGTCCGCTGTCGGTGATGGCGCGCTCTCCGCCGGCATCGATGCGGCGCGGGCGCTCGAAGTCGGAGCCGGGAACGGCCACGATCGTCGTGGTGGAGGAGTCGCCGCGGGGAACGACGAGCGCCCGCAGGTCCTCCCCGCGGATGAACGTCAGCACGGGCGTTGTCGTCGGATTGCCTTTCGCGTCGAGCACCGCGGTACGCGCGGTCGAGTCGAACGCGAAGTCGCCGATGAGGGCGGTGTTGAGGCTGGCCAGCGCGGCTGGGTCGGCCGGCGTGGCCAGGTAGGCGCGGGAAGCGCCTTCCGACAGCGCTTTGCCGAGGTCGTACATCGGATTCGGCGACTGCGGCTCCACCGTCGCCAGGATCTTCTTCGAAGGATCCCGCTCGGCCAGCCACGCCGCGGTGGCGGCCACTTCGGATCCGTCCACGATGACCGCGTCGAAGTACCCCTGCGCGCCGTTCTCGAAGAGCTGGTCCATCGCCTCGCGCGTCATCCCGGCCATGGCGATGCGGCTGGACACGTTCAGACCCTGGGCCGAGACCGCCACGCGCCTGATCGCATAAGCGACGACCGCCGGGTCAGGATGCCCCACCGTCAGCGCCAGCGTCTCGAACGGCCCGTGCAGCCGCCCCCACTCCACGAGGTTCTTCGCCTTCTCCTCGGCTTCGCTCAGCGCGTCGGTGCCGACCAGGGCCAGGTCCACGACCAGAACGGTCCTGCGCCGCTGGTCCGCCGTCAGGTGCCCCAGCACCGCCGCTGTCGCGGCCAGGTCGTCGTATCCCACCGGAATCAGCACCGGCACCACCGCGGTCAGGGGCGTTCCCGCCGCCACGACGGCGCCGACGCAGAGGGAACACTCCTTCGCCGGCTCCTCCGCCGCGAGGACGGGAAGGGCGAGAATTTGCAGTGCTAGGAAAAGCGCGAGCTTTCTCATCTGGACCTCGAGAGTTTGCCGGCTGGGAACCCGGCCGGCGGAGCCGATATTGCCGACTAACAAAGGTCTCATGTTCTTCAATCCGTCCTCAGGCGCGAAACTGCCGGAGGGGGAGTTGGAGGCGGCGGCCGCGGAGGCGGGCTTCGAGGTCGTCCAGCTGTCGCCGGACCTCGACGGTCCCGGCCATGATTCGCGACCGCCGCGCGCGAGGCCAGACCCTCTTCATCGCGGCCGGCGGTGACGGAACGGTGAACCACGTCATTCAGGGAGTCGCGAACACGGAGGCGGCGTTTGCGGTGATCCCGGTGGGAACGTACAACCATTTCGCGCGGGACCTGGAGATCCCGCTGGACTGGCGGGAGGCGTTGCAGGTCGCCGCCGGCAGGAACGAGCGGCAGGTCGACGCCGCCCGCGTCAACGAACGCCTCTTCGTGAACAACGTATCCCTGGGACTCTACCCCGAGCTGGTGGCCCGGCGGGAGGAGCGCGGCCGTGACGATCCGCGGTGGAAAGCGCGGCTCTTGGCGTTCTCGGCGACCATGCGCAAGTACCAGCACGTGTCTCTGACGATCGACAGCGAGCACCATCATGAGGTCATTCGTACGCACGTGTTCATGGTCTCCAACAATTCGTACGACCTCACCCGGATGGGAGTGGAGGCGTCACGCCAGACGCTGGAGGAGGGACGGCTGTCGGTGTACTGGCTGCCGCACATGCCGCGCATCGCTCTGATGCGGCACGCCGGCCACTATCTGGCCGGCAAGGTGCAGCAGTCGGAGGGGTTTCGCTCGTTCCGGACCAGGCGCATGAAAGTGCAGTCGCCCCGGCCGTCGCTGCGCCTCGGCATCGACGGGGAGCTGTTCGCGATGCAGACGCCGCTCACGATCACCAGCATGCCGAGGTCGCTGCTGGTGAAGGTGCCGGGATGATGGCCGGTCTCTCTACGTCAGGTAGTGAAACCGACAACCGAAGACCTGACCCCCATCTACAATCAGCAGAATGCCAGGCATTTTCGATACGGTCGTAGATCCCGCCATCCAGGCGCTGCTGCGCAGGGAGAGCAGGCTGCTCGTCCAGCTGCGCGAGACGCTCGAGCGCGAGCAGGCGGAGGAGCGGCGGCGCGTCGACGACCTCCTGGCCACGCTCGAGGACCTCTTCACCATCGTCATCGTCGGCGAGTTCAACGCCGGCAAGTCGTCGCTCATCAACGCCCTCTTCGGCGTGAAGCTCAGGGTGGAAGGCCCCATTCCGGTCGACGACCGCATCTCGCTGCTCCGTTTCGGCCAGAAGGAGACCCAGCGCACGATCTCCGACTTCGTCGTGGAGCAGGAGTACCCGGTCGAGCTCCTGCGCAACATCACGCTCGTCGACACGCCGGGGACGAACTCGATCGTCCAGCGCCATCAGGAAATCACCGAGGATTACATCCCGCGGGCGGATGTGGTGCTCTTCGTGACCTCGATCGACCGGCCCCTGTCGGAGTCGGAGCGGAAGTTCCTCGAGTACATCCGGGAGTGGGGCAAGAAGGTCGTATTCGTCCTGAACAAGATCGACACGAAGACGCCCGAGGAAGTCGATCAGGTGATGGAGTACCTGAGCGCGAATGTGCGCTCGATCTTCGGGTTCGATCCGACGATCTTCCCGGTCAGCAGCAAGCTGGCGCTGGAGTCGAAGAGCGGCGCCGCCACGCCGCGGGAGTGGACGCGCAGCCGCTTCGAGGCGCTCGAGGACTATCTCTTCAGTGTGCTGTCGGAGAAGGAGCGCGTGCGCATCAAGCTGATGGCGCCGCTGGACACGATTCTCAGCCTTTCGAAGAGGCAGTTCACGATGATCGAGGCGCGGCGGGAGCTGCTGGCCAAGGACAGGGCCCGCATCGAGTCGATCACCGGCCAGCTCGAACGCGCCCGCGTGGACATGGAAGGAAACTTCCGCCAGTTCGTCATGCGCATCGACAACCTGATGATGGACCTGGAGCGCCGCGGCATCGACTTCCTCGACCGCTACGTTCGCCTGCAGCACATCATGCTCCTGCGGGACAGCCTCCGCTTCCGCGAGGAGTTCGAGCGGCAGGTCTTCCAGGGGTTCAAGGGCAACATCGACACGACGATCCAGGAGTCCGTGGACTGGCTGGTGAAGGAGAACCTGAAGCTGTGGAACGGGACGGTCGAGGCGTTCCATCGCAGCGCGGCCAGCGACGCCCGCGACAGCGAGATCGTCGGCCGCGTCGGCCGCGAGTTCGCGTACAACCGCGAGGAGATCTACTCGCGCATCCGCACCAACGCCGAGCAGCGCCTCTCCGAATATGACGTCAACGTGGAGAGCCGCCGCATCATCGACAACGCCATGCGCGCTGTCCTCCACTCATTCGGCCTCGGCGCCGGCGCCCTCGGCATCGGCTATCTCGTGACCACGGCCGTGAGCAGTACGGCCATCGACGTCACCGGCCTCACCGCCGCTACGATGCTCCTGGTGACGAGCTTCCTGATCCTTCCCTACAAACGGTCGAAGGCCAAGAACGAGTTCCGGCAGCGCATCGAGGAGCTGCGCCAGCATCTCAAGGAGTCGCTGGAGCGGGAGTCGACCTCGGAGATCGACCGGATGCTGCGCGGGATCATCACGGCGTTTGAGCCGTATCAGCGCTTCTACGCGGCGGAGTCGGAGAAGATCGAGACGTTCCACGCCCGGTTGCGCGAGGTGGAGGTCGAGGCGCGCGAGATCTCGGCCGAAGTGGAACGGCTCTGATCCCGTCTTCGTTCTTCTCTGTGTTCTCTGTGACTCTGCGGTTGCTTTCCACACAACAAGACAACCACAGAGTCACAGAGACACAGAGGAGCACGGAGCCGCCATATAATCCGCCGCCTCATGCGCACGGTTCGAATCAAGGAGCTGCCGGATCACGTCGGGGAGACCGTCGTCGTCAACGGCTGGCTGTACAACAAGCGCACCTCGGGCAAGCTCCAGTTCCCGATCATCCGCGACGGCTCGGGCTACCTGCAGTGCGTCGTCTTCAAGAAGGAAGTCTCCGAGGACGTCTGGACCGCGGTGGAAGGCGTGACGCAGGAGTCGACGGTCCGCGTCACCGGGACCGTTCGCGCCGAGCCGCGCGCGCCCGGCGGCGTCGAGATGGGCGTGCAGTCCTTCGACGTGGTGCACCTCACCAGCGAGTACCCCATCACGCCCAAAGAGCACGGCACGGCGTTCCTCATGGACTTGCGCCACCTCTGGCTCCGGTCGAAGAACCAGCACGCCATCCTGCGCATCCGTAACGAGCTGGAGAAAGCGTGTCGCGACTTCTTCTACGACCGCGACTTCGTCCTCATCGACTCACCGATCCTCACCGCTAACGCCGCCGAAGGCACCTCCACGCTGTTCGAGACCGACTACTTCGGAGAAAAGGCCTACCTCTCGCAGTCGGGACAGCTCTACCTCGAGCCGGCCGCCGCCGCATTCGGCCGGGTCTACTGCTTCGGTCCGACGTTCCGCGCCGAGAAGTCGAAGACCCGGCGCCACCTCACCGAGTTCTGGATGATCGAGCCGGAAGTGGCCTTCCTCGAGTTCGAGGGTCTCCAGGAGCTGGCCGAGGAGTTCATCGAGTACCTGGTGGGGAGGGCGGTGGAGCGCTGCCAGGAGGAGCTGAAGACGCTCGAGCGAGACGTCTCCAGACTCGAGAACGTGAAGCGGCCGTTCCCGCGCATCACGTACCGCGACGCCATCGAACTCCTCAAGGGCAAGGGGATGGATGTGAAGTTCGGCGACGACTTCGGCGGCGACGAGGAGACGGTCATCGCCAACTCGTTCGACCGGCCGGTGATGATCTCCCGCTACCCGACCGCCATCAAGGCCTTCTACATGCAGCCCGATCCGAACGACCCGGACGTCGTCCTCGGACTGGACATGATCGCGCCCGAGGGCTACGGCGAGATCATCGGCGGCTCCCAGCGCATCCACGACCACGACCTGCTCCTGGAGCGGATCAAGTCGCACAACCTTCCCATCGACAGATTTCAGTGGTATCTCGACGTCCGCAAGTACGGGACGTTCCCGCATTCCGGCTTCGGCATGGGAATCGAAAGGGTGGTGGCGTGGATCTCGGGCGTCCCGCACCTGCGCGAGACGATTCCGTATCCGCGGATGTTGAACAGGATCTATCCGTAGTTCCAAGAAAGCTCTGAGCGAAGCGAAGAGTCAATCCAGGCGCCGCGTAACTGCCGGAAAACGCGTGCATCGCGGCGCCTGGGTTGATCCTTCGTCGCTTCGCTCCTCAGGATGACGGAAAAGAACATACGCATCATCCCCCTGGGCGGCCTGGGCGAGATCGGGATGAACCTCATGGTCTACGAATATGGCGAGGAAGCCATCGTCGTGGACTGCGGGATGATGTTTCCGGACGCGGCCACGCTCGGCGTCGACGTCATCGTCCCCGACATGACCTATCTCTTCGAGCGGCGCGAGCGGGTGAAGGCGATCTTCCTCACGCACGGCCACGAGGACCACATCGGCGCCATCCCGTTTCTCGTCGATCGCGTGGCCGCGCCGGTCTACGCGATGCCGCTGGCCCTCGGATTCGTGCGCCACAAGCTCGACGAGTTCGGCATCGAGAACATCGACCTGCGCGAGATCGCGCCGCGCGAGGTCGTCGAAGCCGGCTCGTTCCGCGTCGAGGCCATCCGCGTCACGCACTCCATCGTCGATTGCGTCGGCTTTGCCATTGCAACGCCCGCCGGAACGATCATCCACACCGGCGACTTCAAGATCGACCACACGCCCAGCGATGCGAAGACGACCGACATCTCCCGCTTCGCCGAATACGGCGAGCGCGGCGTCCTCGCGCTCCTCAGCGACTCGACCAACGCCCTCGTCCCCGGCCACTGCCCCTCCGAATCGACCGTAGGCGGGGGGATCGACCGCGTCTTCGCCAACTGGCCCGGACGGATCATCGTGACGACGTTCGCCTCGCATATCCACCGCGTGCAGATGATCATCAAGCTGGCGCGCAAGTTCGGGCGCCGCGTCCTCCTCATCGGCCGCTCGCTCGTCGACAACGTCGAGACCGCCGAACGGCTCGGCTATCTCGAGTTCCCGCGGGAGACGCGCGCGTCATCCGCCGACTACGAGCCGCGCCAGCTCGTCATCATGACCACCGGCACGCAGGGTGAGCCGAGCTCCGCGCTCTCGCGGATGGCCATCGGACAGCACAAGCAGATCGAGGTGACCAAGGGCGATCTCGTGGTCATCTCCGCGCGCACGATCCCCGGAAACGAGCGCGCCGTGGCCCGCCTCATCGACAACCTCTATCGTCGCGGCGCGGAGGTGGTCTCGCACGAGCGGCCGGACATCCACGTGTCGGGTCACGCCTGCGAGGAAGAGCTCAAGCTGATGCTCAACCTGACCAGGCCGAAGTTCTTCATCCCCATCCACGGCACGCTCCGCCATCTCATCCATCACGCCCGGCTGGCCCAGGCAGTTGGCGTCGAGCACGGCGTCGTCATCACCAACGGCCAGGTGGCCGAGATCGCCGGCGGAGAGATCGCCGTGGCTCCGGAGCGCGTGCCGAACGGGAAAGTCTTCATCGACGCGGAGGCCGAGGAGGTGCCGGAGGTCGTGGTCCGCGACCGCCAGCACCTGGCCGAGGACGGGTTCGTGATCGTGGTGGTGGCCATCGACTCGGGTGGCAAGCTGATTCGCGATCCGGAGATCATCACCCGCGGCCTCGTGCACGTCGACGCCAGCCAGGACATCCTCGACGAAGTCCGTTCCCAGCTCGTTGGCATGGTTGCGGAAAGCCAGCCTGATGAATTGCGCAACTCGGACCTGCTGCAGGAGAAAATGCGATCGTTGCTCAAGCGGTACTTCCGCAAGAAAATGGGGCGTCGGCCGCTGATCCTGCCGGTCATCTGGGAAATGTGACCGCCGCGTGTCGATCCTTCAAGCCATCGTCCTCGGACTCGTCCAGGGGCTCACCGAATTCATCCCCATCAGCTCCACCGGTCACCTGAAGATCGTTCCGGAGCTGCTGGGATGGGGAGACCCCGGCGCCGCCGCGTCGGCCGTCATCCAGTTCGGGACGATCCTGGCGGTCATCATCTATTTCTTCCGGGACATCGTGCGGCTCTTCGTCGGATTCTTCCGCGGGCTGGCCACGCGGAGGCCGTTCGCCGATCGCGACTCGCGCGAGGCGTGGTACGTGATCATCGGGACGATCCCGATCGTGTTGGTGGGTGTGCTCCTCGAGGAGCAGATCGAGACGACCTTCCGCGGCACGTGGATCGTGACCTTCCAGCTCATCTCCATCGCCCTGCTCCTGCAGCTCTCCGAGCTCTATGCCAGGCGGCGAGGATTCCGATCGCCGGCCGACTTCAACGGAAAGGACGCGCTGATCATCGGCATGGGGCAGTGCATCGCCCTGATTCCGGGTTCGTCCCGAAGCGGATCGACGATCATGACGGCGCTCTTCCGCCGGGTCCCGCACGAGTACGCGGCGCGTTTCTCCTTCATCATGAGCATCCCGGCGATCACCGGCGCCGGCATCTTCCAGATGGTCTCCGAGCGCGAGCAGCTCGCCGCCATCGGGATGACGCCGATCCTCGTGGCCATCTTCGTGGCGTTCATCAGCGGATGGGCGTCGATCTTCTTCCTGCTGCGCTATCTCCGCACGCACACCACGCACATCTTCATCTACTACCGGTATGCGCTGGGGGCGTTGATGGTGACGCTGCTGGTGGGGGGAGTGATCAGCTAGCGTCTCTGTGCTTCTCTGTGCTTCTCTGTGCTCTCTGTGACTCTGTGGTTGAATCAAACCACAGAGTCACAGAGAACACAGAGTTACTCCGAGAGCACCTGAACCTCGGGGATGTTCCGGTACTTCTCGGCGAAGTCGAGGCCGTAGCCGACGACGAACTGCGGATCGATGCTGAAGCCGACGTAGTCCGCGTTGAACGGCACCTTGCGCGCCTTCGGCTTGTCGAGGAACGTCGCGGTCTTCACTTTCGCGGCTCCCCGGTTCTCGATGTAGTTGAAGACCTCGCGCATGGAGAGGCCGCTGTCGATGATGTCCTCGACGATCAGCACGGCCTTGCCGCGCATGTCGAGCTGCGGCTCCTTCAGGATCGTGACGACCCCGGAGGAGTATTTCTGGTTGCCGTAGCTGGAGACCTGGATGAAGTCGAGTGCGACGTCGATGCTGATGTTGCGGACGAGATCGGACAGGAAGAACACGGCCCCCTTGAGCACGCAGAGGGCGATCATCTCCGTCCCGGCGAAGTCGGCGCTGATCTGCCGCCCCATCTCGGCAACGCGCTTGTCGATCTGCTCGCGGGAGAACAACGTGGTCTGGGCCATCAGGCGGTGAATGATAACGTAGGACCTGGAGATGAAAACCGATCGCTTCCCTGCTGAGCCGCACCGCGCCGACCAGCGGAACGTCGTCGCGCCGTCGAAGATCATCTGCGTGGGACGGAACTATGCCGATCATGCCAGGGAGCTCGGCAACGAGGCGCCCTCCGAGCCGATCATCTTCCTCAAGCCGCCCAGCGCCGTGCTGGCGCCGGGCGGGACGATCGTTCGCCCTCCCCAGTCGCAGCGCGTCGACTTCGAGGGCGAGCTGGGCGTGGTCATCGGTCGCCAGGCCCGCAACGTCCGCGCCGCGCGGTGGCGCGACTACGTCTTCGGCTTCACCTGCGCGAACGACGTCACCGCTCGCGATCTCCAGAAGAAGGACGTCCAGTTCACCCGCGGCAAGAGCTTCGACACGTTCTGCCCGGTCGGGCCATGGATCGAGCGCGATCTCGATCCGGCCGCGCTCCGCATCACCACGCGCGTCAACGGCGAGACGCGCCAGGACGGCAACACCGCGCAGATGATCTTCCCCTGTGACTTCCTCATCGAGTTCATCTCGTCCGTCATGACGCTGCTGCCGGGCGATCTGATCCTGACCGGCACTCCGGCGGGAGTGGGACCGCTCGGCGGCGGGGACACGGTGGAGGTGGAGGTGGAGGGGATCGGCACGCTCGGCAATGTCGTTGCGTGACGATCTGCTGCGCCGCTTCCCGCGCCTCCAGGCCATCCCTCCCGGCTGCTACGTCGTCGGCGGCGCCATCCGCGACTCACACCTCGGCGTGCCGCCGCGCGATGTCGATGTGGCCGCGCCGGACGCCCTCGCCGCGGCCAGCGCAGCCGGCAGGCGCGTCATCCGCCTCGGCACGGCCGGCCACCTGAGCGCCTGGCGCGTCGTCGACGCCGAACATGTCTACGACTTCGCCGACCTCCTGGACGCCGACATCGCGGCCGATCTGGCCCGCCGCGACTTCACCGTGAACGCCATGGCCGTCTCCCTGGACGACGGCGCGCTGCTCGATCCGCACCGCGGGCGCGACGACATCGAAGCCCGGATCGTCCGGATGATCGACGCCTCCAACTTCGACGACGACCCGCTGCGCTGCCTCAAGGCCGTCCGCATGGCCGTGACGCTGGGCATGGAGATCGAGGAGGGGACGCTGGAAGCCATCCGCAGCCGCGCGCCGGCCATTCTCTCCGTGGCCGCGGAGCGCGTGACGTACGAGCTGGCGGTCGTCTTCGCCGCCGGCAGGTTCCGCAAGGCGGTCGACCTGCTTCACCAGACCGGCCTGGACCGCGTCCTGTTCGGCGGCCATCTGGACAGCGGCAAATTTTTCGCCGATGACGTCACGCTCGCCGGCGCACTGGCGCTGCTGGTTCGAGATCCGCGGGCGTACGCGAAGCGATGGAGATGGTCGCAGGCCGTCCTGCGCGAGGTGGGCGCGCTGCAGGGTCTGCTTGGCGTGGACGGCGATCGGCGCGTCGCGCTCTACGACGCGGGGGAGGAGGTGGCCCGCCAGCTTCCACCGCTCCTCCGAGCGACGGGACGCCCCCCGCAGCTCGAGATGCCCGACTTTTCTCTCTCCTCGCTGCTCAACGGAGAAGAGATCGCCGCCGCGGCGTCGCTCTCACCAGGTCCCGAGCTCGGCCGCGTGAAGCGCGCGCTGCTGGAAGCGCAGATTCGCGGTGAGGTCACCACGCGCGAGCAGGCGCTGGCGTTCGTGAAACAAACGGGATAGCGCTGGCACGGCGCTTGGAGTGGCGTGCGGACGAGAGGACCCGAGCCATGACCACCCGGAACAAATCGGCGGCGGCCATCGCCGTCGTGGCAGTCGCAGCAGGAATCATCACCATCGCAGTGCGGCATGACGGCGCAGCGCCGGCGACGCCGGCCGTCGAGGCGAGGATGGCGGCCGCTGACACATCCGACCTGGCCATCGTGCAGGCGTTGAACGACGCAAAGATCTCCGTCCAGGACCTCATGGTCCGCAATGCCGGCGGCATCGTCGTTCTGCGCGGCACGGCCACATCTGAGAATGCCGAGCGCGCCGCTGGCGTCGTTCGGGGCCTCGGACACACCCGCGTGGCGAACCTGATCGTGCCGGAAGCTCCCATTGACGACGACGGGATCCGCCGCGAGGTCGAGCGCCAGCTCGCCACCACCGGCTCGTTGGGCGGCTGTGTGCTCCGGGTCAGCGTCGACGGCGGCGTCGTGCGTGTGACCGGCAAGGTGCGCCACGAGCTGCAGAAGGATGCCGCCCGCGACGCACTGCGCGGGATTCGCGGCGCGCAGCGGATTCACGTGGACCTGGAGCGGCTCTAAGCAACCTTAGTCCCTAGGAGAACGACGAGATCATGTCGTGGCTGGGCGGCGGCCTCCTAAGGACTAAGGACTAAGGACTAAGGACTAGGACTAAGGACTACGTCAATCTCCCCGGCCGTGACGTGCAGATCGACGGTGGAGTGTCCGGATGCGTTGCGATAGCGGATGCTCCGCGGGAAGAGGCCCGAGCGCGTCAGGGTCTCGGCGCCGAGGTTCGCGCGGATCTCGCCGGCGCGGCAGGAGGCGTTGAGCTGCCGGACGCCCTGGTGAGGAGTGCGCACGCGGACTTCGCCGGCGCGCAGGTTCACCTCGATGTTGCCGAACGTCCCGTCGATGTCGATTTCACCGGCGCGGGTGAGCAGCACCACATCGACGTCGGGCGGCAGGTCCAGGAGGAGCTTGTAGCTGGTGAAGGTCTGTCCGGTGAAGTTGCTCGCGTTCGGTCCGAAGCGGCGGCGGACGATCGACTCGTCGTTGCTCGAGTAGATCTCGACCGTGATGTCGTCGACGATCCGCTGCTGCTTGGCGACGCTGCGCGGGCCGTCCGGCTCGCGGGTGGCCTGGCCGGAGACGGAGAGGAGGTCCGCGGCTCCATTGCGGATGGTGATGTGGCCGGACGGGATCTCCACGACCACTTTGCGGACGGCTCCGCGTGGCACGGTGGACTGGAAAGCGTGCCGGACGACCAGATCGGCCGCCTGGGCCGGTTGGGTGAGAGAGAGGGCGAGGACGACGAGTGCTGATCTCATGGAAAAAAAGCGGGGCCCGGATGGGCCCCGCATTACGACTCCCCAGATTATGGTGATGATGTTGTTATCTCTTCTTCGAGGACTTCTTGCTGCCCTTCTTGGCTGCCTTCTTCTTCGTGGCCATTAGCATTCACCACCTTTCATGCCGTACGGGACCTCCCGGTCGCGCCTATTTGGCAAAAAACTGCCGGACGAATGCTCCGGCAAACTTGAAACCGTTGGTAGGGGGGAGGAGAGGAGAGACTGATGCTGAAGACCTTCAACAGTGACTGAATCAATTGACCAGTTTCTGGCGATCATCATTTCTTGTCGTAAATATGCGATCAATAAAACATATTGTCAAGCATTTGTTTATCAAAATGGATATCCGAACGCAGTGTTCCACGATGGTTTCACGCTCGCGCGGCGAGATAGACCTGGCGCGTGAGCTCCGCGCAGCGCTTCCACGTGAACTCTTTCGCGCGCTCCATGCCCCGCTGCGCGAGCGCGTCGCGGCGTGTTGAATCGTCCATCAACTCGCGCATCGCCGCCGCCAGCGCGCCCGCCGATTCCACGTCCACGTGCAGCGCCGCGTCTCCGGTCACTTCCACCAGCGCCGGATGCGTGGACGTGATGACGGCCGTCCCCGATGCCATGGCCTCCAGTGCGGGCAGCCCGAACCCCTCTTCGCGGCTGGGCTGCACGAGCGCGACGGCATGGCGGTAGAGCGCCGCCAGCTCGTCGGTCTCGAGGAACCCCGGCGCGATCACCCCCGGCGTGGCGTGGAAGCGCTCGAACGGCGCTCCCACCAAGAGGAGCGACACCTTCGGCTTCTCCCCTCGCAACAGCCCGAACTCCTCGACCGTGCGCTCCACGTTCTTGTGAGGCTTGTCGTTTCCGACGTACAGGAAGTAGCTCGGGCCCGGGCTGGTGCGGAGCGAAGGACGGAACGGCGCGCCCACCCCGTTCGGCGTGACCGTCACGGCGGCGCCGGGAAACGCGGCCTCGATCTCCCTCTTCACCGTTTCCGAGACCGTGATCACCCGCCGCGACCTCCGCACCGCGCGCCAGAGCATCGTGCGCGCGTACAGCGCCGCCAGCGGATTCCTGTGCCGCACGTGCAGATGGATCAGGTCGTGGATGGTCACCACGGTCGGGCATGGCGTGAACGGCACCACGTAGTGAGGAGCGTGAAAGACATCGAGGTCCGCCCGGGCGATGGCCCGTCCCATCACGAAGAGCTCGCGGATGGAGTAGTGGGGCGCCTCGACGGCGTGGTAGCGGAAGCCGTCCGGCAGCACGGCCGGGCGTGCGTTCTCCGGCCCGAAGATGACGTACTCCTCATCTCCGCGGCACTCCGACAACCCGGCCATGAGGCCGCGAATGTACGTGCCGATCCCGTAATCCCTCATCTTCCGCGCGTCGATTCCGATTCTCATCGGGCCGCCTCGACGAGCAGCTCGGTCATCCTCCGGGCGCTCTCGTCCCAGGAGTAGGCGGCCGCTCGCATCGCGCCGCGCGCTCGCAGCTCGCGGCGCAGTCCCGCGTCGCCCAGCAGGCGCACGAGGGCCGCCCGCAGCTCCCCGCGGTCGCCGGGCCTGACGGTCAAAGCCGCCTCTCCGGCGTACTCGGGAATCGCCCCGGTGCGCGAGGCGATCACCGGCGCACCGCACGCCATCGCCTCGAGCGGCGGGATGCCGAAGCCTTCGAACCGTGACGGATACACGAACGCCATGGCGCCGCGATAGAGATCGCGCAGCCGCTCGCGGGTGACGAAGCCTGCGATCTCGACCGCCTCGTTGGCGATGCTCGTCCGCCATCCCGGATCGCCGCACAGCACCAGCCGCGGCCGTGGCGCCGGCAGCGATTCCCAGACGGCGATGAGATCGGCCACGCCCTTGCGCGGCTCGAGTGTGCCCACATACAGGATGTAGTTCCCTTCCTCGCCGCCGGGCGAGAAGAACTCGTCGACGCCGTTCGGCACGATCTCGATCTTCCGGGCCGGAACTCCGAAGCCGCGCATCGCCTCCTCCGCCGTCGCTCGCGACACCGCCGCGATCCGGCTGGCCATGGCCAGGCTCTCACCGATGAACAGGTTGAACGAGAAGACCGTTTTCAGCCTGTGCCGGCCGGGCATCGTGATCGACGTGAAGTCGTGAATGGACACGACGGCCGGTTTCCCGAGCGAGAGCGGGAGCGTCCCGTGCGGGCCCCATACGACGTCACCCTCCAGCCCGGGCATGGCCAGCTGCTGCCAGAGCACACCGAGAGGATAGCGATGGACGGCGAAGCGGCACCCCTCGATGCCGGTGCGATCCTCGATCTCGGCATGCGAGCCGATCAGAGGCGGAGGCTCCACGCCGAGCCGGCGGGCGATCTCCGCCGCGTGCACGCCGATGCCGGTGCGGTTGCCGACCAGCGGCCGGCCATCGATGACGACCCGCAGCGGATGTCGTCTCATGACACCGAGCGGAGGACCTGGACGGTTCTCTCTGCCGTGCGGTCCCAGCGGAACGCGGCCGCGCGCGCCCTGCCCCGCCCGATCAGCTCCTCGCGCAGGGCCTCGTCGCGCAGCAGGCGCCGGAGCTGTCCGGCCAGGTCATCACGGTCCGCCGGGTCGAAATAGAGCGCCGCGTCGCCGGCGATCTCCGGCAGCGACGACGATCGCGCGGCAACGACCGGCACCCCGTGCGCCATCGCCTCCAGCACCGGAAATCCGAACCCCTCGTAGATGGACGGGAACACGAACACGTCCGCGTTGCGATAGACGGTGGCGAGTTGCGCCGGCGGCACGTAGTCGAGGTGGACGATCCGCGGCCCGCCCAGCCGCCTCGAGATCTCGCCGGCCTTCCAGCCGATCTTTCCCGCCACGACCAGCGACCCGTCGTACTCCAGACGCTCGAACACATCGAGGAGGAGCCCGAGGTTCTTGCGCGGCTCGACGGTGCTGACGAAGAGGATGTAGCGGGCCGGCAGGTCGATCGGTGCCGGCTCGGGCAGCTCGGGCAGTCCGGAGTGAATGGCCACGACGCGGCGCGGATCGACCTCGTAGTAGTGCAGCACGTCCTGTCGCGTCGACTCCGACACGCAGATGACAGCGTCGGCCATGGCAATCTCACGGGTCATCTGCGCCTCGAGGTTGTCGAGCGTCTCCTTCTGCAGCAGGTGGGGAAACCGCTTGTACGTCACGTCGTGCACCGTGATCACCCGGCGGCGCGCCACCGCGCCCATGAGCCTCGGCAGAAAGTAATTCGCGCCCAGGACGACGTCGCAGCGCTGAAGCCACATCCAGATGACGTACCCTGCGGCCGTCAGCGGCCGGTCCAGGCGGGACGGCACGCGGCCGCGGAGATCGAATACGAGATGACGCGCGTTGGGCGGCAGATCGGCGTGGAGGCGGGGTCCCTGGTCCGTGACGCGCGCGTCGCCGAACAGGATCAGATCGACGTCGTCGCGCCCGGCCAGATGATGGATGAGGTGATAGAGGTACCACCCCACGCCGGTCAGCGGCTCGTAGAAGGGCCGGATGTCGATGCCGACGCGCAGCTTGCGGTCGCGTCTGGCCGCCGCCCGGATGACATCGCGAAGGCGTTCCATTGCGGAGTGGCCCAGAGTGTGAACGATCACGCCGGCGGTCGGCAGAATCACGGAGGCGGATAGTAGCAGGTGCGTAAGCTGATCCTGGTCGTGCTCGCGATCGGCGCTCTGGTCGCTGCGGTCGCGATCTATCTCACCGCCACCACGCCGCGGAGGAGCGTCCCGCTGCGCTTCCCGCTGGACGAGCCGAAGCGGCGGCTGCTGGCGGCCGTGCCGCCCGCGGCCGAGGCGTTCGCGCTCATCCCGGCGGCAGCGGCGCTCGATGCGAAGCTGCGCGCCAATCCCGTCACGCGCCAGCCGGTCGAGGAATGGAGCGAAGGCCAGTCGTTGCCGCGGGCGTGGATGCTCGGCGGCGCCGACCTCGTGGCCTGGCGTGCCGAGCGCGGGGTGGCCTACGGAGTGAAGCTGGATCGCCTTCGCGCGCTCCTGCTGCGCGGCTATTTCTACTTCACCGGACAAAAGGACGGCCTCATCCTGCTGGACGGCTCGGCGAACAACCCGGTGGGGGAGCTCGCCCTCACGGCCGGGCTGCCGGAGGGAGACGCCCTGGTGGTCCAGCGCCAGGAGTCGCGCGGAGCGTACCCGCCGATCTCGCGCCCGGCCGCGACATCGCTGAAGGTGACGCCGGCGGAGATCGTCATCGTTTCAAGAGCGCGCAGTGGAGCGCCCCGTGGAGCGCCGCCATTCCTGGCGGCGCCCGAAGCCGGCAGCGCCGGCGCTCCCTCGTTTCCCGCCGGCGCCATGCTCAGCGCCTGGTTCTCCGAGCCGCCTGCCGTCACGGGCGATCTCGGCCGCATCTTCGGCACCAACCTCTCGGCCCTGCTCCGCCGCGGCGGATCGATCATCCTCTATGAGGTCGACACCGGGACGCTCCTGCCGCGGCCGCGGGGTCTCATCGTCATCCCGGCCGATCCGGAGACGCGAGCCGCGGTGGCCAGGATCGCCCGCGTGGCCTCGATGGTCGGCGAAGTCCGTGAGGAGGGGGAGCGGATCCTCATCTCCTTCGACGGGGCGAGCATGGGCCGATATCGGGCTGAGACCCTCGTCCCGGGCAGTTGGCCGGCCACGGAGTGGGCGGCCCGTGCCGACCCCAGGCGCCTGGTTCCTGTTCTCGAAGAGCTCGGCGACAGCAGGGCCCTCCGGCTGGCCACGCCGCGGCTCTATCGCTCGATCCGGGACCTGAGGCGATGGATCCGGAACCTCGCCGCGGCCGACTCGATCGAGGCCGCCCGCACCACCACGGGGGACCTGGAGGAGCTGTCGGTGCGCATCCGAACGAAATAGTTTCGGCGGCTCAAGAGGTTAGGGTGGCAGTTCAGCGTTCTGCCGGGCACGGCCCGCAGTGTGCTTTCCCCACCGCCATGAAGGACGCCATCGTCTTCGACGACATCGATCAGCACGGGCCGCGGAACCTCAGCGGGACGTTCGAGATTCCGGCCGCGGAAGTGCTTCGCCACGAGGTTGCCGGACTGGGCAGCGTCACGATCGACGTGCGCGCCGACAAAGGCTCGCTTCCGGGGGAGTACATCGTCGATGGCTCCTCGCGTTTCACCGCCGATCTGACGTGCTCGCGGTGCGTGGAGCCTTACCCGTTTGCGAACGTTTCGAGCTTTCACGTAAGATTCCGGCCCCGTCCAGAGGGCATCGAGGAAAACGAAGAGATCGAGATCTCCGCCCAGGAGGAGCTCGATGTGGAGTTCTACTCGGAGCGGACGGTGCCCCTCAGGGACCTGGCTCTCGAACAGATTCAGTTGTCGATTCCGATGAAGCCGCTGTGTGACGAGAGCTGTCTGGGGCTCTGTCCGGTATGCGGAGCGAACCGGACGCGCGAAAGCTGTGAATGCGAAGCCTCGATGGTCGATGACCGGTGGGGCGCGCTCAAAGGGATCCGGGAAGAATTGAACAAGAAGAAGAACGTGTAGCGCGCGCGCTGCATGGTTAAGGAGACTCACGATGCCAAATCCAAAAAGACGCCATTCCAAGGCCCGCACGCGCACGCGTCGCGCCCACGACTTCCTCAAGCCGAAGTCGCTCTCCACGTGCCCGCAGTGCCACGAGGCCAAGCTGCCTCACCGCGTCTGCCCCAAGTGCGGATATTACAAAGGCCGCGAAGTCATCGCCGTGAAGGACGTCCTCTGATCCAGCGGCAATGACCGTTGAAGGCAGTACGCCGGGCTCGCGGATCGCCCTCGATGCGATGGGAGGCGATCATGCGCCCGACGAGATCATCAAAGGTGCACTCCTCGCTCTGGCCGAGCTCCCGGTCCTGATCACGCTGGTGGGGAGGGAAGAAGTCCTTCGCGAGCGCCTGCAGGCGCTGAGCTCCACCGTTCCCGCCGGCATCGACGTGGTCGACGCGCGCGAAGTCGTGGAGATGGACGACAACGCCCTGGCCCCCCTTCGCAAGAAGCGCAACTCTTCCATTCGCGTCTGCGCCAATCTCGTGCAGGAGGGGAAGGCTGACGCGATGGTCTCGGCCGGTCACACCGGCGCGACCATGACCTCGGCCTATAAAGTCCTGGGCGTCATCGAAGGGGTGAGCCGGCCCGCTCTGGCCGCCATCCTGCCGAGCGCGACGGGCCACACCGTCCTTCTCGACGTCGGTGCGAACGTCGACTCCAAGCCCGCCCACCTGCGCGAGTTCTCCGTGATGGGTCACTTCTACGCGCAGATGATCTTCGGGATCGCCCACCCTCGCGTCGGACTCCTTTCCATCGGGGAGGAAGAGGGCAAGGGCAACGAGCTGACCAAGGAGACGTTCCGCGTGATGAAGGAGACCGGACTCAACTTCATCGGCAACGTCGAGGGGCGGGACGTGTTCAACGGCAACGCCGACGTGGTGGTGTGCGACGGGTTCATCGGCAACGTCGTGCTGAAGGCATCCGAGTCGCTGGGGGAGTTCGTCAGCCGGACGCTTCGCGAAGAGGTGACGCGCGGCCCGATGCGGAAGGTCGGCGCGCTCCTTCTGAAGAGCGCCTTCGATGACCTGAAGAAGCGCATGGACTACTCCGAATACGGCGGCGCTCCGCTCCTGGGCGTCAACGGCGGATGCATCGTCTGCCACGGCCGCTCGAGCCCCAAGGCCATCAAGAACGCGATCCGTGTGGCGCGCGACTTCGCCCTGAACCGGATCGACACGAAGATCCGCTCCAAGATCGGCGACCTGCACAAACGCGAGCACGACAGCGCTCTCATTGCCGAAGCGGCGACGTAGGCCGGAATGGCGGCATCCCGCTCCCACCAGCGTTAAACTGCGCCCCCCATGGAACATCACACTGCATTCGTGTTCCCCGGTCAGGGCAGCCAGTTCGCGGGGATGGGCCGCGACGTCGCCGAGCGTTTTCCCGCCGCGCGCAAGGTTTTCGACGACGTCGACGAGGCCCTCGGCTTCTCCATCTCCCGGCTCTGCTTCGAAGGACCCGACGAGGAGCTGATGCTCACCGAGAACACGCAGCCGGCCATCCTGACCGTGTCATCCGCGATTCACGCCGTGCTGGAACAGCGCGGCGCCGTGGGCCGCGATCTCGTGGCCGGTCACTCGCTCGGCGAGTACAGCGCCATCGTCAGCGCCGGCGGCCTGACTCCACCCCAGGCGGCGAAGATCGTCCGGGCCCGCGGGAAGTTCATGCAGGAGGCGGTGCCGGTGGGCGCGGGAGGCATGGCGGCGCTGATCGGTCCATCGGTGGAGGAGGCGCAGGCCATCTGCGAGGAGGCGGCGCAGGGCGAGGTCGTCTCGGTCGCGAACATCAACGCCTCCGGCCAGATCGTCATCGCCGGGACGAAGGCGGCCATCGACCGGGCCATCGCCGTCGCCAAGGCGCGTGGCGTTCGCAGGGCGCTGCCGCTGCCGGTATCGGCGCCGTTTCACTGCGAGCTGATGAAGCCGGCCGAGGAGCGGCTGCGTCCCGTGCTGGAGAGTGCGCCGCTCCTGGACCTCCGCTGCTCGCTCATCTCCAACGTCGACGCCTCGCCGATCGGCACGGAGCATGCGGTCCGCAACGCCCTGCTGCGTCAGGTCGCCTCGCCCGTGCGCTGGGTGGAGTCGGTGCAGAAGATGATTGCGATGGGAGTCCGGCAGTTCGTCGAGATCGGTCCCGGAAACGTGCTCACTGGACTGATCCGGCGCATCGATCCATCGGTGGAGCTGATCAACGTGTCCGATGCCGCATCGCTGCAGTCGTATCTCGAAAAGGTGAATGCATGAGAATCGATCTGGGGGGCAGGACCGCTCTCGTCACGGGCGCGTCGCGCGGAATCGGCGAGGCCATCGCCCGGCAGCTCGGCGCGGCCGGTGCGAATGTCCTGTGCGCCGCCCGCAGCACCGAGCGTGTCGGACAGATCGCCGCGGAGATCGTCGCGGCCGGCGGGAAGGCCGCCGGCGTGGAGCTCGACATCGCGGCCGGGAATGTGCGGGAGCGGGTCCGCGCCCTCCTCGATCAGGGTGCCATCGACATCCTGGTCAACAACGCCGGCATCACCGAGGACGACCTCTTTATCCGGATGAAACCGGAGGCCTGGACCAACGTGATGCGCACGAACCTCGACTCCGCCTTTCACATCACGCAGGAGATCGTAAAGAAGATGATTCGCGCGCGGTGGGGACGCATCATCAACATCTCCTCGGTCGTCGGCCTGATGGGCAATGCCGGGCAGGCCAACTACGCCTCCTCGAAGGCGGCCCTGATCGGATTCACGAAATCGCTCGCTCTCGAGATCGGTTCGCGGAACGTGACCGTCAATGCGGTGGCGCCCGGATTCATCGAGACCGCCATGACGGAGGCGATGACCGGGGATGCCAAGGGAAAGCTCGAGGAGCGGATCGCGCTGCGCCGGCTCGGAAAGCCGGACGACGTCGCCCACACCGTCGTGTTCCTCGCCTCGGAACAGGCCGGCTACATCACCGGCACCGTGCTCAACGTGAGCGGCGGCCTCTACACGTAATCAGGGCTCTGGGCTCTGGGCTCTGTGATCCTCTGTGCCCTCTGTGTCTCTGTGGTTGCCGTTCCCCCGAGCCCGGAGCCTAGAAATCCCGATCCCGCAGATGGAACGGTGTCAGCCCGCGCTCGATCGCGCTGGCCCAGACCACCGCGACACGCTCTCCCGGGTTCTGCCGCTCGAATCGATGCGTCCCAGCGGTCAGTTCGCGCGGGGGCTGCACGGGGCCGTCGGTGTTGACCACGACGTACCTTCCCGGGATGGCGATGCTGAACGTGCCGTCATCGCGAATCCACTGGCCGGCCGCGCGGAGACGTCCGAGGTCCAGGAAGTTCTCCTGGAGGAAGCGGCGGCCGCGCGGTGGGAACGGCGCGCCGTCCGCCTGCGCGGCGTAGCAACGCGCGCGGATGACGTCTTCCGGAATCGTGTCGGCGATCGATCCCTTGCGCAGCCGCTCGCGCGTCACCGTTTCGAAGCCGTAGAAGTACGGGCGGCGGCGATAGATCGTCTCCCCCTTGTGGTCCATCAGCGGTTCGCCGGGCCTGGTCAGCCGCAGCACCTGGTTCATCATCGTGATGTGCTCGTCGGTGCGGTTGCGGAGTCCGTCCGCGTAATAGACCACCGCGGCGATCGACAGAGCGGCGGCCACGGCATACCAGCGCACTCGATCGGTCGCGGCCACGCCGAAGATCGCAACCAGAGGCATCACCGGCAGAAAGTCCCGTGACGAGATCAGCGGCCACAGTGTGAAGACGGCGACGAGAAAGAACAGCACGATGAGCGCGGCGAACATCTTCAGCGGGTCCACGCCCTCGCGCCGCTGCGCGGCGAACACCAGAACCATGACCGCGAACGGGAAAACCACTCGTCCGAACCACACCCACTCTCGGTCCCCGGCCTCGGCGTTGTAGGTGAAGCTGTAATAGAAGAGCTCCTGGACGGCGCCGTGCCAGGCGAAGAACGCGATCGTGGCCGCCGGCACCACGGCGAATCCGGCCACCAGCGCGGCGATCCGCGACAGGCTCATCCGGACGACCAGCGCCGCCGCCACGAGCGCGAACATCAGCAGCACCGCCTTGATCGATGCCGCCAGGGCCGCGCCGGTCAGAATGCCGGCCAGGGCGGCGCGCGGAAGCGTGATCTGCCGGCGCACGAGCAGCACGAGGGCCAGGCTCCACAGCGCGACGCAGAGGTTGTCGTTCCGGAACTCCAGGCTCTTCAGGAAAAACGTCGGAAAGAGGCTGAGGATCGTGGCCGCCCACGCGCCCACGCGAGCCGAGTACAACATCCGGCCGAGGAAGAACGTCGAGGCGATCGTGATCGCGAACAGGGGCAGCATGGCCGCCCGCATGTACAGGAGGATGCCGGCGCGCTCGCCGAGAGCCGCCAGGAGGGGCGCGCTGAGGATGTGAAACAGAGGCGTGTGGTTGTCGAAGACGTCGCGGTACTGGACGAGGCCGGCTGTCCAGCCCCACACCACGTGCAGGTGCTGGGGCTCGTCGGAGTCGAAGCGGTAGTGAAAGAAGCCGATCGCTCGCAGCACAGCGGACGCGCTGGCGATCGCGAAGAGCGCGTTTCGTTCCGACCGGCGCAAGCCGCCGCGATCGTACTACGCTTCGAGCCGTTCCTGTTCCGCGAGTGCGGCGTGGATGAGCCGGAGGAGCATCTCCTGCTCCTCGTCGCCGGCAATGATTAGACGGACGATGACGCCGCTGGCGGTCTGCACGCCCGCATAGGCCAGCAGACTGGCCGCGGGCGTGTTCCGCCGATCGTCGAAGGCTGCGATCAGCTTTTCGATCTCGGTCTGTTCGAGCACCGGGAGTTCAACCAGGACGCTGTTGTTCATGGATGGCTTCCCGTACGTGACGGAGGATGTGGGCGGAGAGGGGCCCCGGGGCTGTCGCCGCCTGCATCAGGACGGCCGATGCGTTGGTGACGCCGAGGGCGTTGAAGAGCTCCTGGACGGCGTAGTTGTAACGGTTGCGACACGCCGTTTCGAAGGCTCTGATCTCATCTGTGGAGAGCATGACAGGTGGCATCGTAGGGTCTGCACCGGCAGGGTCATGTATCCGCGGTCGTGAACCTCTCGTGATTTAAGGACTTAGAGGCGCCGCGGGCAATTCGCAGCAGCTGAGGCCGGCAGCGCCACCCGCCCTCCCCGCCCACCCAACCCAGGTGTGGTTTTCTCCTCCAGACGCCTCTCCTACGTGACAGGCGCACTCTCTCTCCGCCCCGTCGAGGGGGAATGTGTGCCGAAGCCTGCTGTGGAGTGTCCGTGGTGCGGAGTCGTCGTCATCGTCACGCCCGGAGGCTGGGCGTATCGCCGGTCGCAGATCGTGATACATCTGCTCGACTGCGAGAAGAGACCGGCTGACCTCACTTCGGCGGAGTTGAACCTGACCGCCGACCGGACTATGGAGGCCGAGCAGGAGACGGAATAGCCCCGCCTCGTCCCGTCGAGACTCATCGCCATCTGCGGCCGAAGCGAGAGGCGAGGCCGGTCACCTCAGCGAGTTGCGGTTGGGGGGTGGCGCCTGGGGCGGGAAGGATGGTGCGCCCTGAGGGATTCGAACCCCCAACCCTCAGATCCGAAGTCTGATGCTCTGTCCAGTTGAGCTAAGGGCGCAAACGCTTCGAAGTGCAGGATACCCCAGCACTCCGCCCTCATGCTGATCGCCTGGTCGCGGCGGCGAGCCCGCTGGACAGCAGCGGGGCGTGAACGCGATCCGCATGCGGGGACGTAAGATAAAATCGACCGGCCTTTCCGCCAGTCGAGAGAAGTCCTTCGAAGGAGGCTCCGTGAGCGCTCGATCCACGCGGTCCATCGGTCTGCTGACGGCGGCCGCGCTGCTCCTGGTGCCATCTCGAGCAGCAGCCACGCCGGTCGACACGAACTTCACCGAGACGCAGTTCGCCGTTGTCGACGGTGGCGAGGTCACAGGGATCGCCTGGGCGCCCGACGGATCGAACAGGCTGTTCGTCACGCGCAAGGGGGGAGAGGTCCGCATCGTGAAGGATGGTGCTCTGCTCACGACGCCATTCGCCACCGAGACGGTCTTCACCAACAGTGAATGTGGTCTCATCGGGCTGGCCTTCGACCCGGGCTTCGTGACGAACAAGTATGTCTACTTTTTCGCCACCGTGTCGGGCACCGAGCAGCAGATCATCCGCTACACGGCGATGGGCGACACCGGAGTGAACAGGACCGTGATCGTTCCCGGTCTGCCGACCATCGGGCAGAATCACGACGGCGGCGCGGTCGGCTTCGGTCCCGACGGCATGCTCTACTGGGCCATCGGTGACCTGGGGAACTTCACCGGAGTGGACGCTGACCTCACCTCTCTCGCCTCGAAGATCGGCCGAGCGCGCCCGAACGGCGACGTGCCCGCCGACAATCCGTTCGTGGACGGAGCGGGCCCGAACAACGACTACATCTGGGCCCGAGGCTTTCGCAATCCCTTCACGTTCACCTGGCGGCCGGAGACAGAGGACCTCTGGGTCAACACGGTGGGCACCAGCTTCGAGCAGGTGTTCGTGGTCGGCAGCGGCGACCACGCCGGCTGGAACGACTTCGAAAGCAACCAACCCCCGGGGTTCATCAGACCGGTCATCTCCTATCGAACCAACAGCAGCCTGGACAACACCATCGCACCGATGGGCGCATCCCGCAGCGCCGGGGTGGCGACGTTTACGACCACCGACAGCGATCACCGAAACCCTGTCGGTACGAAAGTCACGATCGCCGGAGTCGGCGACGCGAGCTTCAACGGGACCGGTTTCGTCACGGCTGTACCAATGCCCAACGTTTTCGAGATCGCGCAGGAAGGACCGGACGCGGCGAGCGGAGGTGGATCGGCCACGTCGCTGAACATCGGCGGAGCCATCACCGGCGGCACGTTCTTCGAATCGAC
>DATKCA010000257.1:0-5648 GCA_035544675.1 Thermoanaerobaculia bacterium | reverse complement strand
GGGTCGACGGAAAGCTCCGGGCACGTCGCCCGGTCTATTCGGGGAAGGCCTTCGCCACCGTCGACGTGACCGGCAGCCCGGCCATCGCGACCACGAGGCCGAACGCATTTCCGCCGGTCGAGAGCGGGTCGGCGGCTGCCGAGGTCGTGAACGTGTCGTACAGCGCGGGAGAGGGAAAGAGCCGGCTCGTCGAGACGAAGACTCCGGACGCCGGCGAGATGAGTATTGCGGAAGCGGACATCATCGTTTCGGGGGGGCGCGGCCTGAAGGAGGCCGGAAATTTCTCCCTCATCCGCGACCTCGCTCACGCCATCGGCGGGGCGGTGGGAGCCTCGCGCGCGACGGTGGATGCGGGCTGGATCGATCATCAGCACCAGGTCGGCCAGACGGGCCGGGTGGTGACGCCCAACCTGTACATCGCCGCCGGGGTCTCCGGGGCGATCCAGCATCTGGCCGGGATGTCAGCGTCGAAGCACATCGTGGCGATCAACAAGGATGCGGAGGCTCCGATCTTCCGGGTGGCCGACCTGGGGGTGGTAGGAGACCTGTTCCAGATCCTTCCTGCCCTAACGGACGAAGTAAAGAAGGCCCGCGCTCACTGACGTGACCAATTTGACACGCGGTCCGGTCAGCATCACGATTCACAACCGTTGACGCGCCCGGCGTGATATAGATCGCGTCTTCCACCGGCGCTGTTTTCCCGTGACCTGGCGCGTGATGTGCCTGCCGAAAGGCAATCCATGGCGAAAGCGTGTTTGGTTTTTGGACGCTGTCACGATTCTGCACGATTGCCTCTGTGCAGGCTCTCCATCAAGTCCAGCAACGACAGAGACTTACGATTTTCAGGCATTTGGTCTGCCCGTTGCGTTGTACCGGTCTCGATGATGCTCACAAAGCGCGAAGTGGCAGTGGCGGTGATTGCGACAGCTCTCACCACCCTCCTGACTTCCACCGCCCTGGCCGATTCGGCGACCGCCACCCTGAGCGTCTCGGTGCGCGTCAAGGCAAACGCCGTTGCGCAGCTCGAGTCCGCGCCGGCCGGGATCACGGTGACGGAAGCCGACATCTCGCGCGGCTACGTCGATCTGACCGGCCCGATTCACGTCCGTGTCCGCAGCAACAGCCCTCGCTATCTGCTGACGGTCACCAGGCTCAATGAGGCCTTCGGTCCCCTCACGCTCAACTGGGAGGGTGGATCGATGCGCGTGATGGCCAGCGAAGCCTGGGCGGCCCGGCCCTCCGTGCCCGGCGGCGACTCCCTCCTGCTGCAGGGAAGGCTCTCCCTCCCTCCCAGCATCCTCCCGGGCACCTACGCCCTCCCGTTCGGCATCACCGCCACTCCGCTGTAGTCCGGTCTTTCCCGGCCGATTCACGCGACATTCACGCCTTCTTCACGGTTGCCCCTCTCTCGGGGGCCCTTTCACGGATATCTGATGCTGGCCTGTGCGGCCGCTTGATGTCCGACCCGTATTCTCCTCACTGTCGAGCAAGGCCGAGGCACGTGCACGGCGGCGCTCGAGGGAAAAAACGGAATAAGAGTTATTTAGAGATGTTACAGGGGCTCCAAGCAGTCCCTGCAAACGAAAGAAGGAGAAAGTCATGCGCGCAGTCAAAGTCTCTCTCGTCCTGGCCGTCCTGGTTGCCACCCCGATGTTCGCCCAGACCGCGACCAGCAACCTGGACGTGTCGGCCACCGTCGTCGCCAACTGCACCATCGCCACCACCCCGGTCGCGTTCGGCGCCTACGACCCGATCGCAGCCAACTCCGGCGCAGCGGCTCACCTCGACTCGACCGGCACGGTCGACGTGGCCTGCACGAAGGGCACCCCGGGACTCCGGATCGACCTCGGCACAGGCGCGAATGCCGGTGGTGCGTTGAGCACGACGCGCGCGATGACCGCCGGGGCCGGCCTCTTCCTCGACTACGATCTGTACTCGGATAACGGGCACACGACCCTTTGGGGCTCGGGCGCCGGTTCCGGTGTGACGCTGACGGCGCCGGCGAACAAGAACGTCCGCTCGACCACGGTTTACGGTCGGGTGCCGGGTGCGCAGGATGTATCCGCCGGCAGCTACAACGACACCGTCGTTGCCACAATCAACTTCTAAGTCGTACAGTATCCGCGAGGGAATCGCCCTGTGCGCAAATACCTGATCAAAGCTTGTCTCCTGCTCGGCCTGCTCACGCAGGCCGAGTTCATGTTTGGGAGTGCCTTCAAGGTGACTCCAGTCCGCGTCACGCTCGTCCCGGGCTCGGCCAGCACGCTGCTGACTCTGACCAACGAGAGCGATCAGACGCTTCGTTTTCAGATCAGCGCGTTCGGTTGGTCACAGGCGGCGGATGGAACGATGAATCTGACACCGACCGAGGACATCCTTTTCTTTCCGGCGCTGCTGTCGCTGAACGCGGGAGAAGAGCGGAAGGTGAGAATCGCCTCGAAGACGCCGGCGGCCGAGACGGAAAAGAGCTACCGGATCTTCTTCGAGGAGTTGCCTCCGCTGGCGTCGCAGGCGTCTGCTGAAGGCGCCCAGGTCCGGATTCTGACGAAGATGGGAGTGCCGGTCTTCGTCGCGCCGGCCAAGGTCAGTGAGTCCGGTCAGATCGATGCGATCCGCGTCGAGAACGGCAAGCTGCACTTCGCAGTGAAGAACAGCGGGAACGTTCATTTCTCCGTGCAGGGCGTGAGGGTGCGCGGGTTGGGCGAGAGTGGCTCCGATGTGTTCGAGAGGCAGCTCGACGGATGGTATGTGCTGCCGGGAACGCCGAGAACCTACGAAGTGGAATTGCCCACCGACGTCTGCGGAAAGATCAGGAGCGTCTCGATCGAGGCGCAGACCGACATGGCTCCGAATGGCTCGAGCGTGACGGGGAGCGCCGCTGTGCCGCCCCGTTCGTGCAAGTCGTCTTCGTAAATGAACTGCATAGTGTCGAGGAATGACGATGCGTTTTCGATTAGCGGTGATCGCAGGTTCAGCATTGCTGATGGTGATGCCGCTTTTCGCCAGCGGGACGACCGCCGTGCGTCTCGACGTGACGGTGAAGGTCGTACCGAACTGCCGGATCGAGACCACTGATCTCGCGTTCGGCGTCTACGACCCGATCGTCGAGAACGCGACGCGCGAGCTCGACGGCACGGCCAGCGTGCGAGTGCTGTGCACGCGGAACGCGCGCGCGGCCATCCTGATCGACAGCGGATCGGCCGGCGACCGCTCGCTCTCCTCGGGCGGAGAACGGCTGAAATACGGCATCTTCAGCGACGAGGCACGCCGGACGCACTGGACGGGGGAGAGCCCGCTGCTCTTCGAGTTCTCGACGGGCAGCACGCCGCGCGATCTCAAGGTCTACGGGCGCATTCCTCCCGGGCAGGTCGTACCTGCCGGCTGGTACACCGATACAGTCACGGCCATCGTCGACTTCTGAACGAGAATGTCTTGGCTCGAATGAATGGGGTGGCGCGGGCAGCAGCAGTGGCAGTCCTGACTCTCATGACCAACCCCCTTCGAGCCGCCGACACGCAACTCGTTCTGCCCCTCACGGTGAATGAGGTCGGGCAGGGCGAAGTCTCGGTCATCATCTCCGAGACGGATGTGTTCCTGCCGATCACAGCATTCGAGCGGGCGGGCCTGACCGGTGTTCAATGGAAGCGCGTCCAGACGGTGGCGCGTCTTCGCCGCGCTTCCCGTGTGATCGACGAGGGGGACGCGGTCTCGCTCCGCGCCCTGGCCCCCTGGGTCAGCTACAACTTCGACGAGGCGAACCTGACCTTGTCCGTCACCACAGAGCCGCGTTTCCTCGGCGCCACGTCGCTCACGCTGCAGACCGCGCGTCCCGAGAACGTGGTCTATTCGAGAGATCCGAGCTCATTCTTCAACTACGCCGTCTCGTCGGTGGGCTTGTCCGACGTATCCGCTTTCGGAGAGCTGGGATCGAGCCTGCGCGGCAATCTGCTCTACAGCACGTTTTCGACGACGCCGGACACCGGATTCGTCCGCGGCCTCACGAACTACACGATCGACGAGCGCGATTCTCTGCGCCGATGGACGGTGGGCGATGGGACCGTGTTGTCCGGCGATCTGGGCGGATCCGGCTTCGTGGGCGGATTCACTGTGTCGCGATCGTTCGATCTCGACCCGTATTTCATCCGCTTCCCGTCGCTCACGCTGGGTGGAGCGGCGTTGACGCCGTCCACCGTCGATATCTACGTGAACGGCATCCTCGTCGACCGCCGCCAGCTTCCGCCCGGACCGTTCGAGATCCGGAACATCCCCGGCTCGGCCGGCTCGTCGAACGCGCAGGTTGTCGTTCGTGACGCCTTTGGCCGCGAGCAGAGCAGCAGCGCGCGGTTCTACTACTCGACGACGATTCTGGCGCGCGGCCTCAGCGAGTACCTGCTCTCCGCCGGCTTCATCCGCGACAACTTTGCCACCGAGAGCTTCGACTACGGCGACCCGCTGCTGGTCGGTTTTCATCGGCGTGGCATCACCGACTGGCTCACTCTCGGCGGTCGTTTCGAGGCCTCGGAGGATCTGATCTCGGGCGGGCCGAGCATTGCGCTCGCCACCCGGGCCGGAGAAATCGAGCTCAAGGCGGCGGCGAGCGAATCGGCGGGACGCCAGGGCGCGGCGGGACAGATGACGTTCCGGCGGCTCTCGCGCCGCACGAGCTTCGGTGGGAGCGTGCGGCAGCTCAGCCGCGAGTACGCCAACTTCTCACTCCCGGCCACGACGGACCGCACGATCACCGATGCGACCGTCTTCGCCTCCTACCTGCCGTCGTGGGGAAACGTCGGACTGCAGTGGTCGAGCAGCCGCATGCGCGACGCGGAGGACCGCCAGCGCATCGCGCTGCTCACCAACGTCTCGCTCACGGCCACGACCAGTCTTCTCTTTTCGGTCGGTGCGAGCGAGCAGGGCGGTCGGCGAAGCGGCGAGTACTTCGCCGGCTTCAGTTTTCAGACCGCGCGAAACACGACCGCCAACATCGCCTACGATCATCGCGACGGACGCGACAGCATTCTGGCCGAGATGCAGCGTCCGCTCCCTCTCGGCACCGGCTACGGGTATCGGTTCCAGACGATCTCGGGCCGTTCCCGCACCGATGGCTCGGCCTCTGTTCAGTACCAGAACCGAGTGGGCCGTTACGAAGTCACGTTCGACCCGTTCAACCTGCGCGATCCGATCCTCAACGTTGCCGGCGGCGTCGTTTACCAGGGCGGGGCCGTCATCCCGGCGCGTCCCGTCGATCAGAGCTTCGCCCTCGTCCGCGTGAGGGGCGTGGAAGGAGTGCGCGTCTACTCGAGCAACCAGCTGATCGGCCGCACCGACGAGCGCGGCAATCTTCTTGTCCCGAACCTGCTGCCGTACTACGGCAATCGCCTCCGGATCGATGATCGCGACGTCCCGCTGCGCTACGACGTGCAGGCGGTGGAAGCGACGGTTGCTCCGCCCTTCCGCGGCGGCGCGCTGGTCGACTTCATGGTCCGCGAGGTACGGACGGTCACCGGCACGATGATCGTGAGCGCCGGCGGCAACGAGGTGGTTCCCGTGTACGGCCAGATCACTCTGGCGGCCGGCGGCGCCACGTTCGTCTCGCCGCTCGGCGGCGGCGGGGAGTTCTACTTCGAGAACATCAGTACCGGCGCGTACGA